>JBILLA010000043.1:0-14888 GCA_044376365.1 Bdellovibrionota bacterium | reverse complement strand
GAAGATAATCCGAAGATTAATGAGGAAAATTGGGGTTAAAGGTAAAGGTGCGCCAAAGCGACATGTTGTAACGACAGATTCAGAGCATACCAATCCAGTAGGTGATAACCATCTCGATCGTGAGTTTGTACAACTTGCACCAAACAAAGTATGGGTGACTGATATAACTTATATCTGGACTGAAGAAGGCTGGTTATATCTGGCAGTTGTTATTGATCTGTTTTCAAGTGCTGTAGTTGGGTGGGCAACAAGTAAAAGAATTACAGCTGAACTTGTTTGTCTTGCTTTGTAGAAAGCTATCTTAAAGAGAAATCCAGATAGTGGATTGGTACTTCATTCTGACAGAGGTATTCAGTATACCTGCGAAGAGTACCGCAACCTTGTGAATAAATATGGCTTACAACAGAGTATGTCTCAAAAAGGAAACTGTTGGGATAATGCTGTTACTGAATCTTTTTTTCGAAGCTTGAAAGTTGATGCAATAAAAAGTTATAACCTCAATACTCGCAGTGATGCTGAGGAGAGAATCTTCAAGTATACTGAAGGTTTTTATAACACAAGAAGAGCTCATTCTTTCTTGTACTATTTAAGTCCGCTTCAGTTTGAACTCTCGGGACAAACTCATCTGGGGCTTAGAAGATAGTCGCCTACCCATAATGGGCGTTCCGTTAAATGGGGATCACCTCACCCCCCTGCTTGATCTAAACAAGACCTTACTAAGTCTGAATAAAATGACATTAAGAGTATTTGATTGATTGAACTTATTACACAAGGGTACATTGGCTTGCTTCCAAGCTATTAATAGTCAATACATTAATCAAATACTATTTAGCTTTAGCGGAAAAGAAAAAATATGCACAAGCTCTATCAAAACTCTCGGGTGTTCTCAAATCGAACCAATTATTCCAATTTTGTTTAGTGAAATAATCTACACCACTAGTTGTTCCAAAATTCTTGGAGTTAGGAGTGAGGTAAACAGGTTGCACATCTCCTGCGGTTAGTACATTACCAGTTATTATGGATTGATTGTGATAATAATGAAGAAAGAAACCTTGGTTCCATGCTTCAATACTGAAGCTAAATGGCGAGAAAGTCAGGCCATTACGTGATCTGAAGTCATTATCAATTGCGAAGTAGTTTCGAGTTGGATCTGCAAAAACCACAGAGCCAGAGGGTAAAATTGCGGCATTCCAACTATGACTAAACCCATATTTAGTCCCATTTGGATTCTTATCGGATCCTTCAATTTTAAAAACATTTTTCAAACCAACAGAGGTTGCAAAATAAACAATCCCCCAAGACAGATCACCACATACACCACGGGGTAAGGTAGAATTCATCGCGTCACGGAAATCTATCCTTGCAACCTTGCCAGAAGCAATATCCTGATCATATAGGAATCTTGTTTTAAACCATTCCTGAATGGCAACGATCTTTACCATGTATTCGAAATCAGCATGAGTATTAGTCCCTATAACTTCATAGCCAAGGGATTGGGCTTTGTTAGTAGCGACTTTTAGTGCAGCGTCTGTTAATCTATGCGGAAGAGTTCTCCAGTTTTCAGGACTGTGGTCGAATTGCGGTTTAGCAACAAACTTGTTAACTTCAACAAGTACTGCATACATATCTTCCTGGGGCATTCCAAAGTTTTTAATTGAGTTAACTGACTTAACGCCAAAATATTCGGCGTATTTCTGTCCACCATCAATAAGTGCTTGATAGTTATTTAAAGGCTTCCTGTTTGCACCCAAAAATAAATTTGGGAAAGTATAAAACGCAGAAGATCTTGTACTTGATGCACCAACATTAACCCCAGTACTAGAGACTTCTAAACCTATGTTACCCTCCCCAACACCAACAACACTCTCCGCCTTACTATCCACTAATTTCAAAGCAACATACTTACCGGCATACTTTTCCAGAGGAAATGAAATTGTAGTAATCCCAGTTGACTTATCAGGATTTTGACGGATTAAAGGCTCATTATTATCGAATTCTACAAGGTTATAATAGCTACCCTCTGTTCCAATAGCGCCAAACTTTAAGCTCTTCATGCCTTCGGTCACTTTAAAGTAAAAGCTTTGCATTGAACCGACTTGGCTATTAAAAGATGCTATTAATAATTTCTTTGAATCTGTTGCTGGAACAGAAATCCCAGATACAATTCTCGCCTCAACAGGTGTAGTGCTAAACTTTCCTTCTACCGTTTTCCAAGGCAATACATCATTGGAATTTTTATCGACCTTAACAGGTATAGTTACTGTTCCGTCTTCAGCGGTTTTTGGAGTAAAAATTTCATTAGTTGAGGGTTCTTTATTTTTAATTGGTGTAGGGTCTTCACCATCCAGAAGTTTATTCTTGAAACCACCAACAAGGGCATTCATGAAAGGATCTGAGATAAAACCACGGCCGCTAATCGGAGGCACCTGATTACCAAGCAGCTTATCTAATAAGGAAGGGTCAGCAGGGGCGTTTCCAACACCGATGGCATTTACAGCAGCTAAAGTAGCAAGGAAAGTCATAGTATGCCCTCAGAATAATTCACGAATTCGCCAGTAAGTGAGTAGTTTGTCAAAACCCGTGACCTCAAGCAAGAAAAAGTGATATCGTAAAAATACTTACACTTAAATCGCCATAATTGCCTGATTTTACTGATCTTATTTTCCTCGCCGTAATCGCCATGAATCAAACCCAGTCACCAAAAGCCCCCTGGCGTTATACTTCACAAAAGATACTTATCACTCTGCTTTTTTGCATCCTTGCCATCTTTAATCTTCCCAACTGCCAGCTGACTAGATACCTAGACGGTACATCTAATTGGCTAGCTTCGTCTGGTTTGTATATGCACCTATCGGGTATGTACTCTGACAGGGAAAACTCGCTTGAAGAAAGTCGCATCAGCATCGAAGGTACAAATGGAGCACATACCTACTTATTTGGTCGCCAGTATCGTTGGATTCCATCCAGAAACCCCCTTCTGATAACCCAGGCCCGCCTGGCGTACTACCAAACACTTCCCTTAGGCGCCATTCTCAAACAAAACTTCTCACAACACCTATGCAAAACCTACAGCACAATCTTCAATGCACCAACCGACAGGCTAGAAATGCAAACGCGATTTATAACTCTTGATCAGATACTGAAAGCAAAAAACCAAGACGACTTTGATGCACCGTGGGTAACCAAGTGGAGCTATACCTGTAACGAACTTTAATCAAATGAAACATTCACATTTAATTCGCTCATCAATAGGCATCGGTGTACTTGCTCATGTGGTCAGTTGGTATAACCTCTTAGATTTTCTTTTTAAAGATTCTGGCGCTGTAAACAAACAAATCATTCTTTCCCGCGCCGCTGCGCATACGTGGAGCATCCTCTTTTTTACACCAGACACATGGGTGTTTCCTCTCTATCTTATCCTTATTACAAGCCTCATTCTGCTTATTACTAATAGGCTTCCACGAATTACTGCTGCAATTACATACGCTTTACTCATTAGTTTCGTAAACCGCTTACCAAGCATCTATTATGGTGGCTATCAGTTTTTAATATTCGCCCTTTTCTTTCTGATTTTTCTAGATGAGGACGATAATGAATATACTGAATCAACCACATTGCAAACAATTCATTGGGCGCGATTGGCAATTCAATTAGAGGTTTGTTTTATCTACTTTTTTTCAGCGCTGATGAAATTACGTGAACCAATGTGGCTCTCTGGTACACAGATGTTTGAGGTCCTCAATATTTACGGAGCATACTGGGACTTTACTTGGCTTAAAGACCATCCTTTTATAGTTGCGCTGCTTACATATGGCCCAATGTTTCTTGAACTTTCCGCTCCATTTTTAATTTGGTTCAGTCAAACGCGAACAATTATCATAACTGCTCTTATCCTAATGCATGTGGGGATAATGCTTACTATGAATGTGACATTTTTAAGTGAGACTATGATCTGCTTACTGATGGCGTTTATTGTTCCGCGAAGGGATCTGCCTACGCTTCAACGTATTTTTACTCATAGGCGAATGTAAGAAATATCTATCGTTGCTCTTTCTTGAACAAAGACTGCTCTTCAATTCAAAAGCTAAAGATGGTTGGGGTTAGAGCGGTAAAAGGGTTACGTGTTGCACGCGGGTGCTGGGGATTTGGGATATGGGAAATGATGCACAATTTGCTTTCAATAGAAGCTTATTTGGGCTGTATTTTTTTTATTAAATCTAGTTCAAGCTCTGGTACGCGCAACGACCCATCACGGCGATTGAGATTATAGTAAACTGCAATTGCAGTTTGGCTCTTAGGATTAAAACCAAGCCAAGAGTATTCACCACGTCCAGTACTTCCATTATGCATAAACCAATCCGGCGCAGCACCTTCCCACCACAATGCACCAATTGTACTTCCATTGCCAAAAGGGCAACTCAAGGCTTTTGAAAGGCTTGGCACACTTAATCCCGATGAACTGTAGAAGGCACCAAACTTAGCCAAATCAACTATTGATGATTCAATACTACCAGACGCAGCATTCATCCATTGTGGCATGTTATTTTGATTGCCTGGGACAATGTTACCATTACTTTCAAGAAAATTTCCTAATACAGCTTTTTCGGACGGGCCAAACTGAGCAGTCGTCATACCCATCGGTTTATAAACATATTCTTGAAGAAGCTCCGCATAAGACTTATTAGTTACACGCTCAAGAATTGAAGCTATGACATCTGTGCCATTCGAATACTCATACACTTGGCCTGGTGTGCCTACGGGTGAATTAGTAAATAAATTCTCTATCACTGCCTTACGATAACCACCTGGTGTTTTGCCATATTTATCTGCTTGAAAATTAGATCTTCGTAATCCAGAACGATGAGATAATAGTTGTTCAATCGTAGCATCAATCGATGGGTGGTTAGGGTATTGTTCTGCTAAATCGGGCAGAGCCGCTCTTACGGAAGTATCCCAGCGCACAACGCCTTCAGTGACAAGTCTAGCTACAAGAAATCCACAATATATTTTAGAAATAGATCCGATCATTAGCTGATCATCGATAGAGGCGTTGTGCGCTTGTGGCAAACCATTACTGCCTGATGCGTACTGACAAAGGATGGTATCTTTTTTGATAATACAAACCCAAAGACCAGGCAAAGAATATTTAGAACGTAAAACATCACAATACTGATTGATATATGACTGTGTAGCACCGTTTTCAATCGCTAATTTTATCCTAGGACGAGCAATATCTTTGCTCTGATTTTTATCGAGTAAGGATTGAGAATCCCAATCAGCAAGTGCCATCTCAGTTTTGCCCGAAATTGGGGATATTAGACTATCTAAGACTTGCGGGGTTACTAAAGATGAAAGTTCTGAGGTAGGTGAAATACTAGAGCTCCTACTACTCGCAATCGCTGCAAGTGCAAGGATCTGTGTCTGGTAGTTACTCATATTGCCCCATCATTCTGCGGTATGACTGTGGCGTTTAGTATCCTTCAATTCAAAAGCTAAAGATAGTTGGGTTTAGAGCGGTAAAAGCGTTACGTGTTGCACGCGGGTGAATAGAATTTGGAGAGAGAAAGTAGGTGATCTAATAGGGAAACATACCTACCCTTGCTAGACATAATTATTCAAAGCACAAGACTAATAGCCAAGGTTTAACTTATCATCATTACGACTAACTTCAAAAGCTTTCTTAATATGTGCTGTAGTTGTAGGCAATGACCAAGTAGCAAGAAACTCATCCGGTTCGATCATTTGTTTATCGAGATATCTTATAGGCGTTTCGTCTTTTGCTCGATATAGGGCAAAAAATACTTCAAACTCCCCGGGATGCATTGGAAGTAATACATCCTTTGCTAGCCTACCTGTCCCTATAACATTGCCATTACGATCGAAACGTGAAGCGCCTAGAGTTGAGCCTATGGTCGTATCTGCAAAAGAAATACAGCCTTCACCAAAGTCGAATTCAACGATGCCGTGGTTGGAGTTAAAGGGACTTTGAAAACCTTTTCCTGGTGTTCTTGCCAAGCATCCGACGTAGTTAGCCTTCAAGCCCGCAGAACGTGCCAGATCTCGGGTTAAGAGAGCTATACCACTACAGATTGATTTTGGATGGGGTAAATTAGTATCGAGAAGCGGTTGTCCAGATTTAAAACTGTTGGTAAATCCAGGATTTTTGAATGATAGCTCTGTATCATACTCGCAATTCATAAAAGTCCAGGCGCAAACACCTAGCGCTACTAATGAGGAGTGGAGCTTACTGTTAGAAAAATCTTGATTTTCGGAAATAGGTCTCTCAGCGATTGTCCTTTCTACCTCTTGCCTAATACGTTTTCCAAGAGAGACATATGATTCAAAAGCTTTAAATTGCACATTAGTACATACATTATACCAGACAGCATCCTGTAATAATAAAAAATCGGCAGGGCTTATGTTGGTACGACCAAATAAGCCAGCCATGTATTTGTTGCTGAAAACCGAATTGTCGGTGTATGGTCCATAAAGTGGATCATTCCTGACAATGTAAAGATTGACTTTTGAGGCCTCAAGGTCAAACTTTCGGGAAAATTTCGTTGACGTTGATGGCACAAGAGATTTTATGGCACCAGCCTCTCCAACCCCAATCAACTCACTCGCACTACCATCAACAAGTGATACTCTTGCAACAATATCTTTGCCCTGGTTTTTCTCACGTAGTGACTTCAGATCCCACTTCACTGGCTGCAATGATGTAGAAGAAATCGGTGCTAACTTTGACCAAGTCTGAGATTTACCACCATCAACACTCACCTCAAGCTTTGCATAGGTAGACGACATAGCGCCCTTGCCTGTGATTTGGAATTCCAAGCTGTCCATGCCCTCTTTAATAAGAAATGGCTTACTAATCAATTCACCAATACCACTCAGTGTTGACTTCACAATTTGCTCTTTCGTATCAAGGATTGATACCTGAAACGCATTGTCTTTGTTCAACCATGCTGAGGAAATTTGTCCATCCTTAATAACTGGAATAGAAACAGCTCCATTTTTGCCAACAATTGGTGCTATCAGATCTGTTGCTGTAAGTGATTGACCCGCCCAATAATATGTTTTCTGAACAACTGATGAGATCTGAGGCATTACCAATTCAGACAACGCAGATGAATTCGCACTACTACTCGCAATCGCTGCAAGTGCAAGGATCTGTGTCTGGTAGTTACTCATATTGCCTCATCATTCTGCGGTATGACTGTGGCTTTTAGTATCCTTCAATTCAAAAGCTAAAGATAGTTGGGTTTAGAGCCTCAAACATCATGAAAACACTACCCCATTCGGTTTTTCGGTTTTCTTAAAGATAACTACCTGTATACTAGTCACCCTGTGGTTCAATACATCCTCATAGCGCTATGACTCGAAAATCTTTGATACCGCTGCTTGGCTTTTTGTTGGCAGTCTTCTTTCTTACTGCAACCATCGTCAGGAACATGCCCCAGGGGGCTATCAAAGCGCTCTACAATCCGATTGACCAGTACGTGTTGTCGAAACTTGGGTTCTTTCACCGCGGCTGGGGGATGTTCCCAACCGTAACCAAAGGGGCTGCTATTCGCCGTGTTCGCTATGCCTTTGAGGACAAGTCCGAAATCATACATGATTTCTTTCCACTTCGTTCTAGTATCGCACCTTCCGTATGGAATGAAGTGATGGAAGATATGATGGCGCGCCATGATAGTGGCGATCAAAATAATTATGTCCTCAATGGGTTTATCAAAGATGCATGCTTACACTTAGAGAAACCACATCATGCCTCTGGCGCTTTAAAGACGATTTACTTTGAAAGCGCTTTTGTTCCTTTATATGAGCTGTTTACTAACTATGGTATCCCGTACCAATCGCCACGCTATGAGCCCTATGCAACCTATACCTGCGAGGGGCGATTATGATTGAACAGATTTTATCTTGGTTCTATCGAAGAACATCTTTCCGTGTCGTGCGCTGCGTGCAAATACTAACTGCACTGCCTGTTCTTGGCAGTATGCTTATCTTTGCACCTTACCTTAAAGAATTTTTTTCTCATGAAGGCTACCTCACGGCAGCTCAGGCTATGACCATCAAAAGTGTCAGTGGTGGAGGCAACGGAACCAGTCTGCTTTTTTGGTGTGATGATCTGTGGTTTGTGTGGGTGCTTTTTTCTGTAACACTGAGTGCTGCGGTTGCTCTTTTATTCGGCATACAAACCCAACTTGCAGCAGCGATAAGCTGGCTTGGATACATGAGCTTTTATAATCGCTTTCCCTCAATCGGATACGGTGGAAGCGAGATTCTTTTCATGGTGCTTTTCTGGCTTATATGGCTGCCCACGAAAAAAAATTCAGCTACAGCAATCAGCGGCTGGCCACTGCGCATGATTCAGATCAATTTCGCTATCATCTATCTATACGCAGCTATAACAAAACTCAAAGGTGCTTCATGGGCCGATGGCACTGAATTCTTAGGAGTCATCAGCAGCCAGTACGGGATATTCAATACCTATTACCTTGCAGAGTTTCCGCTCTTGATTGCAGCGTTTACTATTGGCTCATCCATCACCGAGCTTTCCGCTGTATTCCTTGTATGGTTTCAAAACACTCGTCGGTTAGCATTATTCCTTGCGTTCATCCTCAATGTAGGGATCTACGTAAGTATCAATGTGACTTTCTTTCCCTTTGCAATGTTTGCAAGTGGAGCTGCATTCCTAATTGATGAGGACTTTACATCTTTGCATCGCCTTTGGTTGTGGCTTATCGAGCGAAAGTGGTCAGTTCTAAAAGCGTCTCTTGCCTCATGCGTTGCTTTATATGGCATGTTTATGTTCTTACCTGCGCTTGTCTATCAAGCAGAGGGTCTTTTGTTTGAACACGGTTGCCCAACGGGGTACCTCTATGTTCCAGGGAGCACACTGCGTGCAACGAAACCATTCTGCGCGATGCAGTTTGAAGCTAAATTTGTTGCAGGCACACCGCAGTCACTTCCCTACCAACAACCTTGGACTGCTATCTCGCAACGCGACGCTGTAGCTGCATGTCAATCATTAGGTGATGGATATCATCTGTTAAAAGATAGCGAGTGGATGACAATTGCTGATCACATTGCTCAAACGGCGATCAATAATAAAGGTTCTGACGCATCGGTATTTTTTGCAGCTGGTAATGAGAACGGCGTTGGCAAAGCTCTTGGTGCGAAGTATGAAGACATACCAATGACCTGGGGATGTGATCTGTCTAAAAGATTTTTTGATTTTGCCAATCGACCTTCATTTCTTTTCTGTGAAGCACGTGGATTTTCTAACTCTTTAACCTGCAAAGGAACCTGTGGTGTACCAGAGGGCAGCTTGCGCACTGCTGTGCTTCCAACTGGTTCAGTGATATGGGACTTTGCAGGCAATGTATGGGAGTGGACGGATCATGCCCCTATCTTTGAACCAACAACGAAAGCACCCTCGGGTGTTGGACAAGATGCTGATGGACTCACTGGTGATATGCCGCGCTTTCAGACGAACCCACAAAACGCGCAGTATTTTGAATTTTCAGAAGTAACTGACTGGAGATCGTTGGCTGATCTTGCACCGCTCAACAAGAGCTGGTCGAGCAATCAAGGCATCGGTAAAATCTATGTTGATCCTGGTGACTCGTGGGGTGCAACTCAAGAGCAAGATAAATCATTAAAAGCTGTGTTGCGCGGTGGTGCATGGGGGAACCCAAAAGAAGCCGGCATCTATGCAATAAATCTTTCTCATGCACCATCAAGCACAACAAGTTATATCGGATTTCGATGTGCATACAGCTTAAAGGATACCAAGTAAGATTGTGATACCTCTATTTATTTGAAAACTCAGTGCGATTCTTAAAGTATTCCTGTGTGGCTTGATGTTCTTGCTTATCGGTATTTTTCTTGTGCTGCGCTATGGATTTTGCTTTCAACTTGCCGCAACAACTTTCTGCCTCTTACTAAGTCAGGCCATTTCTTCATTTATATAGATTGGATACTCCTATGTTCGCTATGATTGGTTTTTCTATATTTGTCTGCCATTGCGCTTTTGAAGCAAGACAAGTTTGCGACTGGTGCCCTTTCTCACCCTTGCTACTGCAGTTCGATTTTTTCCAGGCATCCCACTTGTAGCGCTCGTGTCGTGGGCTCTTATACAAAAGTGGAATGCCTGCTATCAACTTCAATAATGGTGTATGAAATGCATTGATAGTTTGTGTGCCGCTATCAATATATTGAACAGCTGCGGCAAGGTGCTCTGCTTCATCAATGACCATGCTATCTGTTGCGATACCATACACTCCCGATACAACCCACATCATCCAAAAAGAACTGCATATTTGGAAAATATCGTTGAGTGAACCCTGTACATATCACGGCAAAGGGATTGGCATAGGCGTCGGCATCGGCATTGGCATAGGCGTCGGCATCGGCATCGGCGTCGGCATCGGCCTCGGCGTCGGCGTCGGACATGGTGGTGATGGGTTCGCGGTATTAATCGACCACGTATTACCATTCGCCACAAGGTAAGGAGCATACGAAGCACAGGATGGTTGCGCACACGCATCCCCAGATGGTCGAATATGTGCAGAGGCCTCGCGCGTCACATCACCAAGGTCAGTAAGCCCGACAAAACGAGCAAAGAAAGGTGCATTATTCGAGACCGTCACCGATGTATTCACATAGTTTGCTAAACACCAATGGGTCGACGAACTATCTAGATCGATAACCTGCTCTTGACCAAGCGCATTAAAACAGCTCACGTATCGACGAAGCGTCACACTGACAGTTGCGCGACCTGACTGTGATGCCGTAAGTCGATCAGTGGTATACCCTGCTGATTCATACGGATAATAGGTCGTTTCACCAGCGTTAAACGTATAGGCTGATAGTGGTGCACTCATAAAAATTTGTGATAGACCTACAAGATTACTGACCAAGGGTTTCATGTTGGTATATTTTGCCCTCGAAAGAGAGGTAATCACATTAGGATTATCTTTCAAAAGCATGGTGACTGCTGCATTAGCAGAAAGATCAGCTAAGTTTTGAGCCTGTCGACTGATTAGAAATCGTTTACCAAGATCAAAAACAAGCATGAGAAGGTAAATGAACACAGGCATCAGTATGATCATCAGGATCAAAAACACACCTCGCTGCGTCTTTTTAGTCCTATATTTTCTCGATAAGATAGCCTTCATGAAGAACATCATTCTTATAAACACGATGGTAAGTTTGCAAAGCATCCTCTTCCAGTTGCTGGCATAGTATCAGTTCGAAAGCAGGGATCTTCAATACCCGATTCGACTTGAACTTCAACACTAGTTAAACCAATAAAGATACAGAGGTAACATGGATTGCTGTAAGACATTTTCATCCTCATGCGACAATCACCTGAAGTTGTGTCTTTGCATATGGTCATGCTCTGTACAGCGAGATTAGAGATTCGAGGTATCATTTTTTTTTGCTGCAGATAATCAATCACCTGCTTACCGATAGAGGACGAGCCAGGTCCTCCACCAGACATTGCTGTTAATACATCTGCCGAATACGTCGGATTAGGATAATCAACCTGATTCACATTTGCAGATATACGTCGCAGTGTAACCGTCATGCCATCAGTAAGCATTTGACGATAGTGCAGCGTCAGTGCCCAATAAATCACAGCTCCCACAAAGGCGAGGAACAAAAGCATCACGATAACGGCTTCAACTAATACAGAACCTTTCATTCCTTCCCTTTCTGAGGAAGCACCAACATACAAATTAGAAAACTTACTCAACATGAACTGACTGTTCCATTGCAGGTTTGAGGTAATAGCTCATTGACTACTAAAATTGGCCTAGTACTAGAAAACATTCCTAAATAACAAAATAAACAGGTTCCTAAAGCCGTTTGCTGAATAGACACCCTTACCTGGACTAAGTTAATCGCCTGGTTCATTCCTGCACCTTGGAGTGAGCAAATCCGAGGGGTATTATCCACCAGCTCCCAATTGTGGCGGCTAATCTTTAATGTGTTGGTCATGTAGGTTGTGATTTTTTCCCTAGCAATATCTTCAATCGTAGGGCAATCAAGGTTGGAGCTATTTCCAAATGAGCGTCGTGCTGCCTCTCGAGCACCATAGCGAACGGCATCAGAGGCAAGCTCCATTTGATAAAAGAAAGATCCGATATCTACGATACCAACAACAAGGATTATTAATAGGGGCAAACTGATAAGGAATTCCAGGATAGCCACACCACTCGACTTCGTTTGCACATCCCCTCTCAACGCCAAAGCGAAAACTCCAAAAAAACACAGATTAAAACCTTCAATTCAATGTAACCACATTTTTGCCGTATCGCAAACTATAATATGACGCATACTAAAACGCCATTAACTATTTAATAACATTGAACAATTTAGACTATCTGCTCAAACTCAAACATTATTTTTCGTGATGTCCTAATATATTTGATATACTTGCATAATTATTAGTGGCTGAGAGTACTTGGTTATCTAACATGGCTTTACTAAAGGTAGTTGATCATATGTTGCCTTCTCGCATGGCAGGGATGGATCATCGAAAAAAACAAAGGCTATGCGTAGCTCAAGAATTTGCAACTATAAAGCAAAAGACAGATGCATCCACAGGCAAGAAGTTGCCGCATTATCTTTATATGCTAAAAATCTGTTGTATGGCATGCTTTAGCAAGCTTGTACCGATGCAGACTATAGAAATTTAATATGAAAGACCAACCCCGCAAAAAAAGTATACTACTGTCCCTCTTTGTACTAAGCATGGCATTCTTCTTTGCTCTCTCTTTCTATCTTTTTTATCTGTCATCTCAGGCCCCACAACATGTTACTGCTTCTGACTTTGTCCAAGAGGCCTCTACCTTTTTAGATTTTGCCTCTGAAACTAATCTTGACGGAGCAGGCTTCGTTTGCGACAAAGAATCTGGTCAATGCACTGTCTCAGAGCCAAGCTCTGCTGGTTCTATTGGATGGCAATTGCTTGGAAGGTCTGCGATTTATAGAGGAAATCCTTCAGAAGAGAATAAACAAAAAATCGCATCAGAGTTTGCAAAACTAACCAATCTTAGCTACTCAGTGCCATTTGTTCATGGTGCGAGCTTCTACCAGGCATATCAAGCTACCAAAGAGATGCGATATGCTGTTTATGGATATATTCACACTGCGAAACAGGCCTCTGAGATTGCTGCTCAAAGTTCTGTATCAAACTATGGAGCTATGCTTCTAGGCATGGTAGGGCAAGAGTTTATTGATATGAGCAAACTGACTGCCGACTCTGATTTTAGAAATTTCTATACAAAAACCATTATCGAGGCAAGAAAACAATCACAAAGGCCTGGTTTAAAGCAAAAAGAGGCAGAACAACAATTACTCGATATGGGCAAACTTTTTCTGCAACAAGCAGTTCGAGTTCGTGACCTTCTCACGATGATCATGAAAACCACGGATGAGACTAACATACACCCTGTACAAAGCCTCCCAATAAAAAAAGTCGATCAAGCTGGTAACGAATTAAAAAATGTAGTGAAGACATATAAGACGCTTAATCCTGAATGGGCCTTTGCGCGGTGTTGGTCTGCAACAGTTAATGCCTCACTATTCCAAACAACTGGCACCGAAGAATATCAGCGCGCTGCATTGGATAACCTTAAAACCCTTGAAACTTCAGATGGATCATTAAAACTGCTGTATAATGATGCTGTTGCACCTTCAGCTTATTTACCCTGCATTGAGGCAGCCTCTATTCTCAAACAGAAAAGTACTGATAATGCAGCGTGGCTTGACACACTAATACAGCGATTAATGCAATCTGTCGTCATAAATGCATTCGATAGCAAAGCGCGCCCACGCTGTACTGGTGAAAGTGGGGTTCTTGTGAGCTGGCCTGCTGAGCTTGCACCTAACGCATCGCCCGACCTTTGCAGCACAACATCTTTAACTATTGCTGATACAAGTCATGCAATTTTTATAGCAAGTCAAATTCAAGGATTATTCAATTTGTAACGAAAGGCTTTTCTATGAGATTCACACGATACTTCTTTCTAGTAGTTCTATCATACCTATTATCATCCCTCAGCTTTTCCTCAGTGGCTACAGCTGACTGCAACGATGACCTTGCCCTTTGTAGACAAGAGATGGCTTCTCAGCTTTGCGATAATATAGCTGCTTGTTGTCAACAAGATGGCTCATGGAAGAATTGTAGAGGACAATGCCAAGGGCAAAATTGCACTCAAGGATGTGGATGCTGGAACGGCACATGCCAATGCGAAGTAAGGTGCAATACGAACAATTCAGCTACTCTTGGTATCGAGGACTGCCAAGAACAATCACGTTCACGTATCAATCAAGACATTGCTGCATTCTGTGCTGGATCAATTAGCTGTACTTCTGACCTTGGTCCATGTCCAACGATAGAATGCCCACAAAGTAAAAAATATTGCGAATGTCCGCAGTCAGGCTCGAATCTACAACTTTGCTGTGAAGAAGTTCTATCTCCTGGAGCTGAACCTAGCTGCGATCCAACGCTTGGGCCTGATTGCGAGATAACTCCTTATACCGAAAACAGAACTTGTCAGGAATTTACCTTCTTCTGCGATCCATGCGCTAACCCTATTACAGTACATGCGATTAAAACGACTAATACATGTAATACTACGAACCAAACTACGACGAACCAAACTACAACGAACCAAACTACAACGAACCAAACTACAACGAACCAAACTACGACGAACCAAACTACAACGAACCAAACTACAACGAACCAAACTACAACGAACCAAACTACAACGAACCAAACTACAACGAACCAAACTACAACGAACCAAACTACAACGAACCAAACTACAACGAACCAAACTACGACTAACCAAAGAATAGTACCG
>JBILLA010000042.1:0-14947 GCA_044376365.1 Bdellovibrionota bacterium | reverse complement strand
AGGGAGTGTCGGATCCAAAAACTCCTTTCTGAGCTTTTCTAAAAGTGTTTGTTCAGCAACACTCTTTTCAATGCGCTCAAAGAGCCCTTCTAAATTTGACTTGAATTCATTGAGCGCAGCCGCAACAGTTGGCTTTTGATCCTGAGGAATATCGCGCAGCTGTTTGAACAACTCTTTGACGGTTCCCTCTTTTCCAAGCCATGCAACTTTCAGTGCTTGAAACTGTTGCCCAGAGGCCGCAATAACCTCCTGCGAAACATTTTCAAAAACTTCAACAAAATTTGTATCACCAAGTTTCATGGCGGAAGAATCGAAAAAATTAAATGTACGAACTACTTATTTACGAGGGAAATTTTTATCAAGCACAGCATTCCACTGATCGAGTTGCGCTTTATGAGCTTCTGCAAGCGCTTTCCAATCACCGGTAATGGTCACGGTATCAATCTTATCACCTTGTGCAATTGCATTGACCACATCTTGCCCAGTCGTGACGAAGCCAAAGACTGCATGCTTCCCATCAAGCCATGGGGTTTCGAGGTGTGTAATGAAAAACTGGCTGCCGTTTGTTCCGGGACCAGCATTTGCCATAGAGAGTACACCTGGGCGATCGTGACGAAGCGAAGGATCAATTTCATCACCAAACTTATATCCTGGCCCACCAGTTCCATTACCAAAAGGATCACCACCTTGAATCATAAAATTAGGAATTACGCGGTGGAAAGAAAGACCGTTGTAATACCCTCTGTCAACAAGGTTGACGAAATTGAGGACGGTGATGGGAGTTTTCTCGGGGGTGAGGTCTATTTCAATAACACCTTTTGATGTCTTAAATGTAGCGTGTAGAGACATAGTTTTTCCTTTTTCTTGTGCAGACAGAGGCAGAGTAAATAAATATGCGACCAAGGTCAAAAGTAGCCATATTTTATGGGTAGAAAGTTTCATTTGTGCACCTCGCTAAATTTTGGTAAACCGTACGACAGTTTATCGTTTTTTTTAAGGATCTTACATGACCTATTTCACAAATACAGTCTTTTCTAGGGCCTGGCTGATAGCTGGATGTGCCCTCCTCCTCGCCTCTTCTGACGCCTCTGCTCAGGCAAATGACAAGCAGTTCGCTGACCAGATGAAAAAATTCCTCGCATCTGCTGAAGGTGAAGTAGCCCTTGGTAAAACTGTTGAAAGCTACTTCCAAAAGCGTCAACAAGAAGCAATGAAAGAGGAAGAAGATCGCGCGCGCAATGAAGTTGAAAACCAGTTCAAAAACCCAGTTAAAATTGACCTCGGCAGCGCTCCAGTGAAAGGTCCTGCAAATGCAAAAGTGACTATTGTTGAATTCTCAGATTTCCAATGTCCTTTCTGCCGACGTGGTAATGATACTGTTGCTCAAGTGCTCAAAATGTACCCGAACGATGTAAAAGTTGCGTTCAAACACAAGCCGCTTCCAATGCATCCTGAGGCTGAGCCAGCTGCTCGTGCAACCTGGGCTGCTCAAAAGCAGGGCAAATTCTGGGAGATGAACGACATGCTCTTTGGTAACCAAGATAAACTTGCTTCAGCATTCTATGAAGAAGCGGCTAAAAAAATTGGTCTTAACGTCGAACAATTTAAGAAGGATATGGCATCTCCTGAAGCAGCAGCAGCTGTGAAAGCAGACGCTGAGCAGGGTGATAAACTTGGCGTTCAAGGAACACCAAACTTCTTTATTAACGGCGTTGCACTCCGTGGTGCATACCCAGCAGACCAGTTCAAAACCATTATCGACCGCTGGTTGAAAGGCGGTAAGTAATTACCCCTCATCAGAGAGAGGTTTCGCCTCAAGCGTTACCTCTCTTGATAAGAGCATCGAATCTTCGATGCTCTTTTTTTTGCTCTAAAGAATGGTCGAACCAAAGGCACTTGCAAGAAGGCGCAACGAGAGCTGCAAGGATTTATCATCCGTATCAATCTCTGGATTGAGCTCTACAAACTCAACACTCAACAGATTCGGCACCATGCAGACCGTCTCCATAATATAGTGGGCTTCGCGCTCAGTGAGACCACCTGATACAGGGGTGCCTACTCCTGGTGCAATCAGCGGATCACAAACATCAAGATCAAATGAGACAACGATACCGTCAGTTTTTCCTTGAAGGTACGAAAATGCATCTCGAGTTACTTTCGCAATCCCATGCTCATCTATATCGCGCATAGTATAGGCTCTAATATTAAGGTCTCTGATGAGCTTTCTCTCTCCTGGATCAACATCACGAAGCCCAATGTAGACTAAGTTAATTGGTTTCAGCGCTGGACGCCCTCCAACCAGTGCAGTTAAACGCTCGTCTCCAAGACCCATAAGCACCGCCAACGGCATCCCATGGATATTGCCTGAAGGCGTTGTCTCAGGGGTATTAATGTCTGCATGCGTATCGACCCAGATAACACCGATTTCAGAGTGATCCCCACGCTCTGAACGCAAATACTGCGCAGCAGTACTAATTGAGCTAATCGACAGCGCATGGTCTCCACCGACAACAATTGGCCGATGCTTATTCTTATAGACATCAAGCGTTGCAGCGGCCAGCTCCTGATGGAATTGTAAAAATTCCAGACAATGCCGCAACGTAGGCTCATCGGGCAGCGATGGTTCAAAGACAGGGCGAATAACTTGGCCCAAATTCACGTCTAATCCAAGATTAGTTAATCGATCGACAAGTCCAGCATTTAAGATGGCTTGGGGACCAAAGGCAGCGCCTTTGCGGCTGGAACCCAGACCGTATGAGGCACCGACGAAACTCCATGGACGTTTATAAAAAGGATCATTCATACTCTCACCAGCTAACTAATTTTCGGATACTCTCACCTTTATGTCCGTAACGAAACCCTCTTCGCTCTTGCGGGGAACTGCCATTGTCGCCAGCCTTACCCTGCTTAGTCGAGCACTTGGATTCTTGCGTGAGGTGCTTGTCGCGCGTCTCTTCGGAGCTTCTCTGATTGCAGATACCTACTTTGTCGGATTACGGATACCGAACATGCTGCGTAGTATCTTTGCAGAGGGAGCCCTGACTTCAGCGTTTATACCAGTCTTTGCCGATCGCCTTAAAGAGGGCGATACGGTAGCTCATGATTCATTTCGGTCGATTGCTACAGCCCTTATCATCGTTACAAGTGCGGTAACCATACTTGGTATCTGGTACGCAGAAGCTGTTGTCTCATTGGTAGCTCCTGGATTTACTGCTGACCCGACGCAGTTTGCGCTCGCAGTGAAGCTCACGCAGATCATGTTTCCTTACATTATATGTGTCAGCCTCATCACCCTATTCAATGGCGCACTAAACTCAGTGCAGATCTTTGGGATCTCTGCCTGGGCACAGGTAACGATGAATATTGTTCTTATCATTGGTGCCTACGTTGCTGCATATTTTCAGATGATAGAAGCTGCATACGTGCTCTCGTATTCAGTCGTTATTGGTGGCATCATTCAAGTCATCACACAAATGCCTGCTCTAAAGCGCGCAGGGTTTCCTCTTTTCTTCCTAGGAAATCCGTTCTCAAAGAGTACTACGTCTGTCTGCCTTCTTATGCTTCCAGCGATACTCGGCGCTCAACTCTATCAGCTAACTATCTTTATCAGCACACAACTTGCCTCAAGCCTCGAAGCAGGTGCCGTTGCCTGGCTCTCTTATGCAGATCGCTTGGTGCAGCTTCCTGTTGGTGTGATTACGATCGCACTTTCAACTGTTTTGCTTCCGACACTCTCTCGTACTGCTGCGCAGCAAAACCACAGTGAGTTTAATAAAGCTCTTATTGATTCGTTGCGATTTACTGCATTTCTTATGATCCCAACAACTGCAGGGATGCTCCTCTTTTCACCATTCTTAGTCTCGCTCTTTCTTGAACGAGGCGCCTTTGATGCATACGCTGCCGCTGGCACTGCCAGTGTTGCTCGTGCCTATGCGATTGGGTTAGTACCAGTAAGCCTTCATGCACTCCTCATTCGAGCCCTTCAGGCTAAGAAAGACACACTCACACCAACGCTCATTGGCTTGGCTACATTAGTTGCAACACTTCTCTTTTGTTTAGTATTACCAGGGCCATTGCCACGCTATGAAGCATCACAGCTATCTGTTGCAGCCTTGCAAGGAATGCTTTTTCAAGCTCTCTCATTCATCGATGTCTCGTTTATCGTAACATCAGTGACAGCATTTCAACTTGGCGCAGTTGGCCTTGCGCTGGGCTCATCGATCGCAATGTTTATCACTGCATGTATTTCTGGGTATATCGTTGCGAAACGAAATCCACTGCTTTCATGGGCTCCCCTATGGCGATCTATATCTAAGAGCACTCTCAGTGCAGGACTAGCAGCTTGTATCGCTTCACCTCAGGTAGCGCATTACTTTATTCCGTCCGACAATATCTTCATCTTTGAGAGTGCTCGTATAGTTCTGTTTACTTTCGGCTGTTGTCTATGCTCTCGTGTGCTTGGTACTGCTGAATTTTTGGAAACTTTTCAAAAAGTTAAACGATTCCTTCCATATGACCAAAGGAATCGTTCAAATCCAAACACTCCAACCAATTGATTTTACTGCACTCCAGCAGAAAGCTGTTGCGATAGAAGAAGGCGTACTGCTCAAGCGCACTCGAAAAGTAGCAGCACAGCTCCTCAAACGGGCCCGCAAACAACGTGGGATTATTCGTAAACAATCAGAGCACCTTGGGTATGCAAAGGGATACCTACGAGGACAACAAGAAGCGCTTCGATGTTTTCATCGGTGCTCTCCTGAAACTCGCGCCTATAAAAAATACCTTGAACAGCAATGCCTTCAAGACCTGCAAGCTATTATTGTAGCAACACTTAGTGAATCACCCGAAGGGCTACGGCGCATGACTGCAAAAATTTTAAAGGCAATAAAAGCTCGCATTAAACAGATTTCAATGACAAAAGTTATCTGCCATACCAAACAGAAGGAAACCCTTTTGCAGTTTAAAGAACAGGAGCACTCTTCGATGCTTATAGATGCATCACCTGCAGCAGACCCGAACCTACTGATTTTTATCACCCCACACGGATCCCTTGAAATAAACATTCTAGAAACGCTCCAAGACGATGTGAAAGCAGCAATGAAAATTATTCTTGGAAAGAAATAATATGGTACGTATCGAAAGCACTGGAACAATTACACATTGTAGCCAAGGTATTATTACAGCCGCGATGCCACTTGCTGCGGTGGGTGACTACTGTGAAATTCAAACACGCCATGACAAACGTATTCCTGCTGAAATTATCGCCACTGCGCTCCATGCATGTAGTATTGCGCCCCTCGAAGCAGGACATGCCATTGGATATGGTGACCAAGTGCGATGCATGGGTAGACCACTTGCTATGAATGTACCCTCGTCACCCTTTGGATATCTTCTTGATGGACTCGGTCGGGCCACACCATTGTCATCTGATATGATAAACGAAGATGCGACACCCTCCTTTATGGATTTAACATTACAAAACAAATCACCAAGCCCTCAAGAGCGCGCACCACTTCATACGCAAGCATTCACTGGCATACGGACTATAGACGCACTCTTACCTTTAGCTCGCGGACAACGAATTGGCATTTTTGCAAGTGCTGGCCTTGGAAAATCAACACTCCTCGCATCAATGACTGAACACTTTGCCTGTGATTACTGCGTCATTGCATTAGTAGGCGAGCGTGGTCGAGAAGTCAAAGAGTTCATGGAGAGTCTCTCGCCACAGGCTCGTAAAAAAACTGTCATCGTTGCTTCAACAAGCAATGAACTCCCCCTCATGCGTGTGAAGGCAGCTCAGAGTGCCCTTGCGATAGCGGAAAAGTATCGCTCAGAGGGTAACCACGTGCTCTTTATTATGGATTCACTGACGCGCTATGCACGCTCTCTACGCGACATTGGACTAGCATCACATGAGATGCCAGTTCGACATGGCTATCCAAGCTCAGTATTTTCCAAACTACCCGAATTTATCGAACGAGCAGGAGCGACTCATCAAGGAGCAATTACAGCATGCTACACGGTACTCACCAATCAAGATGGCACCGAAGATCCGCTCGCTGATGAAATACGAAGCCTCCTAGACGGGCACTTCTATCTTTCTCAACGTATAGCAGAGCAAGGCATTCGACCTGCACTAGACCTGGGACGATCAATTTCTCGTCTGACCAGTTCGCTCCTCACGCCAGAACAACTTCGTTCGCGTGAAGTACTCGTTCAAAAAATTATCCGATGGCAACAAGAAAAGGAGCTCATTCAATTTGGCGCTGACATCGATGATGAAATGAAATGTATTCTCGATCATCGTGACGCGATAATTGCATTCTTGTCGCAACATCCAGGTGAATTTACTGACCAAGCGATAACACAGCGACAACTCAAGACGCTACTCGAACAGCTTAGCCCCATGCATAATTAAAACTCACTGAGATACGATCCTCTTTTGAAGGATTTGCAGATACCTGATGTCGAAGCCAACTCTCAAACAACACAAGGTTTCCAGCTTTGGCGGGATATGACACCAACATACCATCATTACCTTGCGCATCCGTATATCGCGGAGGAGATGCCATAAACATCGGCAAGCGAGGATCTTCAAAGGAAATAGACGAGCAACCACGCGGCGTCTGGACATAATAGGTGCCACTGATCACTGAGAGTGGATGAAGGTGCAATGCATGCGTCACCGCAGTCGGCATGATATTCACCCAAAAATCACTCATCACAAGGGGACGATCGCCTAAGTTTAAGCGCAGCTCTTTTGCAAATGCATACACATGCTTTCGAATCTGTTTTTCGAGGGTAATAAATGAATGTGATCGCTCGTGAAGGTTTGCGATAGAGCTATACGATGTATAGCCACCAACATAGTTCTTCTGACACCACGCTTGGCCGACTCGATCAAGGTCTCGAATACGGTAACACTCCTCTGCAAGCTCACTATGGAAGCGCTTACCTCGTTGGCCAGTCATAAGCGGCGTATAGTAGATAGGTGTTGCAAAATGTTTTTTAATACTGCTTCGTTTCATGGCTGTTTCAAAATATACTGATTTAGTTCTTCAAGCTTTTCTGGTGAACCCATATCAAGCCAAAATGATTCCGACATATCATAGCCGTAGAGAGGCATACCAGCCCGAACTGCTGCAAAAAAAGCAGGTATTGTCGAAAACTCTCCTTCAAACTGATCGAGAAACATAAAAAACTTTGGATCGATCACTTGAATACCTGAAAATCCATAAGGCTTCTCATCGCCACTTCCACTCGGTGCTGTAATAGGAAGCAGTGATAAATTACTATTAAAATAAAGCGGTCGCTTTGTATCGCGAAGCGTAACGCCAAGTGTCGCAATCGATCCAGGTTGATGTGCATTGTAGAGTGCAGCAAGATCAACAGTACTCCAAACATCACTATTATGGAGCAGAAATGGTTTGCCATCACTAAAGAAACTTCTTGCTCGCTTTAATCCACCACCAGTACCAAGGATGGTTTCCTCATATGAAAATTCAATGTGCAGACCAAATGACTGCTTTGCAGCTACATAAGCTTTAATCTGTTCAGGTAAATAATGTAGATTAATAATAATGTCGGTCACACCAGCATGCTTAAGCTGCAGACAGACCCGTTCAAGCATGGTTGAACCATCTGACAGTGGAATCAAACACTTTGGCAGCGAACGTGTTAATGCTTTTAAACGTGTACCAAAGCCGGCTGCTAATACCATTGCTCTCATGTACGACTCACGAAAATTTTGGACAGTCCCGATGCGTTAACTCAACAGATCCACGCTGCTGTTCCTGGAGTGTTTTTGCAAGTAACTCTGCAAAATAAACCGAACGGTGCTGTCCACCAGTACAGCCGAACTGCACTGACAGGTAATCAAAACCACGCTGCTCATACGTTACCAACGCATGGCTCACAATCGATAGGATAGAGGCAAAAAACTGCTCAGCTTCAGGAAGGGCAGCAATATAGCGCTGTACTGCACTATCTTGACCAGTCATGCACTTGTACTGCTCTTCTCTTCCAGGATTTTTGATACAGCGACAATCAAAAACAAATCCACCACCATGCGGAGACGAATCTACAGGATATCCAATGCGATATGAAAAACTACCAATAACAATTTTCATGTAAAACCTTTTTTGTTAATATGTTCAGGAAGCCGCTGACAAATATCTGATATCTCGGGAAGCTTTGTGAAAAGCTCCTGAGCTCTCAATAAGAGCGCCGATAAATTTCTCACTGCCCGAGGAATTGACGCTAAAAAGTACTGCTTTTTTCCTTCAAGCCCCTGTACACCATAGGTACCCAGCACCTGCAAGATACGCAAGAGTACAAATCCATGAAGCTCTTTAAGGAATTGATCCGTATCAATCACGGTATATCGTCTTGCCTGCTCAATGTAATGATGAATGAGCCGTTGACGAGTCGCTTCCGGAATCTCAGCACTCGCTTGGTAGAGCAAGGACACCAGATCATATTGTAGCGGTCCCTTACGACCACTCTGAAAATCGATAAAGAATGGATCGTTATTTTTAATCATGATGTTGCGTGATTGAAAATCACGGTACATGAAATACGACCCATCAGTATGATTTAAAATTTGCACCAGCACATCAAAGTCTAATCGCAGCTTATCGGCGTCAAATGGGATCTCTATTTTCTCTAAAAATTTCTCACGACAATAGTTCATATCCCACAGCATCGCACGACTATCAAAGACTGAAGTTGGATAGCAGTAACTAAAATCAAGACTAACGCTGCTTTCAATTTGAAACCGTGGCAAAATCGAAAGGATCTGTTCATAGCGCTTTTCAATTGCGGCAGGAAATGGATCTGCTTGTGTTCGTAGCTGCGCTAATTCATCAAAGAGCGTTGTATCACCTAGATCTTCCTGAAGGTAAAAGGCCTCATCTGCACTCACTGCATATATTTGAGGTACCGGTAAACCAATCGAATGGAAATGACGTGCAAAATAAATAAATGCCCTGTTTTCCTGAATCACAGGGTTTTCAATACCACAGGCAGTCAGCCCCCCTGGCCCTATGACCCTATAAATTTTCCTATCAGAAGCGTGCGCTTGGAGCGTGCGAATCTCTAGCGGATCGCATCTAAAGTACTGTTGAAATAGAGAGCTCAGAACATCAGACATAAAAAACTAATAAATTTAGCGAGTTAGCTCATCTCTCTCGCAAAGCGATCCGTTATTGGAAACAAGTGCATCTAAAGTAGCATAAATGGGACGTGAACTCACCGCCACAGAAAAAGCCGCCCTCACCCTACTAAGCTTAGGGAAGGATCTGGCTGCGCAAGTATTGCAGCACCTCAACGAACAAGAGGTAAAACGTATTAGCCGTGCGTTCATGTCAGTATCTGAAGTTGATCGTGAGACGCAGCTTGCTATTAGCCGTGAGTTCCGCAACTTAATGAAAGCGAGCGAAACGCTTCTTGTCGATGGTCGTGAATTTGCTCGAGACGTTATCGGAAGCGCATTCGGAGACAGCGCAGGCGAAGGCCTGCTTGAATACATCACCGGTGCACGTAAAGAACCTATTAGCCAAATCATTCAAGATGTCCCTGTAAAAATTCTCAATTCATTTATTGCAGCAGAACATCCACAGACTGTTTCATTCCTGATGACAAAGATGAATCCCGATCAGGCAGCGACAACGCTTCAAGCAATGAACGAGGAAGCACAGACTGATATTCTTATCCGAATTGCAAATCTCAACAACGTAAAAGCTGATGTGCTCGATGAAGTGCGCGAAGTACTTCGTTCACAGCTTAAAGGAAGCGGGCTCAACGAAGAAGAAGAGATTGGTGGACCAAAAGCTGCTGCTGATATCCTCAACTTTGTTGACCGTAACAATGAAGAGCGCATTATTACTGAAATTGAAGAGATGTATCCTGAGCTTGCTGAACAGATTCGCAACCTCATGTTTACCTTTGAAGATGTCAAAAAGATCGACGACAAAGGCATTCAAACTGTACTCAAGGAAGTTCCAAGAGATCAACTTGTGCTTGCACTCAAGACAGCAAGTCAGGATCTACGCGATCTCCTGTTCCGCAACATGTCACAACGTGCAGCGGCAATGATCCAAGAAGATCTCCAGAACATGGGACCAGTCAAACTCAAAGACGTCGAAAAAGTTCAACAGGGTATCGTCGATATTGTTCGACGCCTCGAAGCCGAAGGCAAAATTGCAATTGGTGGTGGCGCAGAAGACGCCTTCGTGTGATCCTTTCCGGATACATGGCCTCAGATTCCGCATTCTCACCACTCTCGTTCGCATGCGCTACTATCCTCGATCGAACTCGAGCGCTCTCACTGCTCAATGCATACAGCGGAAGCATTCGATCACTCTATACAGGTTATATCTTTCCGCTCGCGCTCTTCCCTACGCTTTGCTTTAGCACTGCCTTTTTACTACAAGGCAGCAACGGCGCAGTCCCTCCATCAGTAGCAGCGATGAGTGCGTTCTTTACCTTCGCAATCTCGGTTGTCGTCTTTCATTTTTGGTCGCTCATTATTGAGGGTCTTCTCAATGCTCAGGGATATACGGCCTCACGCATCGATGCTCTTAAAATAACTATCCTAGCTGGCTCGCCTTGGTTCATCATCTTTGCACTCTTTCCTGTCATTCATGGCTTTGTGCTTCTTGGCGCTTTATGGGTTATCACGCTCGTTCCCTTTGCACTCAAGCATCTTGGTCATGTTGCACCAGAAAAGCTGTTTCGACTGAGCATCGCCACACTGCTCCTATGGATGGCCAGCTTACTATTCGCCAATCAATTCTTTGTTGGTATTCTTTCGATTGCAGTAGTCGGATAATACGAGACGAATCTGTGTCTCGAAAAGCGAGGCCAAAGAAATTAGTGAATAACTTCTTTCTTAATATCAACAAGCGCTTCTTCAAAGTCCTCAGAGAGGATTCGCTCAAGCTCTTCCTGTGCAGCATGTGCAACTTCAGAAGCAACTTTTGGTGAAATCAACACTTGGGCCTCAACTTTTCTGAGGATATCTTTAGCAAATTGAAGCAGCACCAAAAAACGATACGTCACTAAAGAAAGAGCGATTCCAAGAACAATCACTGAAACACTCAGAATCTGCGTCAGTAGTGAAGGATAAGCCAACGCAACAGAGCCAGCGCCTAACAGATAGAGAGCCGGCAGGAAATAAATTCCAAATCGCTTAATCATTTTAAGATACCCTTTAAGTCGCGCCATAGAGGAGATCGTACCGCGGTTTCAAACCCTTCTCAACTCCGTGAAATGCGCTACAATGTGAGCCATGGAAATAGTGCCAGCCCTCAAATTTGAAATCTGGATGACCCAAGCGGTGGCGATGCTCCTTACAGCTTTCATCCTACCCGGCTTTACTGTGTCTGGGCCTTTCAGTGCCCTCATCGCAGTAGTCTCCCTTGCCTTCATAAACACACAACTGTGGGACGCCGCTCTTTTCTTTTCAGTCCCAAATTCCTTTACAATTCATGCAGTTACCCTAGTACTCGCCAATGGCATACTTTTCTGGATTCTTGTCAAAGTACTACCAGGCATTAACACTCGTGGTATAATTGCCCCACTGGTTGCCCCGATACTCTTTACCGTCATCTCCATGTACCTCCACGAGCATGCAAAAGATATTAATTGGAATACTGTCTGGAAAAAAACCAAAAGTACCGTCGTTGAAGTGAAAGATGAGATTAAAAAACAGCACGCTACCGAGGAAGTGAAAGGAACCGTTGCAACACCATAACACGACTTCACAAAGCACGGATTACAGACTTGTTCGTTCTGTATCACGTCGCAAAGCGACTATCTTTCTCACTCATACTGCTGTGTATGATGTGACGATTCCATCGAAAATCGAATCAGTCGTTGTTGGTGATTTTGTTGACATCAATCTTTCTACAAGCAGCATCACTGCTATTCACAAACGAAAAAATATTTTATCCCGTTCGTACTTTGGGAAAACAAAAGAGCTCGCTGCAAATCTAGACCACCTCTTTATTGTCACTGCAGGTGGCGCACTACTGAGTGAAGATTTCATTGATAGGACCCTAGCAAGCTGCCACTACGAAGGCATATCTTGCAGCATTATCTTTAATAAAACTGATATCCTTTCAGAGAATCACGATCTTTCACCTTGTTATGAGCAGATGGGCATCAATGTACTTCGTACATCAACTAAAGTTCCAGGTGGCCTTGATAGTCTTCAAACATTCCTTGCTGAAAAATTTCCCGCTGCTGTAAATCATGAATCAGACCAAACCCCGATACTTGCATTTTGCGGCGTATCAGGAGTTGGTAAAAGCTCACTCATTAATACGTTTGTTCCAGGTGCGCGGCAACGCGTCGGTGATGTTTCACACACCGGACAGGGTCAACAAACTACAACCATGGCGCTTGCGCATGTTGCCACACTTGCACAGAACACTCACTTTATTATTATTGATCTTCCTGGACTTCAAAAATTTGGAGTTACTCATATTCCTAGCCAGGCACTCGCTCACTGCTTTCCCGACATAGCTGCATGGAGCTCAAGCTGTAGATTTATCGATTGTACACACACAAAAGAACCTGAGTGTGCTGTGCGCAATGCTGCTGAACAGGGTACTCTTTTTTCTTCTCGCTATAAATCATACCTTCGCATGAGAGACGAAACGCTCCAACATGAACAGCTTCGAAAATAATATTACTGCATTGTCTCATGCTTCACAGCTCGTACCCGAACCCTGGGCTCACTTGCTATCATATGAGCATGAAAAGCCCTACCTACAAAAACTCTTACATCAGCTACACACCGAGCGATACCAAGGACACACTATCTATCCAAAGCAGGAAGATATTTTTCAAGCATTCATGCTCACGCCACCAGCGTCGCTCTCTGTAGTTATTCTTGGGCAAGATCCGTATCACGGCCCAGGTCAAGCACACGGCCTCTCCTTTTCAGTTCAAGACGGCATACCACTGCCTCCATCACTACATAATATCTTCAAAGAGCTTCAAGCAGATCTAGCCATACCGCCTCGAAGGAACGGCGATCTCACACGTTGGGCTCATCAAGGCGTGTTACTCCTCAACGCTGTGCTGACTGTCGAGGAAAGCAACCCGAACTCACATGCAGGACGAGGTTGGGAGCAATTTACAGACGCAGTGATTTCGCACATCAATACACAGATGGAAAATGTTGTCTTTATGCTGTGGGGCGCATATGCACAAAAGAAAGGCGCACATATCGATCAATCCAGACACTGCATACTGAAAGCAGCACACCCTTCACCACTATCAGCATACCGTGGTTTTTTAGGCTGCAAACACTTCTCACAAGCCAATCAATACCTGCGCTCTCATGGCAAGCAAGAAATTATTTGGTAGCAATCACTCGCTGTACGTTATCGAGCGTGCTAGCCCTTATGACACGCACACTTAACGCCTGCTTCATCAGCTTCTTTTTTGGTGAGGTGATGAGACTTATCATGACAACCACAAGAGCAAAGATGGCTCTCTGGATCAGTTGGCTCTTGATATTCGCCCGTACAGGTATCGGCGTATTTTTCTATCTTTGTTGCATCCTTACCTGTAAATCGCTCTGTCGGCAATGAAGCTGTTGCAGTACACCCAGCAAGCACACTTCCCAAGATTATTGTGCCAGCCATCAATTGTTTAGACATCTTTTCGTTCCTATGAAATTTGAAAATCGAGCCGATCTGCTTCGACATCAATTGTCACGAGCCCACCCTTTGTCAGCCGACCAAACAAGATCTCCTCTGAGAGAGCATCTTTAATTTCGCGCTGTATTAACCGCTTCATAGGGCGGGCTCCAAGCAGTGGATCGTACCCTTTGGCGGCTAGGTAATGCCTCGCTGCATCAGTAAGATAGAAAGTCACCTTACGCTCTGCAAGCTGTTTTTCAAGCTCACGAACAAATTTTGTCACAATACTTTCAAGGAGTGGCTCAGAGAGTGGAGCAAAATAGATAATCTCATCAAGACGATTGCGAAACTCAGGTTTAAATTGCTTCTTGATAGCTTCTTCATTCTTTGCTCGATGTACCTGTGCACCAAAGCCAACAGTAGCAGACTTCTCAGAACCTGCATTAGTCGTCATGATAAGGATAATATTTTTAAAATCAGCAAGTTTTCCTTGTGCATCAGTGAGCCGCGCATCATCCATCACTTGAAGTAAGATATTATAAATATCTTCATGTGCTTTTTCGATTTCATCGAGCAATAAGACTGCATATGGCTGCTTTCGGACCAGATCTGTTAGCTGACCACCCTCTTCATAGCCAACATAGCCAGGAGGCGCACCGACAAGACGGGCCACCGAGTGCTTTTCCATATACTCAGACATATCAAATCGGTGAAAGGGAACTCCGAGTTCGACGGCAAGACACTTAGCGAGCTCTGTTTTACCAACACCAGTGGGGCCTGCAAACAAGAAACATCCAACAGGTTTTTGCTCGTTACCCAGTGAGGCGCGACTACGCTTCACAGCTTTTACAACCTGCTCAACTGCTTCATCTTGGCCAAAGACTGCCCCCTTTAAACGCTGCTCAAGCCCACGCAATCGTTCCGAATCGTCTTTTGTAACCGATGTAACAGGCACACGAGCAATAAGGGATACCACTCGTTCAATCTCTTTCTCACTAATTATTTTTTTGCGTTGCGATGGGGGCAAAATTGCATTACTCGCCCCTGCTTCATCAATCACATCAATTGCTTTATCTGGCAAGAGTCGTCCTGTGATATGTTTAGCAGAGAGTTCTGCTGCTGCACGGAGCGCTGTTTTTGAGTACTGCACGTGGTGGAACGACTCGTAATGCGAAACAAGTCCTTTCAAAATGAGTACGGTTTCATCAATTGTTGGCTCAACAACATCTATGGTTGAAAAACGTCTTGAAAGAGCACGATCTTTTTCAAAAGTTTTTTTATAATCTTCATAC
>JBILLA010000197.1:0-4704 GCA_044376365.1 Bdellovibrionota bacterium | reverse complement strand
CCATGCAACTTCAAACGCACGGGCAATTTGGTTGAGGTCACGGTAGCGACCAGCAAGTTGCAGCATTGCGTCACGATCTCTTGAGAAGCCAGTGAGGAAACTTACGATTTGTGACTCACCAGGTGCTAGTTCAATTTTCACCCGAAGCGACATACATGGATCTAAGACATAGCCAGTCGTTCCTGAGAGCTGTACGTTTGGCTGCATTGCATGCGCTGTGCGGTAGGTGTTACCGCGGCCGATGAATTGTTCGCGAGACGACTCGTACCGTGTGCGATCCCATACGGTTTGCATGACAACTTGGTGCAAAAGGAAGATTTTTTCTTCTTTCTTAGAGCGTGGTCGTCGTGAGAAGAGGAGCGCATCGTATTCTTCGAGGTATTCAGATTGAATAAACATTTTTGAGAAGGCTGGATGCGCTTGATCTGCTCTTGTTGGAGCAAGTGAAACTTCCGCAAAACTTGTAAGCTCAAGGACGCGCTTCTGAGTGCCTGTGTTGGCGATTTTAACTCGGCGAATCTCGAGGTCATCTTCAGGAGATACCGTAATCTCAGTATGCAGATAGATATCATGATCAGTGCGCTTGAATTCAGCTTTATCAGGAGTAAAGATTGCCTCATAGAATTTGGGCAGTTCAAGGGTTGGCTGGAAGCCAACTGACCAAACATGTGCATTTTCAAGATCGCGGATAAAAATATGGGTGCCCAGATCATTCTGGACGGTATCTTCGCGCCATCGTGTAAGAGCAAGCTCTTTGTCGTACAGGCTAAAGCCGCTGCCAGAGTTATCAACCATCACCGTATAGCGACCATTTGAGAGTAAGTGCGTGCGTGGCAGTGCAGTGTTTGGAGTTGTAAACACTTGCATCGTTGCTTCGCTATCAGCAGCTTTGCGATCTTCAAGACCAGTAGCAGCTGTTTGGTGAGGCAAGATAACAGGAAGGCGCTCAGGAAATTTCTCTTGTAAGAGCAGATCAACTGATTGAATAAGCGGATCTTTATGGAAGCGTTTTTGCCAGATGTGATCGCGAATCGTGTTATTCATCGCAACAAGGCTCATGCCCTGATGGTGCGCAAAGTATGATTGGACGATGTGAAACTTTTCGTTCGCAGCGAGACGTTCCTTCGTATAATCGATTGCTTCATAGAAGCCGCACTCACCTTTAAAGCCAAGAGATTCCATACGCTGCAGATTCTTGAGTGCTCCCTTTGGATCGATTGGAAGAGCAAGCATCGTTGAATAAGGAGAGATAACAAGGTCGTCTTCAAGGCCACGCTTGAGTCCAAGTCCTGGAACACCGAAAGCGCGGTATTGATATGTTTTTTCAAAATCAACACCACTAAAGCTCGATTCTGAAATACCCCATGGCGTGTTGTTTTGTTGCGCATAGTGCTTCTGTGCTTTCACCACAACATCATATGATTCATGAAGGAGCGTATCTGCATAGCTTCGCATGACAAGAAGCGGCATCAGGTACTCAAACATGGTCCCTGTCCACGATAAGAGCGCTTTACCGCCAGCAACTTGTGTTAACCCTCGACCAAGTGAGAACCAGTGACGTTCAGGAAGTTGCCCCAGAGCGATTGCACAAAGGCTACCAAGTCGTGCTTCAGAAGCAAGCAGATCGTAGTAGCTTGTATCGCGACGCACCGCATCAACATTGTATCCAATAGCAAAGAGATCCTTCGCGCTATCATAAAGGAAGCTAAAATCAATACTCTCAATGATTTCAGAGCAGTGTTTAATGTTTTCATCAAGATGTTCTTGGAGTGCTTGCACATCAGAACGAAGTGACGTGATAAAATCATTGAGTTCATAGCGGAACATCGTGAGCTGTTCATCAGTACCCTCGGGTAATGTTTGGAGGATGGTTTCAAAGGCCGCCGTAACTTGCAGTATGCCGTCTTCATGGAGTCCATCAGGCGCATTGACAAGAGCTGAGAGATTACGAAGTGCCGCTTTTGAATTTTCACCGAGCTGTGATTCAAGTTTGCGAGCATGGAACAGCATATGTTTCACATGCTGTGTTGAGATCTGTGGTGCTTTTTTTAATTCAATGAGTGCTTGGCGCAGTGCGATCAGATGTCCCACCATGTTGCCGCTATCAACCATTGATACATAGCGTGGATGCAGAGGTTCTGCGGTATCTGTTTTATACCAGTTTAAGAAATGCCCGTTATAGCGCTCAAGCTTCGCGAGCCCTTTAAAGATATAGCCAATAGTAAAAACAGCACGGTGTAAGCTTACAAAACCAAGATCGTATGCTGATATTGTGGTGAGCATCGAGAGCGAGATGTTGGTCGGCGAGGTACGCTGTGCGACGGTTGGGACTGGAATCTCTTGGAAATTATCGGGTATGAGGAAGTTGTTATGTTCGTTGAGGTAGCGATGGAAGTAGACCCATGTCGAGTGAGCATGGCCGGTGATGATATCTTTTTCTTGTTCGGATAGCTCAGCAATTGAATCGACGCGAGCCTTGCTCACTTCGCGTGCAGCAAAGGGTGCAAAGAACCAAAGAATGTAAAGTGGAATCACCAGTGGAAGTCGCTCAGGAGCCCAGAGTGCGACCCAAGCAAACGAGGCGCTCGTAAAGATAAGAGACCACATCATCTCATGGAGGAAGCTCCAGAGTGATAGCGTCATGCGTCGTTCAGCATGATACGCAGTCTCCCATTGCAAGAGATGCTTCTTTGATACATAGAGGCGCCAAACTGTAATGACGATTGCATGCGCAGAGTTGAACGCTTGATGGGGCATGAAAATTAATGTCAGCAGGGTTTGCTTAAACATCTTTGCAAAGTCGCGCCAGATGCCGCCGAAATGACTTTCATAAGAAAGACCTTGTGGAGGGATGATGAGTGCTTGCGCGAGGTTTGTATAAACAGGAAATGCAATAACGAGTGCTGCAAAAGCGATCCAAAAAAGTGGGCTTCCAGGAAGAATTACACTACCAGCAGCAATGAGCGCAAAGAGTGCAGGCGCAACAAGGCTACGACGCAAGTTATCAAATAGTTTCCACCAGCCAAGACCAGTCACGCGTGAGGGTGCTTTGCTCCCTTCGCGACTTGGGCGACGTACGCCAATCCAGGGGAGGAGTTGCCAGTCGCCGCGAGTCCAGCGGTGCTGTCGCTTGGCATGCACATGGTACTTCGATGGAAACTCATCAAAGAGCTCAATATCTGAAGCAAGTGCAACGCGTGCAAAGATACCTTCGAATAGATCGTGGCTTAAGAGAGAGTTTGTAGGAACACGGTTGTGCATCGCCTTTTCGAATGCATCAACGCGGTAAATACCTTTGCCGATGTATGAACCTTCACTGAACAGATCTTGGTACACATCAGAGATTGACTGTGTGTATGGATCAAGACCAGCACTTCCAGAGAAGATTTTTGCAAATGACGACGTGTTAGCGCTCGTTAGTGAGACGCCGACACGAGGTTGAATAATGGTATAGCCATCGATAACACGCTTGGTTGTTTCGTCAAAGACGGGTGCAGTCATCGGATGCGCAGCTGCTGCAACTAGTTTTTGAGCAGATCCTCGTGGAAGCTGCGTGTCATTATCTAAGGTAATGACGTACTTGGTGCCAAGCAGTAAACGGCGATCTTCTTCAGTGATAAGGAAACTGGTGTGCTCTGCTCCGAGGAGTAGCTGGTTGAATTCCTCTACTTTACCTCGCTTGCGCTCCCAAGCCATCCACTTATTTTCACCTGGATTCCATTGGCGTTTACGAAATAGGACGATGAATCGATCGTGACCATGTTGCTTTTTAAGATCCGCAATCTTTGCATGGCTATAGTCCATGATGATGCTGTCTTTCTCAGCGACTTCTGTATCAGCATCTGCAAGGTCAGCGAGGACACAATAGATCAGATTTGGATCGTCGTTGCCGAGGTAGCGAACATGGAGTCCTTCGATGGTATTTTTTGCAGTCGTGCGGTCAGTGAAAAGTGAGTGCACAACAACCGTTGTCTTACACTCATCGGGGATGCCATTTTCGAAGTTAAGCTTTGGTAAGAGCTTTGGTGTGGTGAATTTAGTTACCAACCATTGCGTAATGTTATTACCAAGGTCGGTGGCAGGTATGAAACAGAGGAGTGCAGCAAGAATAATTTCCCAATCAAATAATGCCAATGATTTTACGTACGAGAGTGCATAAGCGTAGGGGATGATGGTAAAGATCGCCATTAGCGAGAAGTAGAACATCAGTGGATGTTCTTTAATGAATCGAGGGAATGATTGAGCGAATGCAGGCTTATAGCCAAGCGCTTTCTCAAGAAGTGGGATGCCACGTTGCGAGAGGTATCCACCGACAGAAGAGCGATAGTCATGGAAGAGCTCTTCTTGATCCGTAGTTTTATGTGCTGCGAGGTGTTCGCGAGCAAGGTTTACGGCAGTAACCGCAACTTCGGTTTCTGGTTTTTGTGCGTATCGTGCGAGTCGCTCAACACGATGGCGATAGGCATCACGCGTTTTAAAATCGCAACGTCCATAGATACCTGCAGGGTCGAGTCGAAGAATATGTTCAATACGGCAGTTTTGCTCGAACCAAGATTCCCAATCGATATAGGCGATTGATCGAAGTGAAGTAAAAATATTACCAATTGTTATCTGATCGGCTGCTTGAAGGCGCTGTTCGTTTTTAAGGATTTCTTCGGGATCTTGTCCTTCTTCGCGCAGTCGCTCTTCGAGCCACTGCAGTGT
>JBILLA010000041.1:0-15015 GCA_044376365.1 Bdellovibrionota bacterium | reverse complement strand
TCTTGAATTGTTTGAACCAAAAATCATTCCAGGCGATTTTTTTATTCTTATCAACGCTAAAGCCTCTATCAAGTACTAATGAAACACCATCGAGAGCTTTGGCATGGATAAAGTCAGGCGTCCCATCTTGTATGAGGTTTTTACAGAACTTAAAAAAGCGTCTTGTCAGACTGCTATCTTTACTTGCGAATTGCCCATAGGCTTTGGCAATTTGACTCACATCAGATGCGGTTCGCGACATATTGAGAGCATCTTCAATTGCACTCACCATTTCGCTTTCGATACCTATACCCTGCTTCTGGATCTGGTAGAGTGCATTGCCGACAAACGTGCACATCTTATCATTGCCGTCTGGTAGTAAAGACAGAAGCTTTGCGATGGTTTCATGTCGATATGATTTCGAGCATGTTGAAATTGCACCGAATGCAAACGCAATGCCGTTTAAGTGATACGGTTCAATATTCTTAGTTGATGTTCTATGAGTAGCTTCTTTTGTTAGAGCTTTAAGGACCTCCTGAAACAAGAGGGGCTCGGTCGTTACGAGTTCTGCAGCAAGTTGACCTATGTATTCGGTCATATGCTTAGGAGCTGATTTGAGTGAGAGTGAAAAAACAGAATCGACAACGTATAAGGAGGAAGGTTTACAGGGCTCTTCTACCATAGCGGAAGCGAGTGTGTGCAGTGCACCTAAATTATAAACGTGGATGCCGTCTGTAGGATATTTTAGTGTTGTAGCTAGAATGTCATACACTCTCCAGCGATTCTGCTCTACCGTACGGCACGGATTGTCTTTTTCAATAGGATCGCGTTGACCAATACGCAGCTGCACCAACGCATTAAGGCATTTTATGTATGAGGGCGTCCCGGCGGTTGCTTCATTGAAAGCTTTTGCAAGTAGTTCACGTACTCGTATGAAATCAGGTTGATTTTTGTCTTTGCTACGCTCCACAAGTTTATCTGCAGCTTCGCCCGATTTTACATACCCCTCTGTCGTGATGATTTCGATCAATAATTCTATGCGATCAGAAGATGGTGCATGATGTTTTTGGAATTGCCCTGGCAGGGATGAACGAGGATCCGGGGTGAACTGCGACATAGGAAAGGGACTATACCAGGTAAATGGCACTTAAAAAAATTTTTATACCACTATTTTACTTTTTATATTGAGGTACTCTAGCAGCCCCTCTTGGCCCCCTTCTCTGCCGTATCCAGAGGTTTTAATGCCCCCAAAAGGCTGCTCAACCTTTGAAATCTTAGCGGTATTGAGGCCCACCATGCCCGTCTCAAGCCCTTGGGCAACGCGGTCCAGTCGCTCTTGGTTCTGCGAAAAAATATAGCCCGCAAGCCCACTTTGGCTGTCATTTGCAAGGGCAAGGGCGTGGGCCTCGTCCTTGAATGGGTAAAGGAAAGCAACTGGCCCAAAGATCTCTTCCTGCCAGGCAGCATAGGAAGCAAAGCTGTCATTTATTTGTAGAACCTGTGGCTGACAGAAATACCCTTCCTTGAGTGAGCCAGCAGGTGGTTGCCCACCAGAAACGAGAGTTTTCGCCCCACGAAGGCATGCATCTTGTACAATTGATGAAACTTTTGCCACGGCCTGCCTGGTAATGAGTGGCCCTAAGTGTACTCCCTCTTCAAAGCCCTCTCCCACAGTAAGCTTAGAAACCTGTGAGCAAAATTTTTCAGCAAAAGCTGGAAGTATGCGCTCATGAATAAGGAAGCGATTAACTGCAATGCAGGTTTGTCCAGTGTTACGGAATTTTGCAAAGACTGCCTCACTGACGGCGTGGTCAAGATCCGCATCTTCAAAAACAATGAATGGAGCATTGCCACCAAGTTCAAGGGTAAGCCGCTTAGTCTGAACAGCGGATTGTGTAATGAGTTTTCTGCCAGTAGCTGTTGAGCCAGTAAAGCTTATTTTGCGAACATGTGCAGCATGAAAGATGCACTGGGCTGCTTGGGGAGCATCTGCAATCAAGAGCTGCATGAGGTGGGGCAATGGTAGGAGTGGAGCGCACCGTTCTTCAAAGAGCAGCGCAGTCAGTGGAGTTTCAGGCGCAGGTTTCATAAGCATTACACAACCTGCCGCAAGACTTGCAGATACCTTACGCCCTAGCATAGCAAGTGGAAAATTCCATGGAGTAATTGCTGCGGTTACTCCAACTGGATCATGTGTTACATGGATAGTGTCACCTGTAGCAGTGCGAACGGTGCGGTCAAATGACTTATCAAGCACCGATGCGTACCAGTCAAAGTATGCGGCGGTATAGGCAACCTCGGTATGAGCTTCTTGAAGTGGCTTGCCCTGCTCGTAGGTCATCAGTGCAGCAAAGGTATCGCTCTCTGTGCGAAGCATCAAAGCGATGGAGCGAAGCATTATTTGACGTTCCGCGACGCTCACCGATTGATAGTGTTGCTGAGTGGTAGCAGCCAGATCAATTTTAGCTTGTATCTGTGAAGATGAAAGATACGGAATGGTTCCAATGTCCTCATCAGTTGCAGGATTTTTAATTGTGAGACGATCGCATCCTTCTTGGTTTGCGGATGCTTGAGCGATCAGTCGCTCAGCGATAGTGTGTGCTTGTGTTTTATGATTCATCAAAAAATACCATTGGGTCAATTGCGAACCATTTGCGATCTGGCTCAAAAATTCTTGTTTCAAAATGAAGGTGTGGTCCTGTTGATCTACCTGTAGACCCGACAAAACCAATGACATCACCCTTCTTAACGGTATCACCTATCTGCACAACATAGTCATCTAGGTGTCCATAGAAGGTCACTATATCATGACCGCGAAGGACAAGGAGCTTTCCATAGCCCCTGAATTTTTGATCTTGGCGAATAATCACACCATCATGTGCTGCTTTGACCCGCTCGACATAGGGGGCTCTTATATCAACTCCATCATGGAATGAATCTTTGCGGGGTCCGTATCGAGAGGTAAGCGTTTTTAACGAGACTGGCCACATAAGCTGTCCGATGAGGCTTGCAGCATCATTGGATTCAAGCAGCACTTTCGAGTGTTCAAAGTAGTAGTTGTTTTCGTGCTTTGTAAAAGAGAATACCGAACAGGCGCTGAGCGTGAGCAAGAAAAAAACTGCGACAAACTTCCAGAAAAAATAACGCGTAACGGGCATCAATATCTAGTATCCTTGAAGCACTTCAAATTCAACTTTCTTAATCTTGCTAAAGTGTTTTTCCCAAACAGTCACTGTCTGGGTAAATTCATCTCCTACCAAGCATGCAAGACGCCCATGCTTCATCGAGAGTTGTGCAAAGAGGTTTGCTTCGATTTTACTAGGAATACCAAGAACAAGGATGCCATCGTATGGCTGAAATTCATCCCATCCTTGAGCATTAGGCCCGACTTTGGTGAGAGAAGAAGATAGTCCTGGGTGTTTATCTAGAAACTTTCTGACCTGCTGTGCTTTGATGCCATCCTGCTCGACGCAGAAGGTGCGCACACCGAGAAGACTTAAAAGAGCCAGAGGAAATCCATTCTCAATGCCGATGATAAGGAATGCAGCGTCTTTTCGAGGCGCTAGTAAGCTTATGAGCCGAACAGCGACTCCAGGTTTCATTATGCCTTCTGCTGGCATCATAAGCTCAGGAGGGAGCTTATGGAGCGCTGCAGCGATCGTTGCCTCGAGCGATTCATCAAAAATACCTGCTGATTCGATAATATCATTCGTTGCGACATTCATAGCTTTACTCCAAGATTATACTGTAACTATTTATGACTAAATCAGCCAACCATTATCAGGTGCTCGGAGTAACTTTTTCTTCGACGCAAGAAGAGATTCGCCGTGCGTACCGCGTTCTTGCTCGTCGCTACCATCCTGACTTAAACCCTGGACAACCCTCATCCGAAGACACCTTTAAAAGAATTGCTGCTGCTTATCAGGTTCTCTCTGATGAGCGTGCCCGACAGCGATATGATGCAGAGCTAGAAGGGAGCAGTTTTTATCACGACGAGTACCAGCGAGCGACTCGTCAAAGCCATGCACGCACTAAGAAATCCCGTCCTGCGGCAGCTTCTGCCTATCAGCAACATGCGACTGGTCGTCCAATGAAACAGAAGCCTGCCCCACAGGGCAAGCGCGGCAAGTCGATAATCGAAAAACTCACAGGGAAGCTCTCGCGATTTTCTAAAAAGATGGCTTCATCAAGAACCCCTGAGCCAGCACCGGTATCTTTTTCGGTGCTCGAGATATCGCTTGATATTCGCGATGCTTTGTTCGGCACAAAAAAGACTATCGAGATCCCTCTTGGGCAAGGCACTAAGAAGTTGTCAGTGCAGTTTCCTCCCGGTCTTCGTGATGGCTCCACGATTCCTTTGAGTGCTGGTCCTCATGATCAAGAGCAAGGCATTATTATTATTCGTATCGCGCCGCATCCTTTTCTTTCACTGCAACGTAAAGGATTGGTCTATGAAGTGCCCATTACCATTGCAGAGAGTTTTGCTGGAGGGCAATTTGTTATTCCTGGTATAGATGAGCCACTTTCCATTCGCATTCCGCCAGGTGCGTGCAGTGGTGATGAACTTCGTCTGGTTGGCAAGGGAAGCTTTCTGAAAGATGGTTCTCGAGGAGACCTGTTCATTCGCTTTATGATTGTTAGCCCTGAAGCTCCTGATGCTGTTGGAGTCAAAGATCTTGCTCGTGCCTTTGAGGGCTACTATGGCAAAAACCCCAGAGATAAATTTCCTAAGGCGCTTTTTGAATAGCGATAGCTCATGATGAATAAACGCAGGTTGCCGGCTTATAATCTTCTTCGAACACTATTCTCGGTTGGTGCTGCATTTGTGTTTGGTGCCTTTCTGCAGCCACTTGGTTTGCCAGAACTTCTGTTTGTTGCTGTGCTTTCACTCTTGGCGGGCTGTATTAGCCATTTTATTTTGAATACACCACGCCCATTTTCTTTCCTGGCATCTGCATTGCCACTTGGTGTGTATATCCTCGCAATGATTGCATTGCCTCCTTGGGTCTTATTTTCAGTATTTATTTTCTTTTTTGCGATGCATTTGCCAGCCCTTTGGACGCATGTGCCCTACTATCCTTCTCCGACTTCGGTTGATGCTGTGCTGATTGATTTGATTATCCAGCAAGGCTGCAGCCATGTTGTCGATCTAGGTTGTGGTAATGGGCGTCTGCTTTCAGTTCTCGCAAAGCGTTTTCCCGAAGTGAAATTCCATGGCTGCGAGATATCACTGTTGCCATTCCTTGTGGCAAAGCTTCGCACGATATTACTGCCTAATGTGCATATATATTTTCGTAGTATGTGGCGTATGCCACTTGCAGATTTTGATCTTATCTATGTGTTTCTTTCACCCGCAGTCATGGGCTCGGTTGGAAGCCTAGTTCGTCAACAGAAAAAACTTGGCAGTATCTTTATAAGCAATTCATTCCCTGTTCCTGAATCCCTGGGATGGCAAAGCTCTCGTATTATTGAGCTTGGTCAAGAGCGAGGCGAAGTGCTTTACTGTTATCAGTGACCTTCTGGTATTGATAACTTATTCTTGTGCAACAGTGCGCTCCGTACTACATTACTTGAATATGGGAAACGCTGCGCTTGTAAAGCATCTTCATCATACAGCTTCGCTTGTCTCATTGCGTGTTGACTTTCGCTTAGACCCGTCGTTTCGTGCGACTGAGTGCTTAAAGCTTATCGTTCAAAATAAAATCAATCAGCAAGATCCTGACCTTGTCCATAATGGCTTTGTCGAGCTAGTTCGTCTGCTTGAAAATGTTTCTGATGTAAATGTTGCAAAAGCTCTCATAGGAGCCATGCAAAGTGAGGAGGTCTGTGCACCGTGCTTGAAGGAACTTGGTGATATAAAAACACTACCTCAGTGTGCTGCTACCATATGTCAATTCCCTGAGTGGAAAATTGGATACTCTTTAGTTTTTGCAATCGGCGATCTGCATCGTGTTGCCAACGAGCAGCCCCCTTTTACCTTCGAGGATAGAAAAGCTCTTGATATGAGAGTCCGTATTGCACGCTACTTTGAAGCAAAGGGACGAAGTGCAATACCTTCATCTGAAAAGATAACAACGCTTCTGGAGCGAGCCATGAAGGGGCATATTAAACCCCTTCCAAAGAACGTCGTAGACAATAGCTTTGAGAAAGTTAACTAATTGAGAACTGTATCTTAGGACTATACGTCGTTTTTGCTTTTACTTTGCCATTTTTCGTTACAACAGCTCGGTAGGTTGTCGTATAGGTACCAGCCTTAAGGTTTCGTGCAACAACACGGTTACGCTTAGACGTGATCTTTTTACGAGGACCATTTTTCTTTTGTTTTGGGATGACAACGATTTCATACTGGACTGACGAGGTTGCATTTGACGAAGCTCTCAAATTTGAAGGAATGGTAAATGACTGCATCTGAATAAGAACATTTTTCTTATTCACAGTAAGAGCGGGGGGAAGGTCAATAGGGGTACCATTTGAGAGCGGCGGACGTGGCCTTGTAAAAGGAATGGTGAAAACGTTATTAACCTCTCCAGATGATAGCGAAGGATCGGTAAGGTTTGTCGCGAGTGACGTGAATGAGATGAGTCCGTCATTGGCATTAAAGCTATTGGCCGCGATACTTGGAAGCGAACTGCTATTATTTGCTGCGCTATTTCCAATTCCACGCGATACGGCAACCAGCTGCCCAGTGACCATATCCTTTAAATAGATATGGTACAGTCCTCCGGTGTTATCGGAGACAAAGTTAGTAGAAGAGTCAGAGAATACTATGAATCGACCATCGCCAGAGATATTTGTTTCTTCTGCAGAGCCATTACTAAGAACATTTGATGCATCGATATTAACAACTTTTGTTTCTCCGGTTTTGACGTCATATCGAACGACAACTTTTTTATTAACATTTGCATCAGCAGCAATATTTGAAGCACTAGTGATATAAGCTATATATCGCCCATTAAAACTTATATGCGGCAGATAACTTGCGTTGTTACCTGGCAGACCTGCAGTGCTTTTACTGATTAGAGAGAGTGTGCCAGCTTTTATGTCATAGAGGACAATTTGTTGCGCTCCAGAATTGGCAAGTTGGGGTAATAGGTTTATGGCGTTTGTTTCAAAAACCACAAATTGAGCATCAGCACTCATTTGAGCATTTATACTGTCACCATCACCTTCAGCGCCACTACTAGAGATAGTGATACGTTTGATAGTTGGTGAGAATGATTGCCCAGTAGATTTTTTGACTTCAGCGATGAAGATGTCGCTTGCGGTATTGTTCTGTCCAGGAAGGATGTCGTTTGAGTTACTGTGGAAGGCAACGCGAAGTAACTGATCTTGAGGAGCGATGCCTATCGTGGGATTGAAGCAGCCACCTACGGGAGCCCCCTCGCCGGAGGCAATGCGACTGATAAGCTCAGTTTTTGCTTCTTTGCCATCTTTGAAACGTACAAAGATATTAGGTTGACCATTAAAGCCGCTGTTGGGCGTCAGGTTTGTTGCAGAGCTTTGAAACGCTATGACGTACCTGTTGTTTGGCCCGACATATGAGAGTGATGGAAGGAAAGAACTATCGTTTCCCTGTGCATCTTGGAAAGTTTTTGACTCGATGAGGATGTTATTTTTTTTGAAGTCCTTAACAAAGACATCTCCTGCGTTATTGAGATCGCTACTAACCAGATTGGTAGAGAATGATTGGAATCCAAGTAACCTGGCATCAGGTGATAACGCAGCATTTTGGTTGATGCCATTCGGCTCACCGCCTGAAGTATTTACAGATTGCTGTACTATCTGACCGAGCGACACCTGACCAAGCGTGATTGATGGGAGAGCCAAAAAAGAGGTCATTACTGTAAATGCGAAGTACAAACAGAATATATAGCGAGCGGTATAGAGGCGTTTGTTCATCATATCTATTTTTCCTCGAGCTCAACTTCCCCAGACCATTCTTCAGCCGACATTTGAGCAGAGACTTTCATGATATAGTGTCGGTAAAAATTCGACAAATCATGAAGTCTTCTTTCTCCTGCATCGACCTCTTCAAAGAGCTTTAATGCGCTCTCTGCCCTGCCTCGTTGAAAAAGCTTGATTGCTTCTGATAGTTTAGCCTGAATTTGCTCGGGAATGGCAGGAGTAAAATGGGTATAGAGCAGTACAGCCTCTTTTTTGCCCTTAACCCTAAATTCACCAAGTGGAACTATTCCTTCAGATATACCAGCATCTTTTCGCACTGCTTCTGTAAAGAGCACGTCAGTACCTAGTTTTTTGTTCAACCCCTCAATGCGGGCAGCAAGATTGATAGAGTCTCCAATAGCGGTATAGTCAAAACGACGGTCTGAGCCAAGGTTACCTACGACCATTGGGCCTGTGTTGATTCCTATTCTTGTCTTAAGTTCAGGGTACTTTTTCAATGCATTGAAATGCATAAAGACGTCTTTCAGCTCTTGGGCAGTCTTGAGGGCAAGAGCTGCATGGTTATCCATAGGTACAGGGGCTCCCCAAATAACAAACACTGCATCACCAATAAACTTAATGAGGGTGCCTCTGTTTTGAAAAACAACATCCATCACTTTTGAGAAATACTCATTGAGCATTTCGACAACTTTTTCAGGCGGTAACTCTTCTGTAATGTCGGTAAAGCCAGCAATATCAGTAAACATCGCAGTAGCCCAGACCTTTTGGCCTCCTAGCTTAGTGCCCATCTGATCATTTTGGAGCTGTGAGACCATCTCTGGTGCAACGTAGAGCTCAAAAGCAGATTTAAGCTTGAGCTCTGATCGCTTTGCAACGACAAATGAGCGAAATGTAGCGAGTAAGAAAGACAGCGGTACGATAACAAAAGTTATACATGCGCCCGGTAGAAAAAAATTTTTTGTAAACAAAGTAAATGCAGCGCCTGCCCAGATGAAGGCAGTAAGTCCAACAATAATACCTCCACGGACTGGTGATAGAACAAAGATGCACAGTGAGAGTATGAATGCAGTAATGGTGAGGATAAGACACTCTGTCGTCGGTGAGAGTCTATGAATCCACGACTCCTCTTTGAGGTTTGCGCTTGCTGTTGCATGGACTTCAACACCAAAGATCGGAACCCCTGTAGCAGGATTTATAAAGACATCTTTTTGAGCAGGACCAACTTCGGTCCGAAGTGAAAGTCCGACAAATATTGTTTTGCCGGCAAAGAGTCCTTTATCAAGGGGCATCTCTTCTTCGAGGATTTGATAGAATGAATAAGTTGGTATAGATCGAGCGCCACCATAATAGTTTATGAGATCGTAGGGGCCTGGGCGCTTTGCATCCGTCGGTAAAAGGTCTGCTCCTGCCTCTGCAAGGGATGGTATGAGCTGTGTGCGTTCTGTGCGCTGTGTGAAAAAGTTACGGATGTAGCCACTTTGAGCTGGCAGAGCAACAAGTGCGAGCTGTTTAGAGGCTTTTTTAAATGGAGTATAGGGTTCAAGTAGCTCTTCAAGAGAGAATGATCCCCCTGCTCCACCGATCTGTTGTATCGCAGTTTCAACACCAAGTGCGACTGGAAGTTTTTGCATTGCTGCTGCAAGGTGCTCATCGGCTTTAGGGTCTGAGCCAGGATCTAGAAATAGGATATCAAAAACGACTTTTCTCGCTCCAAATGAAGCAAGCTTGTCTAAAAGTTGTGCATGGAGCTCTCGGGGCCATGCTTGGTTAAGTGAGACTCCAAGATTGCGGTAGCTCAGCTCATCCATCGCAACAACGACCACATCATTTGGGACCGAACGTGTTCCGCGAAGCTGGTACCAAGTGTCATGAAAGTAGAGCTCGATACGATTTCCAAAGCCAGTCAGATAGAGAGTCGCAGCGAGAATAGCGGCAAGCACACTTGAGAAGATATGGATAAGGTTAGTGCCCTTCGAAAACCGCATACGATATATGACCAAGAAGTACTCGTGCTGTCCAGTCCCAAAGCGCCTCGGTGGAGCTATGATTTTTCAAAAAAACAGGAAGCCATCTTTATGATTCTTTGATATACCCATACACATGATTTGGTCAAAAAATAAGCTCTTCATTCTTATCGCTGCCACTGCCTATGCTACGGTACTTGTACCAATTGTTTACGCTGATACGGGCCCGACCATAGCTGAGGTTTTCTCGGTTGAAGGTGCAGCAACGATCCTTGGGGCAGATTCAAAAACCTCAAAGCCCCTTGAAAAGCAACAGAAGCTCTATGAGCGCGATGTGATTGAAGTTGGTCAAGCTGGAAGAGTCGCGATTCGTTTTACTACGGGATACTTTGTTCGACTTTCTGGTGGTTCTTCACTTGAGATTAAGGGTGAAACGCTTAATCTTGCGAGTGGTAAGCTTCACTTTTTTAATCGTGAAGCAGATGGCAATGTCCAAATTAATACACCGCTTGTCTCTGCTGCTGTTCGTGGGACAGAGCTTGAAGTAACAACAACAACCCAGGAAAGTGTTGTTACTGTTGTTGAAGGGGCTGCAACTGCCAAAAACAGCTTTGGTGCTGCTGACCTTGCGAGCAATGAGATCGCCACGACTCAACGGGGCAAAGCACCAGTCAAAAGCCTGTTAGTATCCAGTGATACATTTGCTCAGTGGACTATTTCAATGCCCCGTATTGTGAGTGCTCAAGAAGCATCCTCTATAAAGGCAAGTCATCAAGATGCAACGCAATTGAACAGTGCTTTAACTCAGATATCTGACGGACGGATTGATTCAGGCAGAGCGACTATTTCGACGCTGAGAAATAAAATCTCAAGCCCTGCTCTTGATGCACAGGAGCTTCTATTTGCCCTAGCCGAACGTGATTCGAAACGAGCTGATAGCTTAGCCGAGAGTCTAGCAGGAGCGCGCACGCAGTCAGTTGCAGCTGTGCTTGCTCGCTCGTATTACTTTCAACGTCTTGGAAAGCTTGAAGCAAGTCAGGATGAAATTGCATCGGCTCTAAAAATCTGGCCGAACAACGAGCTTCTTCTTGCTCGTGATGCCGAGCTTGATCTCTATTTTGGTCGTGTGAACGCAGCATCAGATGCAATTCAAACTGCCTGTGGTGCAGTTTGTACAGCACCTGCGCTGTTGATGTTAAAGGGCTATGTCTATCTTGCACATGATCAAGGGGAGCTCGCACTCGATACGTTTCGCACTGTTCTGACGCAGGCGCCGTCGATGAGTGAGGCTTACCTTGGACAGGGACTCGCGCAAGCTCGATTAAAAGATCTTGAAGCTGCAAAGCAATCTTTTGAAACAGCTATCGCTCTAGATCCAAGGCGTTCAAGCTATCGAAGCTATCTTGGTAAGGTTGGTTTTGAACGGGATAATTATCGGGATGCGTACCGTGAGTATGCTGAAGCAGAGCGTCTTGATCCCCAAGATCCAACCCCTCACCTCTATCGTGCGTATGCTCGCATTGCAGATAATGATCCACTTGGTGCAATCGACGATATCGAAACTGCGATTCAAAAAAATGATAATGCCGCAGTTTACCGTTCACGTATGTTGCTTGATCAGGACACAGCAGTGCGTTCGTCTGCCCTAAGCCGTGCATTCCGTGAAACAGGATTTCAAGATGCTGCCCGTGTTGAAGCAGTACGGTCAGTACAGTCTGATCCGATGAATTACTCTGCGTACCGACTTCTTGCTGAGTCGTATGATACTTTCTTTTTTGCTGATACTGCGATCTCAGAACGACGTCGATCGCGCTTACTTGCTCCTGTTGGTTTAAACCTGCAGACGGCCACTGATGCAGCGCTCTCACTGAGTGCCTATGATACATTGCTTGATGGGAATAATACCCGAACTGGTTTTGCGTACAGCTATGATGGTCGTGATCAGTCTCATATTCCTTCAGCGATCACTGTTGGTAAGCAAGACTCGATGGCGTGGCAGCTCTCTGCAAGCTCAGCCCTTATTGGGACGTCTCTAAGCGCTGATCGCTACCTTAAAGATACTGAGCTTAATGGCATCTTTGAGTACGGCATCGACTATGGCAAAAAAATTATGTTTGAAGGGGCAGGTCGTTTCATTGATAACCGCGACCGTGATGCTGCCGAAGACACAATCGATACGACTATTGGAAAAGCGAGTCTCTCCTACGTCCAGAAAGAAGATGCAGATACAGCATTTATTGCTGACGTTGGCACTGAGCGTGTACTTGATCAGGTTGGCGCTTCAGCTACGGATCGAACAGTTGGCTTTACGATTTTGGGCGATGATCCTTTCTCTGATCTCGACACTCTCATCCTTGATCAAAATATATATGAGCAAACAAACGTCTCACGTGCTGGATTACAGTATCTAAAGACTGGAGAACGCTTTTCCTGGCAGTTTGGTTCGCAGCTAATACATCAAACACCACATCGTCGAGAGGACTCGCTCATTACCGATGATTCACTTGGTATTCTGGGCGGTTCTGGTTCGACTATTAAAACTCAATCTCAGACCAATCTTACCGGCCATGATGCGTATGGGTACCTTACAACAAAGCTCGCTGACTCTGCTCACCTCACTACGGGTATTGTTCGTACTGATTTACAGCTTGATAAAGCAGAAGTTGCACCGTTCATTGATGAAACAGCAAGTAATGGCCGCTTTAGCCCGAAAGTTGGTGCTACGTGGGAGCCGACAAAGCATACGCTCTTCCGAACAAGCTATACTGAGTCCCTCCGAAAAAGCTCACTTGAAGATTTTGTCTCTCTTGAGCCGTCATTTGTTGCTGGGCTTCCACAACGATTCACTGATTTTAGTGGTACCACTTCCAGAGATTTCGGTGTTGGGCTTGATTGGAAAGATCCAGGCAATACCTACCTCGGTTCAGAGTATGTATATCGACGCCTCTCATCACCACTGTGGCTTATTGATGAGTCGATTACGGTTGACCCTGTTGCTGGTTCTGGCCAGTACGATACATCGGCTCAAGATAAGTCACTTGACCATCGTCGACAGCATCTTTTGAGAAACTATATCAATCAGCGGCTCACACCAACGTCCGCGCTGACCTTTACCTACCGACGGACGCAGGATGATAGTGCTGATGCTGGTCTTGCTGATAGCATCAAGGATGACACGTTGTCTGCAACACTTCGGTGGTTTGGAGCTTCTGGATTTTTTGCTTACGTCGAAGAAAATTGGCGCCGTCAGTCATTGGTGAATCGAAGTGATATGGAAGATGGTGTTGATACAGCTTGGATATCGAATGCCGGAATTGGATATCGCCTTCCCCACCGTCGTGGACGTATCTTGCTTGAGGGCTTAAATATATTCGATCAATCATTCCTCTTCGATCAGAGCACTGGATTCCAAGAGTTCATAAAGCCAGATGCGGCTATCCGGTTGCTGTTTGAGACGAACTTTTAACATGCGCTTGCTTCGAACAGTCACGCTTCTTTGCTGCAGCGCTGCGCTGCTCTTTGGATGTGAAGATCCTAAGAAGGTCCCTGAGCATATTCGTAAGATTCAATACGGCTCTGCACATGAAAAAACCGAAGCGGCTATGTCACTTGGTCGCATAGGAGCCCCTGAAGCAGTGCCCGCAGTTGGTTCCTTGATTGCACTTTTAGATCATGAAAATCCTGGAGTGCAAAGTGCTGCTGCATATGCGCTAAGAAAAATTGATACACCGCGTGCTCGTCAGGCTCTTGATGCGAAGCGGCGGTTTCAGAAGTAATTACACACGACACAGAGCCTCACCGGTGGTAACGACAACGGTGTCATAACAGCTCAAAGGGTGTCTGGGCTTACTGTATTAAGCAGCTTCAATCGCGCCACCTTTCATCTTATGCCACATGAGCACTACAGGGCATGCAATGTAGATGGTGGAGTAAGAGCCAGCGATAATTCCAGCTAAAAGGTAGAGGCTAAGATCAGAGATTGCTCCACCGCCAAAGAAGTAGAGCGCCGCTGCTGAAAAGAGCGTTAGCAAGTGGGTAATCAAGGTACGAGACAACATCAAATTGATACATTCGTTCATGACATCAATAAGATTAAACTTTTGTCGGTGGGTTAGCTCTTCGCGAATACGGTCAAAAATAACAATTGTATCGTTCACTGAGTATCCAACAATCGTGAGAGCCGCAGCTACGGCGCCCATAGAAAATGTTTGTCCACTGAGCAGATAGATACCTGTTGAGATAATCACATCGTGAAACAGCGCAACAACAGCACCAAGTGCAAAAGCAAATTCAAAACGGAAAGATATAAATGCAAGGATACCTGCAAGAGCAACAAGAACGGCCAAGAGCGCTTTGGTTCTTAATTCATTACCAACTGTAGGTCCAACGAAGTCTTGACGAAGGATATCGCTTGCTGAGCCAAAGGATGAAGTCATGATCTCTTTTACTTTTGATTTTAATGCTTCGGACTCTGTTTGATCTCCTTCAAGGCGAACAAGATATTGGTTCGAACCGACTTCAAAAGATTGAACGACTGCATTCTCATAGCCCTTTGCATTGAGTGCCGCACGCACGCCATCAGCAGATCCATTCTCTGCCGCACTCACTAGGAACTCGTAGCCGCCAGTGAAATCGACGCCATACTTTGTTTCGCCCTTAGCGAAAAAGATATACAGCGAGCCAGCTATCAGGAGTAGGCTAAAGATAACTGCGAGGGGGAAGACGCCGAGGAAATCAATCTTGGTAACTTTTCGTGACATAGTGATGTTTATCCGTATCTTGAAATAGGTTGCAAATTAGATTGAAAGAGGAAGTTTTTTGCCTTTAAGTTCGAATGCATCGAAAGCAATTCTCGAAGCAAAAACGGCACAAAAAAGGGTCGTGCAGACACCGATTGACAGCGTCACTGCAAATCCTTTCACTGGGCCCGTTCCAAGGAAGTATAGGATGAGTCCAACAAAGAGAGCTGCAAGGTTTGAATCAAGAATAGCTGTATACGCTTTATCAAAGCCCTGTCGCACGGCAGCATCTCTGCCAGCTCCATTATAGAGCTCATCTTTTATCCGCTCATAGATAATGACGTTCGAGTCAACGGCAACCCCGACAGTAAGTGCAAGCGCTGCAAGACCTGGAAGGGTCATTGTTGCACCAAAGGCAGAAAGAATTG
>JBILLA010000196.1:0-4760 GCA_044376365.1 Bdellovibrionota bacterium | reverse complement strand
GACTATTACACGACGCATCAATGGTCGCTCTCAAGCCCATTTGGATACCAATGTAATTTTCTTCCTCGATATTCATAGGAGAAACTATGGCAAAAAAGACATGGATCTTAGTCGCTCATAAAACAGGCGCTTCTTTGCTTGAGTACAACGGTAAGACAAGCGGAGCCCCATGCATAATTCGTTCGATAGCTCATCCCGAAGGATTTTTAAGGAGTAGGGATATGAAGCTTGATAAGCCAGGGACAGGGATTAATACCCGTACAGGACGTCATTGTTCTTATGATGTGAAGAAAAAACCTGAGCGAGAAATGGAGAAGTCGTTTGCAACGTATCTTGCTTCGATGGTCAATTCGGGTGCATTAGCTAAGAAGTATGACGAGCTTATTCTGGTTGCAGATCCAAAAATGCTTGGGCTGCTTCGTGAAGGACTGAAAAAACAAACACTGACTCGACTTAAAGAAGAAGTGAGGAAAGATTTTAGCCGTTTGAAAGATGCTGCGCTTATTCAGCGTATTGCACCTCTCGTGCAGCATGTGTAGCTATGTCTGAATACTTTCACTACATTAAGTGGTTTCAAGATATTGGAATAGAGGATATTGCCGTTGTTGGAGGCAAGAACGCATCGCTTGGGGAAATGTATCGTGGCCTCAAAGCGCAGGGAGTTCATGTGCCAAATGGTTTTGCGCTTACTGTTGATGCGTTTCAATACTTTCTAGAAGCACATAAGCTTGGTCCATTCATAGAGGGGGTATTGTTAAAGCTCAATACGGATGATGTTGCTTCATTACATCACTGTGGTCTTGAAATACGACAGGAAATACTTCGGCATGAAATGCCACAAGAGTTACAAGTTGAAATACTACGTGCATACCATGTCTTAACTGCTGAAGATCGTCAGTCACGTTCGGTCGCGGTACGAAGCAGCGCGACTGCGGAAGATCTTCCAACTGCAAGCTTTGCTGGGCAATTAGAATCATACCTTAATGTAGAAGGAGGTGCTGGGCTTCTGGATGCTTGTATTAAATGCTTTGCGTCAGCATTTACTGACCGAGTGATGTTGTATCGAAAGACGGTCGCAAAACAGCTTCATCATGTGGCTCTGTCTGTCGGGGTACAGCACATGGTGCGTTCAGATATGGCGATATCTGGTGTTATGTTTACTATAGATACAGAGACTGGCTTTCGCGATCTTGTTATTATTAATGGCTCATATGGGCTGGGTGAGCATATCGTGAAGGGTACGGTGAGTCCTGATGAATTTGCAGTTTTTAAGCCTACACTCATGAAAGGGTACCATCCTATCGTTCGTCGATCGCTTGGTTCAAAAAAGAGCAAACTCATCTATGATCACCTACAGTGCGGAGCCGTCCAAGATGTTCCTGTATCATTGGATGATCAACGACGTTTTTGTTTATCTGATCTTGAAGTTTTACAGTTAGCCGCATGGGGACAACTAATCGAAGACTACTATAGTAAAAAGCGTGGTTGCCCGACCCCTATGGATATTGAATGGGCAAAGGATGGCTTTACTTCAAAGATATATATTGTGCAAGCTCGTCCCGAGACTGTACAAGCGAAAAGAAATATAGAAGAACTTGAAGAGTATATTCTCAAAGAGCATGGGGAGCGACTACTCGCAGGAAAAAGTGTTGGGCAAAAAATAAGCAGTGGTCCAGTGCGCATCATTGAAGATGTAAAAAACCTTGGTCTCCTTCAAGAAGGAGAAGTGCTTGTTACCGACAAAACAGATCCTGATTGGGAGCCAATTATGAAGCGGGCTGGTGCTATCGTGACGAATCATGGTGGTCGAACCTGTCATGCAGCTATTGTGAGTCGTGAATTAGGTATTACTGCTCTTGTGGGAACTGAGCACGGGACACACATCTTAAAAGACGGAGAAGTCGTCACGGTCTCATGTGCAGAAGGTGAGCTTGGATATGTGTATAAGGGGAAGCTTGATTTTGATATCAAAACAACACTGATGCGTGATATTGCTCAAACAAAAACAAAAATTATGCTTAATATTGGAGACCCTTCACAGGCTCTGAAATATTCATTTCTTCCGAATGACGGTGTTGGACTTGTGCGAATTGAATTTATTATTGCATCACTCATCGGTATTCATCCGATGGCATTAGTGCGTTACAAGACGTTACCGCAGGCAATTCAAAAAACAATAGATGAGAAAACAGCAGGTTATGTTGATAAACCGCAGTTTTTTGTTGATAAGCTTGCAGAAGGAATCGGAATGATCGCAGCTGCATTTTATCCAAAAGATGTCATTGTGCGCTTTAGTGATTTCAAGACAAATGAGTATGCGAATTTAGTAGGTGGGGCAGCGTTTGAACCGAAAGAAGAAAATCCCATGTTAGGTTTTCGTGGTGCCTGCCGTTATTATAGCCCGCAGTATAAAGAGGGATTTGCTCTTGAATGTCAGGCAATTCTGCGTGTTCGAAAAGATATGGGGCTGTCAAATGTAAAAGTGATGGTGCCTTTTTGTCGAACAATTGATGAAGGTAAGCTTGTTATCAAACAGATGAGTGCGTCTGGCCTTGATCGTGGTCAGGATGGATTAGAAGTGTATGTGATGTGTGAAGTGCCGAGTAATGTCATTCAATCTGAAGGCTTTTTTGAAGTCTTTGACGGCATGTCTATTGGGTCAAATGATTTAACCCAACTGATTTTAGGAATTGATAGGTCATCAGAGCAGCTTTCTTCGCTCTTTAATGAACGTCATGATGCAGTAAAGCAGATGATAAAGCATGTTATTGCAACTTCTAAAAAGCTCAAGAAGAAGGTAGGTATTTGTGGCCAAGCTCCAAGCGATTATCCAGAGTTTGTTCAATTTTTAGTTGAGCAAGGGATTGATAGTATTTCTCTGAATCCTGATGCCGTTATGAATACGAGAACGCTTGTAGCCTCTCTAGAGATGAAAAAATAGCTCTAAACGTTTCAGATAGTTGTTATCTCAATTTGATGAATCCACATGAGAAAATAAGCTCTTTTTTCGTGATTTTTGATGAATAAAGACTATAATTAGATTGCCCTTATTGAGGGTGCTGTGCCTGTAAAGTGCAGGTAAGCGTGTCATTAAAAGAGCATCATGTTCGTTGAATCATCTTTTCGTGCCATTATAGAGGCGGTCCCTGATGCCATTATCATCGCCGATAGCAAAGGCACCATGAGACTTGCTAATAGTGCCGCAGCGCGACTTATGGGTTACACAAAATCTGAACTTGTTGCACTCAGCATCGAATCTTTATTGCCTGAACGTGAGCGGAAAAAATATAAAGATCTTTGTGAACGTTATCTGAATGAGTCTTCTGCTGCAACGAGTGCTGTCCCTGAAGAGATTTCTGTAATTAAAAAAGATGGTACCGAGATACCTGTCGAGGTTTCAATTGGATACTGTCTGCATGATCAAGCGCATCAGTATGCCGTGATTGTGTTACGTGATATTTCTGTTCGAAAGCGTATACAAGATGATATGCAGCATTCGCTTCGTGAAAAGGAAGTCTTGCTCAAGGAAGTGCATCATCGAGTAAAAAATAGCCTACAAATCATATCCAGCATTATTAACCTCCAGAGTCATGCAATTGCTGATCCTTCAGCAAAAGCGCTTCTTGATGATACTCGAGCACGTGTTCGTTCGATTGCGCTTGTGCACGAGCGTCTCTATGAGTCAAAAGATCTCAATCAAGTTGATTTTCGAGAGTATGTCGAGGGTCTTGTTTCCGATCTATTTGTTGCTTGTGGGGTGCAGGCCCAAAATGTTCAAGTGCAGTACACAATTGATCCAATTTTTCTTGAGATTGATAAAGCTGTAAATTGTGGTTTGATAATTAATGAACTTGTATCAAACGCTCTAAAGTATGCATTTGATGTTCCTGCGCATGGAGCCATCATGGTGACTGTTCGTCATGATGGTACGAGCCTGATGCTGCAAGTTCGTGATAACGGCAAAGGTTTGCCCCAACACTTTGATCTTGAATCTTCCCGTTCGCTTGGTTTAACCCTTGTTCATGGTTTAGCTAAAGAGCTTGGAGGAGAATTTCATTTGACATCAGAGGAAGGTGTAGAGATTACTATTACGATTCCTCATTTAAAAAAGGATGCCCGTGACTAAAGCAACTATCATGATCGTCGAAGATAAGTTTATTGTAGCTCAGGATATCGCCATGAGCTTAAAGAAACTTGGCTATACAATCTGTTCCATTGTTTCCTCTGGTCAAGAAGCGATTCAGGCTGCAAAAGATTTTTGTCCTGATTTAGCACTTGTTGATATCCGCATCCAGGGTGACATGGATGGGATTGCCACTGCTACTGAGCTTCGTACCTTTCTTGATCTTGCTATCGTTTATCTGACAGCTCATTCAGATTCAGATACACTTGAGCGTGCATGCCTGACGTATCCAGAGGGCTATCTTTTAAAGCCTTACGATGATCGACAGCTCTATACCACTATTGAGCTTGCACTGAATAAGAAAGGTGCAAAAGAGAGGATGCGCTCGTTGTCAATTGTTCAGCAACAAGAGCAAGCTGTTCCTGAAAAAGCATCGCAGAAGAAAAATGCATTCGCTAATTTTATCGGCTGTCATCCAAGCATGCTTCGTTTATTCCATGAAATTGAGCTTGTTGCGATGACTGATGTGAGTGTTCATATACATGGTGAAAATGGAACTGGGAAAGAGCTTGTTGCTGATGCGATGACACAGCTTGGAGCAAGGTCCAATAAACCATTCTTAAAGCTTAACTGCTCA
>JBILLA010000195.1:0-4815 GCA_044376365.1 Bdellovibrionota bacterium | reverse complement strand
ACTGCAACTCGCTGATGCGGATAGAGTCGCTCAGCATAGATATCGCCTTGTTGTAGCTTCAGTTCGACATCTTTCATCGATTGATATTTATTTTGTGCAGCAAGACGAGCTGCTCTCTCACAGAGCATTGAAAGTGTTTCAATAAATTTTGTCGAACGAGGAATCTCTTTTTTACGGTGCTGTTCAAAGTACTCTTTCACCGCTTCTATAAAAGCTGGCAACTGATGGCTCTTGGGTTCAAGAAAAAATCCAACCTGCGGAACTTTTTTGAGCGTGACATCAAAAGTTCTTAGTAATGTATTAAATTCATGATCCTGCAGCACTTCATGTGAAGCAAACTCTGATACGTGCAATCCTCCGCGTCCTTTTTCATGCACTCGCCAACAATACGCAAGCGGTAATCCCAAAAGCAACCGATCATCACACTGAGACGGATCTTTCTGATATGCGGCTTGCAGATTGTCTAATAAGGCACTCGTCACGCGCTGCGCGTGCTGCGTTTGAAACACTGGAATACCTTCCATAAGCCCCTCGTACATTCCATCAAGTGCATCTTCAGCAGAGACTTTGACGAGGCGTTGTCCTTTCTTTTTTGGAAGGAGCCTACTACGAAGTTCAGTAAAAAAACCGGTACCATCAAGAGTCTCTGAGGCACGTTGATTAAGGTCCCAAAAGGGCACAAGGCACGACGCTATCAGATCACGAGCAGATGCAGCATAACCATTTCGTATAATTTCAGATCTGAGCGTACTTGTTTTTTTTAGCATCTCAGAAAGCGTTGCTTCAACAGCAAAGGACAGTTGCTTTTCACGACACAGTTTTAAGATATCAGGCAGTGATGCAGCAGAGGTCAAAAATCGCTTCTTCGTTCCAACGGCGACTACCCCTCGTGCTTCTGAGAGCAGTTTCTTTGCACGTCTTGATTTGGTGATTGATAACTCAATCCACCCAGCTTCACGAGAATCAGTACGCACGACGACATCAAACGTCAGCAGATCAATATCACGCGCTGTCACACAGAACGGATCCGCAAGCACTCTGACTCGTGCTGATTCAATTTCATGCTGGAGGCCTTCTAGTTTTTGTGCAATCTGTGCTTCATCAAAATCATATCGAAATGAATTTTTAGAAAAAGCTTTTTGATTAAAGATACGCGGAGCTATACGAAGAGGACACACCCAACATTTCTTTTCTTTGTCATATTGCACGCCATCAAGCGCAGTTAAGAGCTTAAAGATCTCTGTATTGTATCGAAATCGAAGCTCAAACTGATTATGCTGGAATGCAATTGATCCTATCTGATTCATGATTTTCGAAAACTTAGCGACTCACCGCTGCACGTATTGAAGCACAATCATCCAAGCTCATCTGCCCATCTGCGGTTCCCAAGCCATGGCGAGCATACACCCATGCAGAACCCAAAAGCCCCATCATGATACGACCCTGCTTACCAAAACGACTCATAGGGCTCACAACCCAAGGAATCTCGGCTTCGAGGCAATCAAGAGCTATCTTTGTCAGTCGACGCATATCGTGCTCAGTTTGCACAACAGTCGATACTTTACAGATAGCAGGAGGCAGCGCAGCGATTTCTGATCGGATTTTTGAAAGCTCATCATAGGAAGGAGTCTGCACATAATTATGGTATGACGCGATAAGTTTTTTACCCAGACCGCATGTGACTGCATGCGAAAGCTCTTCTTGTTCTCGCTCTATATCAAGATCAAACATCACATCCATCCTAGCTACTGATGCTATAAAAGCGAGTCGTTCTTGTTTTGCGATGCGTTGCTCAGCAAACTGTGGGCGACGCATCGTTAGAATGACACGCTTTCCTGCAGGTATAAGCTTTGTCTCGATATATCTTTTTATAGCATCCTGGCTATCGTTCAACATGTCGACATATATCTCACACAGATCCGCTTCTTCTAGCAGTTCTAGATCGTAATCAGCAAGCGAACCCTGAAATAACGGCACACAGATTTGAAATGTCATAACAGACCTCTTCCGATCCAAAAACTTTAAAAAAGAAGACCAGTATTCGCTAAGGCATCTCGGTATGCTTGCAACACGACTTCTCGAGGCACTTCTTGGTCGAACGAACATGAACCGACTGCAAAGGATAATGAAAATCGCAGCACGCCACTTTGATTCTTTTTATCCAACAACATTGCCCCCATCAGTTTATCTTCATCAAAGGAAGCAATATCCGTGGATATGCCCTGAAACCGATAGAGTCGCACCAGCGTATCAAGCACTTCTCGAGCCTGACGATTGAGCTTCATCGCAATCAAAGATTCAATCAGCATACCCTGTGCCACAGCTTCACCATGCAGTAATGGCTCTTTTGTTTCATGCGAACATCGCTCAAGCGCATGACCCACCGTGTGCCCAAAATTGAGTATTTTGCGAATATGCTGCTCTGTCGGATCTTGCTCAACGATGTTCTTTTTCGTCGTAATTGACCGTGCAATGATTTCACTCAGCGTCTGTTGATCGCACTCATTGAGCCGTTGGTCTAGAAGTTGTTGTACCAGTGCACCATCTTCAATACATGCATGCTTTATAATCTCAGCGATACCAGAAGAGAACTCACGAGCAGGAAGCGTTGATAAAAATGCTGGATCAACACACACAGCATCTGGTTGCAAAAAAGAGCCGATAAGATTTTTAACAGCACCAAAGTTAATAGCTGTTTTTCCACCAACGCTACTATCGACCATCGCAAGCAAAGTCGTTGGAAGCTGCACGACGGCAATGCCGCGCATATAGAGCGAAGCTGCAAAAGAAACCGCATCCCCCACAGCCCCGCCTCCAATCGCAAGCACAGCACTTTTTCGATCCAAGCGATGCTGCATGCACTGCTGTAGGATCCAGGCAAGTGAGTCGTAGGTTTTTACTGCTTCACCGTAGTGAGGCAATACAACAACTTTTGAACAGACTTCACGTACCTGCTTCAGTAAGGGATGTTGAGAAACATTGGGATCCACAAAAGCAAGCACAGCGCTATAGCCGCGATCCGTAATGACTGCTTGCACAGCAGAGACAGCACCGTCTCCGATTGTGACATCATATCCATGCGTCTTGGTGCTGGTACATGCAATCGAAATTTTTTTCGTAGCGCCAGTCATGAATTTTAATTACTTGAACTACCAGATTCCGTATCAGGAGCAACATCAACTGGAGGCTGCTTTGCAGTCACCCCACCTTTATCACTTGGAATTGCTGAGATAATATCATCAACATCTCGTTGGGTAAGGGATGTTTTAGCTCTTGGTTTTGGCAGAGGTGTTTTGACTGGTGCAGCTTTGAGATGCCCTCGATCCCAATCCTTTGGACGTACCATCGTCTTGCCATCTTTAAAATAGACAGGCCCAGTTTTATAGTTCCATACAGTGATACGACTTGTTTCATGTGTATCAGTCGATAGTGGGAACCCCTTTATGGTAATCACATCTTGATACGAAAGACCTGTGGTAAGGCGTTGCGCTGGCTGTGCTTCCAGACCTGGCACAAGATACACCATCATAAGCAACAGAAAAGAAAACAGTCTATAGGTTCGCAGCAGTGCAGATTTCATAGCCCCTGCATCGTACCATATTTCAGGGAAGGAGCATCGCTGCTTTTTTAAGGGTCTCAAGCGCTGATTCAACCAGGGCAGGCACAAGAGCAGCGATACGGATTGGATCCTCAACTGGAACACCATCTTCTCGAACCCCTCCATCACCGCTTTTAATCATCGACAGTGCTACATCTTGCAAGGATTCATGCGATGTTTCTCCGTCGAGGTGCGCCAAAAGCCCACGAGCTAAAGAATCAAGCGCAATAGAACGGTACTGCAAGTTCGTGACGATCTCGTGGTGCTCTGCTTGGTATCGAATCCACGGCGTCGTTTTTGGAAATGCATAAACAGTTGCAGAGACCTCAGGGGGATAGAACGATGCAAGGATTCTATCCTGCACAAAACAGCGCATCAGATCCGCAGATACTCGCTCTGCATCAAGACCATGTACTTTATGTAATGCTGCAGAGGTCAGCTCTGCGTACGATATAAAATGAGGATACTGATCAAGCAAGAGCTGCTCGACAGGAGAACAGTGCTCATCAGTTGCAACTCCAACATGAGCAAATGACAACGCATGAAATACTTCAGGCGAAAGGTGCAGCGCTCCTTCATGAAATCCATGCATGATAAGTGTTTCACGAAATGGCGTACCAAAGCAGAGATCAACAATATGCTCAGCAGAGAAATGAAACTGTTGTTGTAACGTTGAAAGCGCTTGATAGCTCTGCGCCGACAGATCTGCCGCAAGAAACCGTTGCAGCCCTACACGGTGAGGTCGTGCATCACCGATAACTTTTAATGAAAGCTGTGCCAAGCTACTCTGCAGTTCATCAAACGCGAGAGGCTGATTCTGCAAAGCCAGCACTTCATGAATGAGGTAATGATCAGGCTCTTGCAAAATACGATCAAGCTCTTGAAAGACAAATACTTGATAGGGTTTTTCATAGTTGATTTCAATTGCATCACGAAACGCACGTATAGCACTGCGAAGATGCCCTATATCAGTTGGCATCATGGAGACACTCTGCTTGAGTTGATCCCAAATAACTTTACGCATTGCACTACCACTGCCACAGTTATAACTCAGAAAGCAGACACCCTGATCGGATAAGAGTGTTGGAATCATGCCAAGCAATGTTTCACGCTCAGCAAGAGGAATCCAACTTAATACGCCGTGACAAATGATGTAATCAAATTTTTGCCCACGCAGGTCTCGATGATTAACATCACCATGCAGAAAAACAAGGTTT
>JBILLA010000040.1:0-15414 GCA_044376365.1 Bdellovibrionota bacterium | reverse complement strand
GTGGTTACCCAGAAATTTTGTGCAGTTTATTGATATCCTCGTTAAACAGCACAACGCTCGTGTGGTGATGGTTGGTACGAACAAAGAGATGGAGATTATTCAGCCAATTCTTGATGGTTGTAATTCCCCTAATGTGTTTAATGCTGCCGGCAAAACATCCATACCACAGCTTGCGGCTGTACTTTCGAAATGTAAGCTCCTGGTAACTGGTGATACGGGGACGATGCACGTCTCTGTTGCAGCAGGAACGCCTGTTGTTTCAATGTTCCTTGCCTCTGCGTTTGGCTTTGAGACTGGACCATACGGAGAAGGCAATATCGTTATCCAACCACGCATCGCATGCGCGCCGTGTAATCCGAACAAGCCCTGTGCTCGACCTGATTGCCACGATACGTTTTCACCGGCAGCTCTTGCAGCACTTACTGCCCTACGACTTGAAAAAGATTTTAATGTACTTCCAGAGGGACTTATCCCTGAAGATCAAGCAATCGTCTATCGTTCGACATTTGATGAGTTTGGATTTTGCGATTTAGTACCGCTGAATACAAAAAGCCCTATGTCGATCGAGCCATATCGAAAAGCCTATCGTAAGCTGTGGCTTGATGAGCTTGGCGGAATGATGTTACCAAGTCCGCAAGGAAAGCAGACTCTAAAAGTTGCTCAACCTGTTGAAGGTATCGAAAAAATTGTCGAAGCCGCAGAACAGGGGATTAAAACGATTGATGATCTGTTCCATGCGATCCGTGACTACTCTACCCCCGCGAGTAAATTTAACCAAATTAATGACACGCTGTCTCAAATCGATAGGCATGTCGAAGATGTAGGATTCAACCATCCACACCTGGGACCTCTTGCGCGGATGTTCATTTTTGCAAAAGAGAATCTTTCTGGAACTGATGCTGTCGAGCTTGCATCTCAAATGAGACAAAACTACTCGAACCTTATCCGGAGAGGTAAGAAATTTTCTGAATATCGAGCAGAAATTAGCTAAATGAGGAATGACAACATATGGCTCAAGTAAGAATAAATGGCGAAGAATCAAGATTCGGTGAAAATCATTCAGTGAAAGTTGTCGACCTGGTCGAGTTGATTAAGACACAGATTGACCCAGATCACATGATTACTGATATTTCGCTCAATGGCCAAGAGCTTAAGGAAGCGGATTGGACCTCAACGATGCAACATTTCGGTCATACAGCGATTATTGAAGTGTCTACAGGATCGCCTCAGGCCTACGTTGCTGAACGTCTTTCAAAAGCGGCTGACATCGTACGAGCTTGCTACATAGATTTTAGAGATGCTCGTAAATTCTTTCAGGCTGGTGATTTTACGAATGGTAACAAGAAGATTGGCGTGGCAGCTCATACGCTCAAGGCATTTTTTGAGTGGTATCAAACTATGGTCGAGCTTGTTCCGGAAGTGCGACGTGATAAATTTAATATTATGGACCAAGTCAAAGAGATCGCTGAGTGCTTTAAGAAAGCATGTCAGCATCAACTCTATCAATCATGGTGGGCGCTTGGTGAGACAATTCAGCAGGAGCTAGAACCTAAGCTTGATAAGCTTGAAGATTTTTGTCGCGGTATTACAAATCACGTGTAAGGGTGATTGAACATCAGGTGATGAACCTGTAAAAAAACATCAAAACAAAACAGGAACCTACAATATGTTGGCGGATTCCATACCAAACAAATTTCAGTTTGGAATCCGCCACCTAAAAAAGAACCAAAGGGTGTAACCTAGTAACCTACGCACGCCTGACGTCCAATCAATCCTTAAGATGTAAATCGGACTTTTCAAGTTTCTTCTTTAGTTCAATTCGCCAAAAAGACGTCGTCAAAAGTGCGTTGGGTGTTTGACACAATAATATTACATTTGAAGTTCCCGTGTTATTTCAATGAGTTAGGCTTTCTTTGTTAAAGTGGCATGAAAATCGCTCACATCCGAAAGCAGCAAAGGAGCGTCAAAAAGACTGTAATTTAAAAGGATTTTATTACTCACTCAATGAAGAGTACTCGCGCACATCTTATATTCCACAAGGACCATCCACTACATGTGAGAGGTGTTAACTCTGGTGCAGAGAATGCAACTCTGTGGCTTGCGCGAACACTCGCTGCACAAGGTGACATCGTCTACGTTGCAGGTAATATTCCTGAAGGGGATTGCATTGATCATCAGGTGCGTTTTTGGGATATCGGTTCCACATATAATGTAGAGCTTGCATTTCAGCGTATGAGAGTACTCGGGATGCCGTATCACGTTACTTCAGCATGTCGTGCATTACCACTGGTCTTTGCTCAACGTGAACCTGATTGCCTTTCCCGAACTTTTATTGCCCATGATCCTTCGGGCACTGCTACTGGTGTGCAGGCATCTGTCTTAAGTTCGCTCTGTGACACAATTATCTGTGTCTCTGAAGCTCAAAAGAAACTCTTTACAGATGCAGGCATTAACGCAGAAAAAGTAACGGTTATACCAAATGGTGCCGATCTGACTCTTTTTGAAGCTGGGGATGTTGAAACGCGATGCTATAATAGGTTTGTTTTCGTCGGAGCGCTTGTTGCTCATAAGGGAATTGATATTCTCTTGCAGGTATTTGCCAATCTTGCTGGAAAATATCCTGAAGCAGAATTGCATGTCTATGGCAGTGCAGGACTGTGGGGGCAGGAATCATTTTTTGATGAGAAGCAGATCTCAGCACAATGTCCACAAATTAAATTTTTTGGTGCAGTACCTCAGCAAGAAGTTGCTCGGGCTTTCCAACATGCAGGCGCATGTATTATTCCTTCTCGCTGGTTTGATAGTTTTCCGTTAACTGCTGTAGAAGCATTAGTTACAGGATGCCCTGTCGTTGCGTTTAATGTTGGTGGTATCAGCGAAGCTGTCTGTCATGATGAAACGGGAGTATTATTACCTGTGCCCGATGAGGCATCATTGACACAAACTCTTGAGTATCTCCTTTCGCATCCTTCAAAACTCAAAGCGTATTCACAGCAGGCATTAGCAACTGCGCGTCAAAAATTTTCATGGACAGCATTTGTTAATGCTTTTGATAGCTGCATTGATGCGGCAATAAAGCGGCGTCAGTTGCAACCAGGCCGCGTTGGCTTTGTGACTACATGGAATCAACCCTGTGGGCTCGCAACGTATGCACGGTTTTTAACTAAGGAACTTCCACTTAACAGCTTTGCAATTTTTGCTGAGATAACAGATACGAGTACTGATAATGATGAGCCTCATGTCACGCGCTGTTGGCATCGCGACAGTGATAACTATGAGAAGCTTCGAGATGCTGTACTAGCGCAAGATGTAAAGGTGCTTCATCTCAATGCGCATGCATCCTTTTTCCACTATCCAAGGTTCACTCGATTCCTTGAGGAGCTTCGCTCTTATGGCGTCAAAGTAATTGCATCGATGCATAATATCTATACGACTGAACCTGCTCTTCGTGAACTCTTTACAAGTCTTGATACGATTCTAGTTCACTGCAAAGAAAATATTCCGGAAGCATTGGCAAACGGGGCACGACCAGAGCAGATTCAGGTAATTCGGCATGGTGTAGAGGTACGTCCTGAAGTCTCAGAGGATATAAAAGCAGCTGTTCGGGTATCGTTCCAAATCCCATCACAAGACTTTATTGTAGCTTGCTTTGGTTTTATACAGCCGCATAAAGGTATCGAGAGTCTTTTGGACGCAGTAGCGAGTCTTCGTCGTATTGGTATGCCGGTGACTGGGCTTATCTGTGGTATTCCTCATTCCTCTGATGCGCATGCCAAAGAGTACTATCAGCGTATTAAGCAAGCTGCACATGAACTTGGGATATCCCAGTATATTCGCTATACAGATCGTTTTGTCTCTGAAAATGAAGTATCAGATATATTAGGTACTGCTGATATTGTTCTTATGAATTATCGTTCACAGCACTACGAAGCATCTGGTGCCTGTGCCGTTGCAGTTGGATGTGGTGCTGCAGTCGTTACTTCTTTAGCTCCTCCATTTCAAGTTTTTGAGGACGCAGTCTTTCATGCAACATCAGGGTATCCTGTTACGAAAGCCATTCAAATGATTCTTTCGGAGCCAGTACTTGCGGCATCGCTCAAGCGACAGGCTCGTATCTATGCACAAAAATTTAGTTGGAAAAATACAGGGGCGGCAATTCAGAGACAGTACAGAGCACTCGGTGTACTCGTTTCGTCAATCCCGTTGGTTCAGAAGGAAAGTATTATGTCAGGTAGTGAGCAAACAAAACGAATGAAAGTGCTTCTGTGTAATCGACCAAGTACCTTTGCCCAGCGGGGCGGCGATACTGTCGTGATCGAAAAGCTCATGGCTGGCCTTGCGGACTATCCTGTTGATATAACCATTAACCTTGATGGTGTTATTTCGCCAAAAGGTTTTGACCTTGTGCATATATTTAATTTTGCTCTTCCAGATATGGTTGAGTACTACGCACGTCAAGCGCAGCAAGCTGGCGTTCCCTATGTCATTACTACATTACTTGAAGATGTGCCCAATTTTCACTATCAGTCTCATTTTGTTGCATCTATTGTGCAAGAATATCAGCGTATCGGTTATGACCGTGCATGGTGGCATGAAAATAAGCCGAACTATCGCGCAATAGAGAAAGCTCCTGCATTCAATAATACCTATGCTGCACAGCATGCTGCAGCACTGTATCCGAATGGTGCGACAGAAGCGCGTACGTTGCGCCGAGAATATAATGTATCATCCAATATTGCAGAAATTAAGCTTGGCTATGAACTTGGTGTTCAGGGCAACGCAGAGCGTTTCTTTCAAAAGTATGGAGTAAAAGATTTTATTCTATGCGTTGGTCGATTTGAGACGAGAAAAAATCAGCTCATGTTGCTCAAGGCTCTTGAAGACGAGGATGTCACTGTCGTACTTGCAGGTGGCGGCTTTACCTACCAGCCTCCATACGCAATAGCAGTTGAGCAATTTAAGCGCAAAGGAAAAACAATTATTTTACCAAAGCTTACTGATCAAGATCTTGCTGACGCGTATGCTGCTGCGAAAGTACATGTGCTTCCAAGCTGGTATGAGTTACCGGGACTCGTATCACTTGAAGCTGCTTTCTACGGGTGTAATGTCGTAGCAACACGATGCGGTACTGCAGCTGATTATCTAGGTGAGCACGCATACTACTGCGATCCAGGCGATGATGATTCGATTCGTTCGGCGGTGCTTGCAGCTATGTATGCTCCCGTCAATCCAAATTTAAAGGAGAAAGTTATGACGTACTCATGGAAAGAGATGGCAGACAAGACATTTGATAGCTATCGCACGGTAAGTGGTTGGAAGCAGCCTGCGGCAATGCAGACACCAGAAGCTGATGCTATTCCTCAGCCACAGGCACCTGAGATGGTCGCGGCTGATAGGGTGCACGTCGTAGAATCGACTGACCCAATCAAGTTTCAAGAGCAGCTTGAGAAGGGTGAGATTCTTGCCCGAGAGCATCGTTTTGAAGAGGCACTGCAAGCATTTACTGTTGCGCAACAGTTTGCGCCAGCAGATGGTCGTCTGCATCGTGCGAAAGGTGCGACGTCGCTCGCAGCAAACAAGACAGAGGATGCAATGCATTCGTTTCAACAAGCTATTGTTGAAGATGCATCTGATGCAAAAAGTTTTTGTGGACTTGGTATGTGTCAAGCAATACTTGGTCAATCTGAAGCTGCATACGAATCTTTTGTACGATCGCTGACTTTGAAACCTGATCATCCTGTTGCGCTCCTCCAGCTCATGCATATTGCATACTCATTAAATCGGTACGAGGATCTTGAGCGTTTCCTTCGCCAGCATGTCGAGCAGCATCCTGAAGATCATGAAATGCAGTTTTGTCTAGCAGGCTGTCTCTATAAATTGCATCAGATGCATGAAGCAACTGTCCTTAATAATACCATCCTCGCTAAGAATCCTGATCATGCTGGTGCGCGTGAATTAGCTGCCCTTCTTAAAGCCTATGTGGCTCCTCTTGCTGAAAAAGTTGAAGTTGAGCGTGCGCCACAAGCACGGTCTGATCTATCAAGTATAGATGGAAGTTTTGATTCGATTGATCAAGACATCTTGATGATCGAAGAGTGTAAGCGCAAGGGTAAGTATGAGGAAGCATTTAGCCGTATAGCGGCGCTTGCGACAAATAGTAATCTTACTTCAGTACAACAAGAAACGATTTCTTGTCAGAAAGCTGAAAGTCTTGTTTTGACTGATAAATATAATCAGGCTGAGCATGTCTATAATCAAGTGCTTGAAGGTAATCCTGATTCAGCACGTGCGTTATGTGGACATGGTGCGCTGGCAGCGACGCGAGGGCAGTGGGGCCGTGCTTTAGAGCTTTTCCAAGAAGCATTGAGCAATCGTCCTGAGTATGATGTAGCGCTTGCTGGACTAGGCCTTTGTGCAACTCAATATAAGAAGCCTGAAGAAGCATGGAATTTATATCGTCGGGCGCTGAAGAGTAATCCAGAAAATGTTCGTGCGTTACTCGGTATTATTGAGATGGGCTACTCTCTGCAGCGTTTGACAGAAGTTGAGGAAGTATTGAAGCAGTACCTTGATTGCCATCCTGCTGACCTCGATTTCATGTACTCTCTTGCAGGGTGCTACTTTGCTCAGGGTAAAGTTGCTCAAGCAGCAGAGGCAATTAATACGATTACGCTTTTTGAACCTCGTCACCAACATGCACTTGAACTTCGTGCAATGATAGAGAAGCAAGGTGAAAGTATTACTGCTTAATCAAGATTGGTTTGCTGATGAACTTCGGTCGCTGGGGTTTGAGGTAAAGACAGCAGGACATGGGTTTGCTCGGCATTTAGAGCACACAGTCAATCTGCCGATGCTGCATATCGATAGACTTATCCAGTCGATTCCTGGTGATTTTATTCCTGATTGTATCGTTGCTCTTGATAACAGTGCTCCGATAGCTTTTACTGGCCTTGATGAGACCAATATTCCGACTATTTTCTATGGGGTCGATGCGCATCATCATGTGGCATTACATCGATACCTAAATGAAATATTTGATTATTCGTTCACCGCACAGAAAGACTATATACCGCTTTATGAAGAATGGGGGCAACAAGTTGAATGGATGCCGTTATGGGCATCAAGGCACATAGATCCAAGTTACGATCAGAAAGAGCATGGTGCTGTTTTTATTGGCACACTGAATAAAAATCTTAATCCTGAACGGGTGGCTTTTTTTGATGCGCTTCGAGAAAAAGTTCCAGTGCTGTGCACTACGGGATGTTTTTGGGAATACTTCCCATTGAGTGAAATAGTTATCAATCAAACGGTAAAGTTGGATCTTAATTTCCGAGTATTTGAAGCGATGATGAGTGGCGCTTTGCTTCTTACAGAACATTCACAAAATGGATTACTCGAGCTGTTTCAAGACGGTGCGCATCTGGTAACGTATCAAAAGAATAATGTGGATCAAGCAGCTGAACTAATACAGTACTATATTGATCATCCAGAAGAAGCTCGTCGTATTGGAAAAGCAGGACGTGATCTTATCCTTGAAAAACATACGTCTCTACAGCGAGCCAAGCGACTTGCTGAAGTGATCCGTACAATCAAGAAAAAACAGGCTCCTCGAAAGTTTCAAGCCATGGCTATTAACCATTTAAGCCTTGCTCGATCAGCGAAGGAACAAGATCCAGCTGTGAAGCTCTTGGCGCTGACTGCTACTTTGAAATCTTTTGAATATAGTCTCGAATATCGTGAGCCATGTGATGCAGCAGTTGCAGCTCATCTTATGATTGCAGCGCATGATTATGATAAGTTGAGTCACGGACGGACAGGGTATGAGCTCTTAAAGCGCTTTAATAAGCAGTATAGCGATCAGCGATTATTGAGTATTGGTGCATTGCGGTCTGCGCTTAATTTTGGAGAGCGTGCGTATGCAGAAACGATTCGTGAGGAATTAGGTATCGAAAGCCTTTCCACGGCATATAGTGAGTCTGATAAGATTATGAGGACGCTCCTTGATCAGCTATAACAGATTAAGAAATCGCTGCGATCCAACCCTTTAAATTGTAGTAAGAAGTAATGCGGGTAATTTTTCCTTGTTGTGTCTCAAAGAATGCTGCGACGGGGATGGCATATTGCTGGCCTCTTGCCTCTGGAAGCCCTGTGTCTGTTTTAAGATAGGTTCCTTCGCATATGCATTCAAAGGCGCCGTGTGTGCCTGTTGCAAAGTAATGAATATGCGTCAGCTGCTCTTGGTAGCAAGCGTCCATACGCATTTTAAAGTTTCTAAATGCAGTGATGCCAATCTCTGAAGGACCCTCGTTGATATCGTGCACCACTGCTTCGTCTAAGAGAGCAATGATTGCTTCAATATTATGGTGATTAAATGCCTCAACATAGCGCTGCATGAGGTCAAGAGTTGATGCTTCATTGGTTTTCATACGTATTCCTTTTCAAGAGCAAAGAGCTCTTTGATTGTTTCTCGTCGTCTGATGAGGCGTTTGGTGCCATCTAGTTCAATTAATACTTCGGCTGGACGGGGGCGTGTATTGTAGTTTGACGCCATTGAAAAGCCGTATGCTCCAGCATCTTTTATCAAAAGGTATTCACCTGCATGCACCTCAGGTAACTGTTCTGCAGTGGCAAACATGCATCCAGATTCACAGACAGGGCCACCGAGGTCGTAGCGATGTGTTGCAAGGGTAGATTCTTTGCCCAATACAACGGTCTTGTGGTGTGCTTGATAGAGTGAAGGACGCATCAGATCGTTCATACCTGCGTCGAGAATAAGAAATTCCTTATCAAGATTTTTTTTCTTGTAGAGCACTTTTGTGATGATGCTGCCTGCTGAAGCAATTAAGTACTTACCTGGTTCAACGACGAGTTCGTAATCGTCTCCAGTAAGAGTTGTTTTAATCATCGTGCTGTATGCAGACAGATCGAGTGGCTCATATTGGCCAGAAAAGCTGATACCAAGCCCGCCACCAAGATCGATTGTTCTAATGGGTGCCCCGAGTTGTCGCAGTGTATTGGCGAGTGTTCGTAATTGAGTAAGAGCCTCTTGGTATGGAGTTACATCAGATATTTGAGAACCAATATGAGCATCCACACCAACCCACATAAGATATTTGGAATGCTTTGTTGCGTTATAGAGCGCGAGCACTTCGCTGGAGGGAATGCCAAATTTTGATTCATGAATGCCTGTAGCGAGATACGGATGGGTATCGACGTTTATGTTAGGATTGACGCGAATTGATATGGGTGCCACGAGGGACATCTCTTGTGCTATCGCTTCTATGGCATGAAGTTCTTCGATAGATTCAACATTGAAAAATTTTATGTTGCTTGCAAGTCCAAGGCGAATTTCATCGGTGCTTTTGCCTACGCCAGCGAATACAACTTTAGAGGTGTCACCACCTGCCGCGATGACGCGATGGAGCTCACCACCAGAGACAACATCAAAACCAGCGCCTTTTTGAGAGAATTTTTTTAGTATAGATAGGTTGGAGTTTGCTTTAACAGCAAAGCAGATCAAGTGAGGAAGAGGACTTAATGCTGCTTCGAGCTGGTTGTACTGTTGATCGAATACTGCTTCTTCATAGACGTAGAGGGGGGTGCCGAATTCTTGAATTTCTCTAACTGTGAGCATGAAAGCACAGTAAGAGAAGAATAGAGAATCTACAAGTCGGCAAGCAGTAATCTGATACGAATGACTCATGTAAAGATTAGATTGGGGGAGAAGCCGCGACCAGCGGCGAGAGGGGGTGGGAACCCCCTGGGCTAGAATGCCGAATGAGAAATCCTGGGCCAGAATGCCGAATGAGAAAGATTAGATTGGGGGAGAAGCCGCGACCAGCGGCGAGAGGGGGTGGGAACCCCCTGGGCTAGAATGCCGAATGAGAAATATGGAGCTGAAGGGGATCGAACCCTTGACCCCTGGCTTGCAAAGCCAGTGCTCTCCCAGCTGAGCTACAACCCCATACAAAAAAGGTCTTACACACCGAGACGTTTCTGGAGAACGTCAGTGCGGATGACTAGTATACCAAGTTCCCATGTAAGAGACAAAGTTTTGCCTCTTTAGGAGCGTTTAAAGATCCTCAAAAAAAAGATCCTTGTCGCTCTTTGCTGTTCCCAAAGGTTTCACCCTCTTTTACCGAAGGCAAAATCACTGAAGGGATCACCCTCGTTCACCGTAGGTGAACTTCCCAAAGGGAACACACAGCGAAATCCCCGAAGGGACACCTACGTTCACCGTAGGTGAACTTCCCAAAGGGATCACACAGTGAACTTCCCAAAGGGACAACATGGTGGGCCGAGGCAGACTTGAACTGCCGACCTCACGCTTATCAGGCGTGTACTCTAACCAGCTGAGCTACCGGCCCGAACAGCTTGGCTCCTAGTCGGATGCAAGATGGGAGAGGTTACGGGTAGAACGGATAAAAGTCAATAAAGGGCGGATGAAAAGCTTAAAGCTGTGTTCAAAGCATGGCCGGATAAATCATTGAGAAGAGATGTTTTTTCTTCCATTATGAGTCCAGTTTGGTAGGAGGCAGCGGTTTAGTTGAATTGAGCCGTAAAGCGGCTACACTTGTGGATCAAGTAATGCATCGGTTCCCAGAAGTCAGTTTGTTTTTGAATATATAGATGGTTGATAAGCCTCAGCATGACATGTCTTGCTTAATACCCGAGAGCCTGAAACAAGAGCGGCTTAGGCAGCTTATTGCCACGAATCGTTCTTCAAGAATGATGGTCCTTCGGGAAGTATTAGCTGATCCACAGCTGCACATTGTTGGCGGTGCTGTGCGCGATGCCCTTTTAGGTATAGCTTCCTTTGATCTTGATCTTGCCACGGCACTTACCGCGCAAGAAGCTTTCAAGCGTTTGGAGCAGCGCCATATTAAGACGATTGCTACTGGACTTAAGCATGGCACTATTACTGCTCTTGTTGAGGGTGAGCCAGTAGAAATTACTACGTTTCGAGCAGGCCGTCATGATATTGCACCCCACACCATAGAAGCGGATCTAAGTGGTCGCGATTTTACTATCAATGCGCTTGCTTTCAGTTGTGAGTCTGAGCAGCTTATTGATACGGTTGGTGGGTTTGCTGATCTATCAGCAGGCATACTGCGTGCAGTTGGTGATGCTCAAGAGCGATTGAAAGAAGATCCTCTGCGCATGGTGCGCGCTGTTCGCTTCGGACCAGCAGCAGGACGAGAAATGGATCATGGATTGCGTGACGCGATAAAAGCGCATCATGAACTTTTATCACGTGTGGCAGTTGAGCGTATCAGAGTTGAGCTTGAAAAGATTCTTATGGGCGAGTTTCCAGCAGCCGGTGTTGATGCGCTCCGTTCTTTAGGACTGCTGCCGTATACATTTGCAGAGCTGTTACCGACTATTGGTTTTGATCAGAACCGCTATCATACAAAAGATGTCTATGGACATACGCTTGATGTGCTCGCAGCGTGTCCTCCTGAGCGCATCCTGCGTCTTGCTGCTGTGTATCATGATATCGGCAAGGCCTATACCCTCACGGTTGATAAAGATGGGAATAGACATTTCTATGATCATGAAAAAATCAGTGAAGAAATCTGTCGACGTGAAATGCTTCATTTACGTTTCTCGTATGATGACATTGATTCCGTCGCAACGATTGTTAAGCTTCACATGAGACCATTTGATTGCGGTCCAGCGGGGGTGCGACGTCTTTTACGTGATGCGGGGGATGAGTTCCCTCGATGGCGTGAATTTAAGAATGCAGACAAGCCTGCAGTATTTGAAGATGATAAGCTTGTCGCAATGGCTGAACGTTTTGACCGAATGGTTGAAGAAGAGCGTCACAGGGTTGTTGGGTCATTTAAGAGTACATTGGCTATCTCAGGAGACGATCTAAAAGAGTTAGGGTTTTTACCTGGTAAGCAGATGGGAGTTATCTTGAATCAACTCAAGGAGCTTGTTCTTGATGATCCCGATAAAAATCAGCGTGATTTTCTGATAGCATTTGTCCAAGAGAACTTTCAACCGTAGCAATATGTTTCAAAAGCAATCACTGAGAATAGTTGCCGGAGGCTTTGCAATACTTATTGCTGTCCTTGTGACATTTAATTTTTCTCAGCGCAGCCATACGCCGATAAAAGTTTCAGCGTTTGCTCGTATCGCTTCGACGCTCATTATTCCAGAGATAGCACCTGAGTCTTTTTCGTCGATGACCATTATTGTCGTATCTCAGTCATCGGCGGTATCGAAGCAATGGGAACTTGCCTATGATGCGAATCGCCATGAGACTGCCGAACAGCTTGCTCGTCTGATTAAGTTACTGCAAGAAAGTAAAGTCTATGATACTTTCGTTACTACCGGTGATGTTCGTATCACAGCATCTTATCAAGGGCAGACTTTCACAACATATACATCGGCTGCGTATATTGAGCATACACCAGCACTACAGAATTTTATGCAATTAATGCGTGTTTTTGGTCGTCCGCAATGAAGACAAAAAAAATATTGATAAGCTTTGGGTTGAGCCTTGTGCTTATTGTTGCCCTTGCATTTCAAGTCAATTGGTCATTAGTTATGGTTGAGTTGCAAGCTGCACAGCTTGCGCCATTTTTTATGGTAACGGTCGTTTGGTTGTTGCATTTTTTGACGCGAGCTATTCGTTGGCAATTTTTGTTGCCTGCAGATTCGCAGACAACGCTTTGGCAGCGGTTTAGTAGCTTGATGGTTGGTAACTTGGCAACATTTCTTTTGCCACTCCGTGCAGGTGAATTTATAAGACCTTTATTTCTGTCAAAGTACTCAGGTGTGCCCTTTGCGACTGGGTTTGTTTCGATTGTCATTGAGCGATTCCTTGATCTTGTTTGTGTACTCTCGCTGTTCTTTTTTGTATCCCACGCGGTGCCAAATCTTCCTGCATGGGCAAACGATGGAGTGCGCGGATTCTCTGTACTCGCAGCTGCCCTTTTTGTGTTTATTATGATGGCAGCATGTTTGCCAGTTTTACTTGAGCGTATTGTTGTTCGAATAGTCAGATTCTTTCCAAAATCTTTGCAGGGATTTGTTCTGAGCACTACAAAGCAAGTTTTAGAAGGAGCGCAAGCAATACGTTCAGTAAAGAACTTTGTTGCGGTTATTCTACTTACAGTTTTAGTTTGGGTGTCAAATATTGTTGCGTTTGATTATTTTTTAGCTGTGATTTCGATTCCCTCTGATCTGAATTTGAGTACCGCTCTTACTGTACTTATTGCGCTTGCAGTTGCGGCTCCGAGTGCTCCAGGGTTTATTGGAGTCTTTCAAGTGGCGACAGTTGCGAGTTTTGCCCTATTCGGTGTTTCTGTAGAAAAAGCTACTGCCTATTCTTTACTCAATCACCTTCACCAGTATGTGATGATTGTATCTGTTGGGGGTGTCATTCTGTTGCGGTCAGGCATGAAGCTTTCAGAGCTTAGCAAATCCCCACACCAATAGAAGCGGCATTTGGAATAAAGATTGCCATGTATTCTCAGTATGAGGATAGAATCGGCATTAAATGCCAGTCGAGAAGGTATTACAAGTCACGGGCAAGCAATTGCAGTGATATCTGATAACATCGCCAACTCAAATACAACGTCATACAAGACTGCCCGCGCAGAGTTTTCAGACATTTACGCCTCCTACACTGGTATTAAAGATGATGGTGTGGTGACTGACGGAAATGGGGCAAAAATTGCCGCAGTGCGTACGATTTTTAATTCGGGTGAAGCAGAATTTACCGGTCGATCGCTGGATGTGGCCATTGAGGGCAACGGCTTTTTCATAACTGGCGATGCAGATGGCGCACTCGCGTCTCGTGCATATACCCGAGCTGGCAATTTAAAGCTTGATATTGAGGGGTACCTCGTAACGAGTGATGGTAAGTACGTACTTGGGACTACCGGTTCAACAACAACTGAAGATGGAGCCGTTCCCGCACTATCAAGAATCAATCTTGCGTCTTTTCAGACGAGTGCTGTGGCAACAACTGCGTTAACCCTTGGCGGTAACGTTTCATCGACTTTCCCCTTAGCGACTCCAGCCGCCACCTACCCATCATTTGCTGGCCTTCGGGCAGGTGCAAGTCATGTAGAGACTATGGAAGTAGTAGATAGTTTAGGTTCAGAGCGCCCTTTGACACTTGGATTCTTTAAGACGGCACCTAACACATGGACTGTAAATGCATATGCAGATGGTGCTGATGTTGGAGGTACCCCTGGTGTCCCTGTGCAGGTTGGTTCAGTGACAGGTATAACGTTTGGTCCAGATGGTTCAATAGCACCTGCAAATCAAGCAGCTGCAAGACTTGTTGCGACACCAGCATGGACGGGAGGAGCTGCAGCCGGAAATATTTCGATTAATTTCGGCCAATATACGCAGTATTCGGCGCCATCATCAATGATTTTTAAAACTAAAAATGGTTCGACTGTTGGGGAAGTTCAAGATTACGAAATTGATAAGTCAGGACGCATCATGGCGTCTTTGACGAATGGATCGATCGCACAAGTCGGTACAATTCAGCTTGCAACATTTGTAAACGTTGACGGATTGCAACGCATTGGCAACGGTAGTTACATAGCCGGCACTGATGCTGGGGCAGTCAGTATCGGAGCCCCTGGCACAAAAGGTAAAGGGGTCACGCGAGGATCTTCTCTTGAGCGATCAACCACTGACATGAGTGGTGAATTTGTAAACCTCGTTGTTTACCAACGAGGTTATCAAGCAAATTCACAGATTCTGAATGCTGCCAATGAGATTCTGCAACAGACAATAGGTCTGATTCGTTAAACGTGCTCTGCGCCTCTTCGAATAGTTTGAAGGAAGCAGTCAGCAACGGTACGTAAGCTACCAGCTTGCTTGAGCAGAAGCTCTGAAGACGATAACAGCGAGGATGCAGAATTGCTTGTCTCTCGCACCGTCACGGTCACACCTGCAACGTTTTGTGAAACGTCTTGGGTAGCGATAGCTGCCTGATGCACGTTGCTACTAATTTCATTCGTAGCCATACGCTGTTCATTCACAGACAGAGCTACTGTTGAAGAGATTGTATCAATCTTAGAGATAGTTTCAGAGATGGAACTGATAGCAGAAACAGCTTGTACTGTTTTTTGCTGAATTGCGTCAATTTCTGCGTTAATTTCTTCAGTAGCAACTGCAGTTTGCCTTGCAAGTTCTTTTACTTCCGAGGCAACAACTGCAAAGCCTTTTCCAGCTTCTCCAGCTCGTGCTGCTTCAATTGTTGCATTCAGTGCGAGAAGGTTTGTGGTGCCAGCAATTTGAGAGATCACTTTTGCGACATTACCAATTTTTCGTGAAGCGAGCGAAAGCTCATCAACAATAATATTGGTTTTCTTGGTCTCAGTGACCGCGTGCGCTGTCACATTAGATGATTCGGTAACCTGGCGGGTGATTTCACCAACA
>JBILLA010000039.1:0-15451 GCA_044376365.1 Bdellovibrionota bacterium | reverse complement strand
CAATGAAACGTGCTCAGGAGGAGCCATTTGATCTGATTTTAATTGATACTGCAGGACGTTTGAATAATAAATCAAATCTCATGCAAGAGCTTGCAGGTATTAAAAATGCAGTTGAAAGGCACCACCAAAATGGCGTTGATGAAGTGCTTCTTGTTGTGGATGGAACGACTGGTCAAAATGCAGTTGCGCAAGCAAAAGAGTTCCACTCAGTTGTGCAGCTCACTGGATTAATTGTGACCAAGCTTGATGGTTCTCCGAAAGGTGGAGTCGTTGTTGCCGTGAAAGAAGCCATTGATGTGCCAGTTCGTTATATTGGAGTTGGTGAATCTGCGGCGGATCTTCGCCCCTTTGTTGCCCAAGAATTTGTGGATGCTCTTTTTGCAAAAGAAGAAAAAACGCTTGAGCAGGAAAGTGCTCATGCTGCGACACGACGAAGAAAAAGAAAGGAAGCTGCCTAATGAGTATATCGCCTCTTGTTCGTTTGTGGGTGCTCTCCCTTAGCTTGTTCTTTTGCCAAGCAGTCAATGCGCAGCCCTATGAAAAGCCAACAACGCTTATTGCGCGCGATGTGATTGATGCATCGTACCTTAAAAGTGAGCATTTCAGCATTGATCCTAAAGTTACTTCGAATGGGTACTTTAATACCTATGTTATGCACTCGCCGCACGGTGATTTGACGGTTGAAGGAAATGCGCTGCTCTTGATGCGTATTCGTGAGTATCCCGCAATTGCAGAGCTGAAAAAAATCACGCAAAGTGATGCGTTCCTTGAAGCTGCAAAAAAGGGGGGCAAAGAGCTCTTGCTGGCACCAATTACAGCTGGTGAAAAGTTCTATGAAATTATCTCTGATCGTGAAAAAACCGTTGATACGATTAAAAAAGTTCCTTCAGGCATTGTGAGTATTTTTTCATGGGCAGGGCGACAAGTTGAGTCGGGTTATGATGCTGTCAACGAGTATTTTCAGGAAGAGCCTGACACCTCCGCTGATAAAAATAAAAAACCAAATGGTCAAACTAACGGAAAAGATAAAGATATTACTGCACAGGGGCAAAAGCAGGCTAAAAAGTATGCTCTTGATTATGTGAAGTACAATAAGAACGAAAAAGAGCTTTTTAAAATGATTAACGTTAGCCCCTATACGTCTAATCAAATAATTAAAAACGAAATCGAAAAAATTGCTCGTATTCAGACAGGCGTTGGCTTTGCGTTCCGATTTGTACCGGGACTAGGTGCCCTTGGTCTTATCAATAATGTGAATTCCGTTCATGATCGCGCTGAGCAAATTGCCCACTTTCAGGATCCCGATCTGATTGAATCTGAAGCCAAAAAGTTACTCACGCAAATGAATGTTAGTGAAGAAGTGCGAAAAGAATTTCTTGATGCTGATGGGTATGCGCCGCCACTCTTGTTGTCGCTGCTACAGTCGCTCAATCGATTGAAAAAAGCGCAAGGGCGAGATGTCTTCCTAAAGCTCGCCAGTAACGCTGAGCGTGAACCGACAGCGTACTTTTTTGAGCGCATGGCAGCACGTTTTGCAGCCGTTGATGCAAAGCGTCCTATTGAGCGCATTGTTTTTGCCCCTAAGTTTCCGATGATACGTTTTTCATCAAATTCTTTTCTTATTTGTTTGCCTATCGATTATCTTTTTTGGACAAAAGAAGCTGCTGAAGTTATTAAAAAAGTAAAAACTGCTGTGCGACCTGGCAATGGTACGGTGGCTCTTGAGATTGCTGGCAAAGCTTCACCACTCGCCCTCAAGCAGCTTGCGGCTGAAGGGATAGCGGTCACGACGAATGTTCCGATGTAAGCAACGCGAGTGTGTTACGAAAGGCCCCTTGTAACGCTCCATGTTGCAAGCTCAAGTGCGGGATTTTCGTGCTCTTTTTTAACTTTACTCAGAAGCCACGCGAGATTTTTTAGGATATGAGTCACCTGAGGTGCATAGTAATCTGTTGAATCAGACAGACCCAATTTTACGTCGAGGAGCTGGTTAACGACTGTGGGTGAAAGCTGCTGATAGGTTTGTAGAAGACGTGAACGTTGCTTGGGATTATCTTGAGGTTCGATGTAATCGGCGAGGCTGCGTCGGTGAAAACTTAGTACCGTTAAGCATAGGGTAAGAGAGTTGCACGGTATAAGGCCGTGGTTTTGGAGTCGATGCAGTTGGTGCGAAAGGTTGCTTACAAGAGTATAGATCTGCATCACTTCCAGGTTCGGGATTCGTCGTCGTTCTCCGCGAGTTTTGGCATCGGCTCGTGACTGTTCAAGTGTTGTTGAGAGTAACTCGAGCTGTGTGTTGAGTAGATGATGTCCAATGCGCTTCTGAGTTGCGAATGATTCAGGTGGGTGGGCAATAGAAGCTCTTGTCGCGAATTCGTCAGCAGCGTGCTGATTATAAAGATCTTTGTGAATTGATGTTAGTCGTGTATAGCTAAGTAGTATTTTCTCTTGAAATGAATCTGATGGACGTGCACTGATATCATAGCGACTAAGGAAAAACTCATATGCTTGGCGAGCTTCAATAAGATTATAGACTTCCAGATCGTGTGTAGAACTTAGATACGAACCCTGCTTGCATGCGCGAGCGATTTTAAAGTGTTCCTCAGCGCGAACAACTTCCCAAAAAGGGCGTAATGTAACTGTATCGTGTCCATCATCAAGCTGATTGAGGTATTGTTTGAGCTCACAGAGCTTTTCGGTAGCGCTTTCAGGATTTTGATCGAGCCGATAAAAGCGAGAGAAACTTCGATAGAATTCTACAATGCTTTGAGGGGCGAGATCGTCAAGCCTCTCAATGTCGTGATGAATATTGAGGACGCGCTCAAGTCCACACAAAAGGTCGTGGCAGTGCTTTTGAGCGTCACGATCAGAGAGCTTTGCATATTCTTGAGCAAGCGCAAGTTGTTCAGTAAATATATCGCTCGGAGTCGCAGTTTCGTTACTTTGACAAGATTCAAACTTTCGTTTTTGATGCTCAAGGGAGAGCTTGCGATCTACTGCTACTGCCATGGCTCAGTTGTAGCGTACCAGTAGCTAAATGCAAAGAAAAAAATTGTGGGTACAGTAGTAAAGCTCTACCTGGAGTCTTTATAGAGGTTCGAGTCAGATGTCTTTGGGGTGTTTGAGATCGCTTAGGGTCTGCTCGCTAGAAAGATCTGAGATAAGTTCTGGGCGAGCATCAAGGATCTTTTTGAGTACCTCATCAGCTTGAGCGCCAACGATGATAAACTCTCCGTCATTTAAACCTTTTAAGAGTTCAACATGAGAAATCTTATTGGTATTTTTATTGAAATTCAATCGAAACGCGGGTTTTGTTGTCGGATTGCCTGAATGGAGTTCAACGGAAAGGACCTCTTGGCCGTATTCGTTTCGTTCTGGCATGTGAGGTTTGACCAGTTTCCACTGAGCGTCATCGATCTTTTGAGTTTGTTTAATGAGTGAATCAGATGTGATGAGTGTATTCATAATAGACGTCACTGAATCTAAAGTTTTCGAAAATATGCTTATTTGTCAGCTATTTTCTTATTAATTTGACCCTTAAGCAAAAAGATTTAAAGCTCCGATTAGCCTCAAAATGAATAACACTTAACGAAAAGAATTCGTATATTTAGGTACTCTTTTTACGTGCTTTCCTGACTACTGGGCGCTGCTTGAGGGGAATATATAGTCAAATAGGTTGCCAGTAACGTGAGAGCCAAGTAGGTACCCACCGATGCCGCCCAGGAGTCCAAGGGGCCCCAGCGTAATGCCTAATGCATACAGTCCAATTCCACCTACGGCAACGCCCACTGATTGGGTCGTTGTGTACCGCGCAAGTTCACGGGCCGTGGTACGGTAGGTGCCTGACGTTTCGTCGAATTCAATTGATTTTCCGATTCGAGAGAGGCCTCCAAAGAGCTCTATATTGCCCAGCAGCCGAGATGACGTTGGCGCAGATTCATTTGCTGTGTCGTACTGTTTAGAGAATTCAATGAAGTCTGCTATGTATGGATTTGCCAGGCTGTCGAGTTGTTGCTGAAGTGGATTTAATTTATTGCTCATAGAGTATAGTTCGGTGTGTGCTTACCGAAAGTTTCCGATGAAGAGCAGGGCAGATGTATCAGCTGGAACGCCCATACAGGCAGCCTAAGAGATATTAGGGGGCCAAATAGCTACAGCAATTATTAGAGCCGCTCGATTTTAATAGAATCACCAGAAAGTTTTACCAAAGACTTCTTCTGATTGAGAATAGTCTCTAAAACTACTTCACGCTCCCAGAGTGCTTTTACATGTTTGAGAGTGTGTTCAGCGTATTCAAGCAGCAGATCACGACCGTCATGCTCGTGTTTGAGGTAGAGGGTGCGATTCTTGCCAAAATCAGCATCAATGACTTTGATGATTGGAATAGAGCCTGAGCCAACCTGTGCAATCAGAGTATCTCGAATTTGCTGCCAGCTTTCATCGTCAGCAATTTTTGTGACGACACGGTCTTTGCCACGCTTTTCATGCTGAAAGAGGTGCGCTTCGCGCATGACTTCGGGTGTAAGGAAACGGCGCAGGAATGACGTATCGCGATCCGATTCACGAATTTCAAAGATCTTCTTTCGCCCAGGTGTATCATTTTCATTGAGCGTCGAGACATCCATTGAAGGCCTATCATCGGTCAGTTCACGACCAGTGTTTCCTTCGTTCCAACGTCGCTCAATATCGTGCCATAGGATAAAACCAAGGTGGTAGGGGTTGAGTCCTCCAGGATGCGGTCGTAGTACTTGGTTATGGCTCACGATGAACTCAAGATGTAAGCCATGATCAAGTTTTAGCTCGTTTAGAATGCGATGGTGCCAGTAGCTTGCCCATCCCTCGTTCATGATTTTTGTTTCCATTTGAGGGATAAAGTAACGCATCTCTTTTTCTACAATCTTTAAGAGATCTTTTTTCCATGAAGGAAGGTACGGATTATAGTCTGCGATGAAGCTCAAGAGATCTTCAACAGGCTCAACAGGAAACGTTTGAATATTCGGCGCATGGTACTCCCGTTTTGGGTGAATATTGCGATACGGATCATCTGGATGTTGCGCACCTTCCCATTTACGCTTTGCGAGCTCGCCTTGTCCAAGCTGCTTGATAGCAAGATTTTTGCACACTTGATATTGCAACGCATGCGCATGATCGAGAATACCTTCAACTGCTTCAATCCCAATCGACGGGTCTTCCATATAGTGATCGATGCGGCGCGCATTGCTCTTGAACATCTCAAGGGTATACTTCGCATCAAATGCACTCGTAAAAGTAAAATTGTTGGCAAAAAAGTCGTTATGCCCATAGACGTGCGCAATGGTGAGGATCTGCAAAAGGAGCGAGTTGTCACGCATAAGGTAGGCAAGGCAGGGGTTCGAGTTGATAACCATCTCGTACGGAAGCCCCGATGCGCCATGCTCATACATGGTTTTTTGCCGCTCAAATGATTTTCCAAATGACCAGTGTGAGTAACGAGCTGGCATCCCAGAGAATGCCATGTATCCAAGCATTTCGTTGTGATCACAGATTTCAAACTCTTGTGGATAGCAGTTTAATCCGAATCGATGTACGAGCTCGACAATCTTGTCGTCCCACTTTTTTAACTCGTCTAAATTTACTGTCATACGAAAATTCTTTTATGTTGCTGAGCTTGCCCCTTCAGTACCTGCCGCTTTTGCAGCCAGTACACGCGGGTCAGTTCTATCCTTTGTAAGAAACGCTCTAAATGATGGCCACAGATCTTCTTTCCGTTCGATGACAACCATTTGAAAGTTTGGTGCTTTAATCTTACTAAATACTTCAAGCATGCTGCCACTATAGTACGCAGAGCCTGACGGTTTAATCTCGCCGTACCCAAAGAGGTTACACTTTTTACAGAGCTCCTCAGCTGCTTCTACTGCTCTATCATTATCTGAGTAAAAGTTATCTCCATCAGAGCAATGAAACGCATAGATATTCCACAATGACGGATGGTAGCGATCTTCAATAATTTGCAGAGCCTTCTTATATCCAGAAGAAATATAGGTGCCTCCTGATTCTACTTTATGAAAGAAGTCCTCTTCGCTCACTTCCTTTGCTTCAGTGTGGTGAGCAAGAAATACAATTTCAACTTCTTGGTATTTTGCTCGAATGAATTGATAGAGCAAAAAGTAAAAGCTGCGCGCGAGATACTTTTTGACGGTACCCATTGATCCAGAAGTGTCCATAATGCAAAAGATCACTGCATTGGACTGTTCGCGTTCAGTAGGAGAGATATGCCAGTAGCGAAAATCATCTTTGTGAAATGGAAAACGAGTTTCTTCATTTTCAAAGTCAATATCGCGTGAACCTTTGACTGCCAATTTACGTCGAATACGGTTTCGCGCGGTCAAGCGTTTATCGAGTCGAGGTCTGATCCCTGAGAGTCGGTGCCCTGAGCGTTTACGAGCATCATGGGTGACAACTTTTTTCAGTGCTTTACGCTCAAGATCAGGCAGATCCAGATCGGCAAACATAATGTCGATCAGTTCTTCGAGCGTGACATCAGTTTCTATTGCATCAACACCAGGTTGATTGCCACCTTTGCCATCGCCTTGCCCCTGTTGTTCATCGGGGCTACCTTGCTGTACCACATCTCCTGGTTTTTGTTCGCCATTGCCTTGCGATACTCCGGGCGAGTTCTCTCCATAGATAAAGCGATACTCTTTAATCGAACGAATAGGGATTTTAATAATTTTTCCCTGGTCGCGACCAATGATTGATTCTTCTGCGATAATGTCCGCAATATTATCGCGGATAGTATCTTTGAGTTTTTGCCTGTGGCGCAGTCGGTCTCTCGCGCTCCGATCCGAGCGTTGAGACGCTGGCGTATAGGGGCGAAATATTGACGACACTGATTAATCCTTCCAAAGATTGTTGGCTGCGTATTTAATGATGGTATCGATACAGCTCGGTGGGTAACCGTTACGAACCATCTGCTCAACCATTTTCTCACGACGCTTGTTCTGCTCTTCATCACGAGTACGGCTGGTTGTAATGATACGAGAGAGCTCTCTGACTGAAGTCATAAGTTTTTTCTCGATGGCTTCTTTGAGTGGCTCATAGCTCTCATAGGTTAACTTTTCACCACGGCGCGTGACTGACCAGAGGTATGCAATGACTTCCTGTCTGAAGCCGTCGCATGCAGTGCCGATGATTGCAATTTGTTCTTCTATTGAACGCATAAATTGCTCATCCGGCTCAAGCTCTTCACTCGTATTACGATCTTTTACACGCTTCTTAGTAACATACGCTTCTGCATGATCGAGATAGTTGTTAAAGAGTGATTCAGCTTGCTCGCTATATGAATAAACGAACGCTTTGGTGATCTCTTTCTCAAGCACTTCAAGGTACTCTTTATGAAGTGTATCCTGGAGGAATTCTAAGTAGCGCTTTTTCGTGTCTTCAGGGAAGTCGTACTCTTTCACCATATTCACGAGTGCTTCGCGAATAGAGATAGGATGAATGCAGTTTTGCTCGATATTATCAGAGAGCGCGTTATCAACGGCTTTCATGATGAATCGAGTAGAAATACCGTTCATGCCTTCAAGTTTTGCTTCTTCACGGAGCTCGGTGAGGTCAATCTTTTTCGTTCGACCTTTCTCAACAACTTCTTCTCCGTTATAGAGTTTCAGTTTTGTCATCAGATCGCACTTGTTGGTTGGCTCAAGCCGAGAAAGAATTGCAAACATCGATGCAATTTCGATTGTGTGCGGAGCGATGTCAGCAGTAAATCGAGATTGACGAATAATTTTCTGATAGATTTTCACTTCTTCAGAAAGTCGCAAGTTGTATGGCACTTTGACAGTGACAATACGATCGAGAATCGCTTCGTTGGTATGGTCGCTTTTGAACTTTTTCCATTCAGCTTCGTTTGAGTGAGCAACGATACAGGTATCTACATAGATCATGCCGTGACGACCAGGCGCAGGAATTGATTTTTCCTGTGTTGCGGTAATCATTGCATGCAAGTATTCAGTTTCGTTTTTAAAGACTTCGATGAATTCGACCATACCGCGGTTACCTACGTTGAGGGCTCCAGACAGGTCGAGTACGCGAGGGTCTCCTTCGGAATAGAGGTCAAGCTTTGAAATGTCTTCGCCACCGATAAGGACGCTGGTGTCCTGATTGTTTGGATCCACAGGAGGGACAACGCCGATACCACGTCGAGCACGAATTGAAAATTCATAGGTTTTAACTGGGAATTCTTCCCAACGACCACCAAACTCTTCTTTAAGTCGGTAACGACACACAGGGCAAAGGTCGCCCTCAATTTGTAAACCAAGCATCTTTGAGAATTCTTTACGAAGGTGTCGAGGAATGAGGTGCAGTGCCTCTTCATTCATAGGGCAGCCTTCGAGTGCATAGAATGGACCAGCAGCTTCAAGACCGTGCTTCAGTTTATCAACAAGGGATGATTTCCCAGAGCCTACGGGACCGACAAGATAAAGGACCTGTCGACTTTCTTCACCCTTGAGTGATGCAGAGTGAAAGTAGCGAACAATTTGGTTGACTGTTTTTTCCATGCCATAGAAATCTTCAGCAAAGAAATTATAAGAGCGATAGTTATCCCCCTTAAAGATTCGCTTCATGCGAGGATTTTCTTCAAGGTCAAACTCTTTAGCGCCATGAGACATGATCATGTTGTACATGCGGCGGTGCGCAAGATCCGCAACATCTGGGTTCTGACGAACAAGCTCAAGGTAGTCGAGCATGGTTCCAGACCATGAAGCTTTTTTTCTTGATTCACGATCTTTCTTGATGAGTTTTTTGAAATCGTCCGACATGCAGTAAGTCCTTAAAAAAAAATCCCATTGCCTACTTCTGATAGTGCTCCCGTCAGAAGTATCGCGCAATGAGATCTGTTCTTAATAGTATGATGCTAAAACCCTGTTTAGGGTTTGAATTAATTGCAATTTTTTTGCATACGTAGAAATTTTGGTATTACTGCTTGCGAAGAACTTCTAGGATTGTCTGCTGGTCTAATCGCTGCAAAGAGAATGTTGATTCAGAGACGCCACGCGCAAGACGTGAGAGTGCAAACTCAAAATAATCAGGACGAAGCGAGCAGAATGGGTACTCAGTTTCCCCAACAGTGTTTGTCTGCTCGATCTCTGCCGCTAATGATTGGCAAATTAAGATATCGGTCTCTTTTTTAGTCTTAGTTGATGATTTGTTGCCCATTGTAGTTATTCCTTTCTCGACGTTACCTAATTAGCCTACTACTTCGCAAATATGTACTTAGAGGTGCCCAATTAAAGGCATAATGTGCAACCTTTGGCGTGCCCGATAACCAAGAGAAAAAGCTTTGAAAAACCTAATTCCCTGGAAGTATACGAAATTTTCACGTATTATATACGGAAAATCGTTATATTACCGAATGGTTGCTCGGTTTGCCCAAAGTTTATACTCTTTAGTCGCCGATGAAAAAAGCTGTAAATACACCTAAGTGGCTCCAACACGCCACCCTCGAAGATGCCCTGCCATCAGGGTTAACTGAAACCGAATTTAAACATATTATCGATGTCTTAGGACGCCCGATTAATAACCTAGAAATGGGTATCTGCTCGGCGCTTTTCTCTGAGCATTGTTCCTATAAATCGACCAAAGTGCACTTGCGTGGACTCCCTACTGAGGGCAAGCGAGTCATTCAGGGACCAGGTGAGAATGCTGGTGTTGTTGATATCGGAGACGGTGAAGCAGTTGTTTTTAAAGTGGAGAGTCACAACCATCCTACCTTTATTGAGCCTTACCAAGGAGCTGCTACAGGTGTTGGGGGTATCTTACGAGATGTATTTACGATGGGTGCGCGTCCGCTTGCATTGATGAACGCGCTACGATTTGGTGTACCTGATAATGAGCGCACTTCGTATCTGTTGTCTCGCGCAGTAAAAGGTATCGGCGGATACGGTAACTGCATGGGAGTGCCAACTGTTGGCGGCGAGACAAGCTTTCATGAAAGCTACAACGGTAACTGTCTTGTGAATGCTTTCGCGCTTGGTCTTGTAAGGCATGAGAGTATTTTCCTTGGAAAAGCTGCGGGCATTGGTAACAGTATTATCTATGTAGGTTCTAAAACAGGTCGCGATGGTATTCATGGTGCGACGATGTCATCTGCTGAATTTGATGATAACTCTGCAGAGAAGCGACCAACGGTACAAGTTGGTGATCCATTTCAAGAGAAACTTCTTCTCGAGGCTTGTCTTGAAGCAATGGCAAGTGGTGCAGTGATTGGTATTCAAGATATGGGCGCTGCCGGCATGACAAGCTCAACGTATGAGATGGCTGATCGCGCGCAGACTGGCGTGGTGATGCATCTTGACCGAGTGCCGCAACGTGAAGAGGGGATGAACCCGTATGAGATTATGCTCTCTGAGTCTCAGGAGCGAATGTTGCTTGTTGCAGAGAAAGGAAGAGAGCAAGAGCTTTTAGATATCTTTGCGCACTGGGAGCTCGATGCTGTTATTATTGGTGAAGTTGTTCCTGGGAGGAACGTTGATCTGTTCTGGAATGGTGAGAATGTGTCATCAATTCCTGTTGAAGTGCTCACAAGCGCTGTCCCTCAGTATCGCTGGCCCGAAGAGATTCCTTCTGATTATAACGATAAAATTAATTTTGCTGTTGAGCAGATCGACGAGGTCGATAATCCTCAAGAGCTCTCAAAAATCTGGATGCGCTTACTCTCGTCAGTGGATCTTTGCTCAAGAAAAAATCTTTTTTCGCAGTACGATTCAACCGTACGTTCTAATACAGTGATCCATCCAGGTGGTGACGCTGCATTGATCCGTATCAAACGTACTGATGGCAAGCCTGAAAAGGGCGTTGCAATGACGCTTGATTGTAATTCTCGCTTCTGTGGTATTGAGCCTCGGCTTGGTGCTGCGTTGACGGTTGCTGAAGCAATACGAAATATTACCGCTGTTGGTGCTGAGCCGATCGGTATTTCGGATTGCTTAAACTTTGGTAGCCCCCACAAACCACAGACCATGTGGCAGATAGCAGAAGGTATCAGAGGACTTGGTGATGCTGCACGTGCGTTCTCTGTGCCGATTGTGAGTGGTAACGTTAGTCTGAACAATGAAACAAAAGGCAAAGCGATTCTTCCAACGCCAATGATTGCGATGGTTGGTCTGATGGAAGATGCTTCTAAAGCGACAACAATTCACTTTAAACATGACAATGATGCTGTGCTTGTTATCGGTGCAACCGATGGAGAAGATCTTGGTGGTAGTGAATACTTTGCGCAGATTGCAGGTGTAGAAAAGGGTGCTTTGCCAGTGCTTGATTATGATACTGAGCTTGCAACGAGCAAATTCATTCGTTCATGTATTCAAGATGAATTACTTTCAAGTTGCCACGATATAAGTGGTGGTGGTCTTGCAATTGCGCTTGCAGAGTCATGCTTTGGACCACAGAAGCAGTTTGGTGTTTCATTGAACGTAGAAAGCTATGAGGGACGAAAAGATGGGCTCTTGTTTGCTGAAACTGGGGCGCGTTACCTTGTATCTTGTAATCCAAAGCACCTTGATGCTGTTAAAAAACGTTGTGAGCAGGCTGGTATTGAAATCACTGCTTCAGGGACTGTCACAAAGAATCTCGCTATCGATGTGAAGGAATATGCTACAATTGACGGTGCAGATGCCATAAAGCGATGGGAGCAAGGTTTAGACGCACTGCTAGGATAATCATATGTTTGATAAGTTTCGTGAAGAGTGCGGCTTGATGGGTGTGTGGGGCAATCCTGAGGCCTCAAACTTAGCGTATCTTGGTTTATATGCTCAGCAGCACCGCGGACAGGAAGGGGCAGGTGTCCTCGCATTTCAGGACGGTTCATTCTCTGTGCACCGCGGCATGGGACTTGTCAGTGATGTCTTTAAAAAATTCGATTTCTCAAAGCTTCCTGGTGAGCGCGCAATCGGACATGTTCGCTATACGACGGCTGGTGGAAATACGCTTGCGAACGTGCAGCCATTCTTTTCAGAGGTATCTATCGGCAGAGTGGGCGTTGCGCACAACGGTAACCTTATTAACATCGATACCCTTAAAAAAGATCTTATTGCTGACGGCGCGATTTTTACGAGTACCTCAGATTCAGAAGTGTTCTTGCACTTGCTCGCACGCTCTCCGAAGCATGTGCCCCCAGTAGAAAGCGTGATTGCTGCTTTGAAACAGGTAAAGGGAGCCTATGCGCTACTCTTTCTTTTTGAAGATAGAATGTTTGCAGTGCGCGATCCGCACGGCGTGCGACCACTGTGTCTTGCAAAGCTTGGTGATGGGCTTGTTGTTGCTTCTGAAACATGCGCTTTTGATCTTGTTGGTGCTGAGTATATTCGTGATATCGAGCCTGGTGAGTTAGTTGAAATTTCAGGCCAGAATACTGTTACCAGCTACTTTCCCTTTGGTGTACAAAATCGCCCTGCGCCCTGCATATTTGAATATGTCTATTTTGCTCGACCAGACTCAAAGGTATTTGGACGTACCGTGTATGGCGTTCGCAAAAAGATGGGTGAACAGCTTGCAAAAGAGCATCCTGTGAAAGCAGATGTGGTGATTCCTGTACCTGACTCTGGTGTAACAGCAGCACTTGGATTTTCTGTGGCATCTGGAATTCCGTTAGAGCTTGGCTTGATCCGTAACCATTACGTCGGACGCACCTTTATCGAGCCTAAGCAGAGCATTCGTGACTTTGGTGTAAAGTTAAAATTAAATCCAAATCCAGAACTGCTGCAGGGCAAGTCTGTTGTGGTTGTTGACGATTCCATCGTGCGCGGTACAACTAGTAGAAAACTGATGAGCCTGATTCGACAAGCTGGCGCGAAAGAGATACATCTGCGTATATCAGCTCCTCCAACGACGGACCCTTGTTACTACGGTGTTGATACTCCTTCAAAAGAAGAGCTTATTGCATCGCATATGACGATTGAAGAGATTAAAAATTATGTCGGTGTTGATTCAATTGGCTACCTCAGCATTGAAGGGCTCTATGCCGCAGTTGAATCTGAGCGTGGAAAGTTTTGTGATGCTTGCTTCTCTGGTGAGTATGCCCTTGGTACACCTGTGCAGTTTTCAAAGAAGCAGCAGCAATTGCTCTAGGTAATCCTCATAAGGAAATAGCTCATGACAGGTCGTGAAGCGTTCTATAAAACCATCCAAAAGATTCATCACTTGGAGGGTATTAAAGCCCTTTTAGACTGGGATAGTCAGGTCTATATGCCTGACGCTGGTGCCTCTGTGAAAGCAGATCATCTTGAGCTTGTTTCCGTGCTCCTCCACAAGGAAGTAACGCATCCAGACTTAGAGCGTGAAGCAGAGGCGCTGCTTGTTGCAACGCCTGTAAGTGATCATCCTGATCATATTAATGCAAAGACTCTGCTCAAAACTATTACTCGTGAGAAGAAGCTTTCTGAGGATTTTGTTGCAAAGCGCTCAAAGCTTCATACAGAGACGTTTCACCTTTGGCAAAAAGCAAAGCAGGAAAAGAATTACAGCCTTGTAAAAAATAATCTAATAAAAATTTTTGCGACAGCTCAAGAAGAAGCACATCTAGTTGGGTTTCAAGAACACATGTATGACGCCCTGCTTGATCAATACGAGCCTGGAGGGCGTGTATCCTGGGTTCGCCCTCTGCTTGAAACGCTTGCTGCTTCATTACGAGACCTATTGCAGTCATATGATTTGCAGCAACCAAAAGCTCCAGTCGCAGATTTTTCGCTCTCACTGCATGACCAGCACGCACTCGGCGTTCACCTTATGGAAGCATTTGGATTGCCACGATCCGCTTCTCGACTCGATGTTTCAAGCCATCCATTCTGTACAACGATTGGGCATGATGATGTGCGTATTACAACTCGATTCCAAGAGCAAGATTTCCTCTATGGGCTTGGGAGTATCTTACATGAGTTAGGGCATGCTCTTTACGAGTATCATCTTCCTCAAACATATCGAGGTAGTGCCTGTGGATCTGTGTTCTCATTAGGTATGCATGAGTCTCAGTCTCGATTTATTGAAAACTGTGTAGGGCGTTCGCATGAGTTTGCTGTCTACCTTGCCCGATATGTGCAGGATACGTTTAAAAAAGCAGTAAGTGCCGAAGCAATCTATCAACGTCAAAATCAAGTCGCACGTTCTTTAATTCGAGTTGATGCTGATGAAGTAACGTATTCACTTCATATTGTTATTCGAATGCTGCTTGAAATCGATCTTATGTCGGGTGCGTTGTCATGTGATGCATTACCTGAAGCCTGGAATGCGCTGTATCAAAACTATCTTGGTATCACGCCACGCCATGATGCCGAAGGGATACTGCAGGATGTGCACTGGTACTCAGGCGCCATAGGGTACTTTCCAACGTATGCTCTTGGAAATGTGTTTGATGGTGTGATTTTGAACGTCATCAAGAAGTCTCTCCCTGATTTCGCAAGAAACATTGAGCAGGGGAATTTTCTGCCAACAACCAACTGGTTAAAAGAGCATATACATGTGCAGGCTAGTCGACTTGAGTCTCGTGCTATGATTGCATCACTTCAAGGTGGCACAGAAGTGACGGCACAGCCGTTTATCTTGTATATACAAGATAAGCTTCAACAAGCAGTGTGAGTGCTATTTTATAATCGGAAAGTGATACTCGACAGCGGCATCGCCGTATGAGAGGCCAAAGATCGTTTGTCCGCCAACTGTCCTGATATCTGAAACAGGCAGTTTATTAAGCCAAACTTTATCCTCAGCGCGAATAAGCTCAATAACAAAAGGAATTGTGCGCTTGCATTCAAGCTGTTCAACCCATTCGCTTCGTTTGCCAAAGTAGAGGACTCTGTCTTCTGCAAAGCTTGCTCCTATCAGGCGATCTCGCATGTCTACAATTTTTGATTGAAAGAGTGCTGCGATATCATGCAAAAACTTTTTTGTATCTTCTTGAGGAATAGCAACGACATAGTCTTCGTCAGGTGCATGAGCACTGGTGTTTTGCGGTGCGAATCGAATTGGCCCCTCTGCAGAAGAAAATTTACTGAAAAGTTTCATGAGAGTATGCATACCTCCTGATTTGGAACTTCTATAGAGCAGGTAATATAAGCACAGTTCGGTGTTCTTGATGCTGGACCAGCGACAAAGCCTGTGAATGAAGAAACAACTTCCTCAATCTTTTTTATGGATTGTCCAAGTCCAGCAAGGAGTTCTTGGGGGTTTAACATACGGTTGCATGCATCTTCCCATGATGGGGGAGCGGGAAGTTTGCCTAGATTGCCAGCTGCTGAAAGCTCTGCCTGGAACTTTGGCAGTGAAACTTTCATAAGCGCAGAAACGATAGCTGACATATACACTTATCCAGCACACCGAGCTCTTTGCTTCAGAAAAAAAGTAGTGATTTTTCTCAATTAGTCTCAAATGCTCGCTCGCTTTTTAAGCGGTAAAGCCTCCTGAGCAAATTAAGGGTGTTTGA
>JBILLA010000194.1:0-4891 GCA_044376365.1 Bdellovibrionota bacterium | reverse complement strand
GCTCGGTGTCGTAACGATCGCCGATCTACAAAACCAATCACCAGCAACGTATCAGACTGTTCGAGGCAGTGATGGTATCTACCGCTTACCGAATACAAGAGCTGGCTTCTATATTCCAATGACAACGTCCATCAACCTCGTCAATAACTTCATCAACCCGGTCGGCCTTGTTCAATATGAAGCTGTCAACCTACGCGGAGCGATTTTCTTTTCAAGCTTCATGCCTGATAGAAGTACCTGTGGCGTAGGTGGACACTCATTTCTTGAAGGAGTTAATTTTAGAACTGGTGGTGGACTGGTTGTTGATTACAGCGCGGATTCGAAAAAACCTTTTTACAATGGCGGCATCATGGATACTGATGGCGACCTTGATCTTGATAGCATCGATCTTGCAAGTGCTATCAATAGTCGAACGCTCATTCCTGCAATGGATGTGAAAGTACAAAGTATCGATATGTCAAAGACAAAGCCATACAGCTTTGATGGCAAACTCACCCAAGATGATGTAAGGCTCCATGCAAGCAATGGTGGTATCCTGCCTGCAGTTTCATCACTTGGTAATGTTGGTGCGCCAAACCCACCGGTGATTTCTCAGACGTTCCAAAAAATTATTATTCAAAGTGCCTATCCTTCAGGCACCTCACTTGGAAATTCTGCTGGTGGCGAAGGTGGGACAGGAAGCGGTGGCAGTGATACTGGTAGTGGTACTGGAGGGACTGTCCCACCACCCGATATGGTGCCAATATCTATCTATAATCTTCCTATCGATATACTTTCATTCCATGAGGTCACTGGTGAATAAGCTTCTTGCATTGCTCTGCTGTAACTTTTTTCTCGCAAGCATAACTTTTGCTGCACCTCCGTCTGACAAAGCGCAGGAACTCTACTTGCAACGTCAAGTTGAAGCAGCAAAAACTGCACTCATGCAGGAAGGTCCAGCATTTGAAATCAATGGTATTCTTGAACGAGACAAGCAACGGCGATATCTCATCAACGGGGAAGAGATTATTATCTCTTCAGGTACACGCATTCTTGGTGGATCACTCAAAGAAGGACAAGCACTGCATGTAGTTGGCAAATTACAAGGCAACCAAAAGCTTGCCGAAGAGATTATTATTCAAGAGCTTCAACGAGGGGCTTCCTCTTCCGAGGCTATGCTTGGCCATTAATAAATCTTAGGGTTATCAAGCAAAGCTACTTTCCAAGTTTAAAGGCTTCACCAGAAAGCGTCACACCAAGCTTTGGCACGACTACTTCACGGACACCAGTGGGGCTATCACTTACCTGACCTGCAATGACAGCCTTATAGTGACAAGACGTCGCAAGTGCAACGACAGCTTCAGCACTTTGACGATCTCGACAAAAGAGCGCAAGCCCGCTACCACAATTAAACACAGAGAGCAGATCGGTATAGCTCATACCAAGCTGTTCTTTGGCGAACTCAAAAACAGGAAGTATCGGAGGAAAATCTTCAATCTGGTAGCGAAGCGGCTTTAATGGCCGCATAATTTTTTGCCAACCATGTCCAGTTATATTCTCTGCATTTGAGAGAAAGATACCCTGCTTAAGAATTGCCTGAATCAAAGGCGTATAGAGCTTTGAACCACGATTCATTGCTTGCCAAAATTCAGTGCCATCAGAAAGTCTGGCACGGTATCCCGTCTTTTCAGCAAGTGCACGTAACGTTGTAAAACCATTCTCATGTGGCCCCGAGCTTTCAACCAATATGATATAATCACCAGCTTGAATATTATTTGAATGAATCGCTTCACACCCTGGAGGAACTACTCCAAATAGAGCTCCAGCAATATCAAGCTTATCGGGAATAATTTTATTTTTAAGCTGCGGTGTCTCGCCACTGAGATAGACACAACCGACTTGCTGACAGCCATCAACAAATCCTGCAAGAAACCCCTTCATAAATTGCTTTGTAAAGACTCGCTCTGGATCAGCACTGGGAAGATACATCCCCACAAGAATTGTCTGCATTCCAGCCGTTGCTGCGTCATTGGTCATAACTGCAACGGATTTAAGTCCAATGTTGTACCAGAAAGATTCAAGCTCACTATCGGTAAGGTCATCAGGCCGCGCATCGTCTGCAGTGCCAAGCCCCTCAGGTAAGAGAGTAACCTGAATCTCTTTAAGGCCCTGCTTGATAAAGGGCTCCAGGGATAGAGAGAAAATATTGGCGCTTGCCCCCAGCTTATCATCAGCGACAAAGCCAAAATCCTTGGCAAAGGTAAGCGTTTTTCGGCTTGCTGCTATAAAAGCGAGCTTGGCTGAGTCAAGAGTATCATAATCGACATGATCATATCCGGAAGTTGGTGCGCTCATGGCCATAATTTGGCATAGTTTTACTGTTATGAATACCTCTGCACCTCTTGAACTCGTAAGAAAAGCTGTCCACCGTCAAATAATTGGGCAAGATAAGCTCATTGATAGACTTTTACTCGCTTTACTTTGTAATGGTCATGTCCTTTTAGAGGGTGCACCAGGGCTGGCAAAAACAAAGCTTGTCAAAGCCCTCACGGCAGCGTGCGGTGGTACTATGCAGCGAGTGCAGTTCACGCCCGACTTACTCCCCTCAGATGTCATTGGCACTGAAATTTTCCGACCAGAGAAGGGTGAGTTCGTCCTCCGCAAAGGCCCTGTGTTTACCAATTTTTTGCTCGGAGATGAAATCAATCGCGCTCCAGCGAAAGTGCAGTCAGCACTACTCCAAGCCATGGAAGAGCGTTTTGTCACCATCGGCCACCATACATACGAACTACCCAAGCCATTTTTTGTCTTGGCGACTCAAAACCCCCTTGAGCAAGAGGGTACGTATCCATTGCCAGAAGCACAGCTCGACCGATTCTTGATGAAACTCGATGTACTTTATCCTTCTTTTGATGAAGAGCTCTCAATCGTGCGCCAGTATGGTACAAGCGGTCAGGATATTGCTATTGATCCAGCAACAAGCATTGATGAGATTCAGTCAATGCAACGTTCGGCTGGCGAGCTCTATATTGACGAGCGCCTTGATAGATTCATCGTGACACTTGTGCAACGTACAAGAGAACCAGAAAAGATATCTGGTTTTATTCAGGGAGCATCACCTCGAGCAAGCATTGCCTTAAGAAAGCTTGCCAAAGCACATGCATTCCTTGCAGGTCGTACCTTTGTGGGTCCAGACGATATTAAAGAAGTCTACCTCGATGTTATGCGACACCGTGTTATCCCTTCATACAGCAATGAAACACAGGGTCGTCGCTCGGATACGATTCTTGCAGAGCAACTCACGGCAACTCAAATTCCGTAAGGCATGTAGGCTATGGCCTTTGAGGTTATCACTCCACCGACTGCATTTCTTGAGAAGCTCCATTACTCAAGACGTTCACTCGCACGTGGCGCTATTACCTCACTCTTGCGCGGAGGTGAGAGCACTTCACGAACCATCACGCGAAGCGGTATAGCATTTAAAGAGCTGCGTGAGTACGACACGGGCGACGAGTTAAAGCACATTCACTGGAACTCCTCTGCACGAGCAGGGAAACTTCTTGTAAAAACATATGAAGAAGAGCTACAAGAAAAATTTTTTGTTATCGTTGACGATCGACTCTCGATGCTGACAGGGTTTACCCGAACACTCTATGAGATTGCACTCGAACATCTCGCTTTTCTTTTCTCAACAGCAACAGATCACCATCAACAGATAGGTGGTATGCTGCTGTCGGGCACCTGGAACCAACGTGTCACTCTTCTCAAAAAGAAACAGCTCTTTCCCCTACTCTCAAACCTCTTCCAACCAAAGCGGTTTGAACTGACACATCCAAGCACAACTGATGAGTCACTCGCTCGTGCGCTCGAATCTATCCTTATGAGCAAAGAGAAGCGACTCAATATCTTTTTTCTGAGCTCGTATCTCGATGATTGTTCACAACTGCTTTCTCTTGCTGGTACTCGACACAAACTCTACCTTGGATACCTTGATCTTGCGATCACCCTCCCCGCACAGGGACTCTATGAAGCATCTAGTCCCGATGGCTCATACCAACAAACGTTTGATTTTTCTCAAAAAACTACTGCACAGTATTTTCAACAACGAGCACACGATCGATACCAGCGAGTACAAAAAGAGCTCCAGGCACTGCGACCTACTTGGATTCAGGTGCAGCCATCACCCGAAGAGTCATTTCAATCTATCCTGACCTAATCTCATGCCACAGCAACCAGCACCTCAACCAACACCGTATGATATTATTGACCCCACGGCTGTTCCCTACCCGATGCTGTATATTATTCTATGGCTTCTTGGCGCACTCTGCTTAGCTGCAAGCATTCGCTATGTTCTGTGGCGCATCAAGCATCGACAACAGCCAAAAGCCTTGAGTATCGATTCTCTTGTTCTTACAGGAGAGCATCTCTTACATGAAGATACAAATACTCATCGGCTCAAAAGCGTTATTTCGCTGCTGTTTCACCACTGCAATCGAACAACAACTATCTCCTCTGCAGACAAGCGAACAATCAGCCTCTATCTGTACCAACCAACACCTTCTCTCGAAGAGGGCAAAGCGCTGCTGCAACTCTTACTCGCATACGCTAGGGAGCAGACACAATGATGCTTGCTGGCTATACTTTGCTTAATCCCTATGCACTGCTAGCGCTACCACTGATTGGTGTACTACTTATCTTGAAACGAGCTCGACCTGCGCCCCGCACTATGTTCTTACCGCCACAAAGCTTCTTTAAAGATGCGCCCGCTTCGTTCGCGCAATTCATGACAACAAAGGTATCGTTGATACTCTCTGTTCTCTTTGTTCTTGGCATCACAATTGGTGCATCGCATCCTGCTCGTATCATTGAGCATGATCTTGATAGTGGTCGAAATATTATGCTTATTGTTGAC
>JBILLA010000038.1:0-15461 GCA_044376365.1 Bdellovibrionota bacterium | reverse complement strand
TATCCATGTTACGATTCACACAGGATAAGGTTCGCACCCTCTTCCCTAGCGAACAACCCCTCGAATTTTATCTTCAAGACCACTGACAATAGAAGCAAGATTCTGAGCAGCCTTATCAATCGCTTCAAGCGCTTGGGTCGTCGTTGAAGATTCACCAGTTGCCTTCGCAACAAATACCATGGCAACGATTTCTTGTAAGGGATTATTCAGGTCATTACGAATATCGGCACCGAGTGTCTTTATCGACTCATCAACTCGACGCTTATGAATAATCGGAAATATCTCTTCACGCTTTGGAGCCGTTGCAGTTAACTTTTTAAACTTTACGTATTCATAGCCCATCTGAGAGAGGGTCTCTGCATTATGGACATTAATATTACCTACAACGACAAGATCTGGGGGCGATGCACGTTCACTGAGCATCTCTCGTAGTTTAAGAATTGAACCATCAGGTAATACAGGGCTCGAAACGATAAGGTCAATTTTTTTTCTGCTCAAGACAAAACGGGCAAGCTCAAGGGTTGGTGCATAGGTGATAGAGCACCCAGGAAGCTTAAGGGTCAGCTGCAATGTGATCTCTTTAGCCATTTCATGGCTTGCATTTATGACAAGCACAGAATGATCAGGAGCGGCAACACGATTTGATTGAAATTCATCTGGCAGTGTCGTCGGTGGACGGTGTTGGATTCCTACTGTTTTAACCTCTCGACTGAATAAAACCACGAACAACTCCCTTTCTAGGAAGATGCCCCTGTCGTGCTAGGCGTTGCGGGGTTTTCGCTTTCGATACCGTTTTGGCTTTGGCAAAATATGCTGTGTGACAAGCTCTTCATCTTTAGCCTGAAGCTCAAGAGATTTCAGGAGCATAGCAGGAGAAATTGTCGTGACGGGGATAAAGCCAGATTCAGCACCGCAGTAGTGGTTTTCAACTTCTTGTGTATCACCTAACGCAACAATGTTTGCAAGAGCTTGGAGTGGTGTGCCAACAAAGTTTACACCTCGTACTGGTACTTCTCGACCATCAGGAAAAAGAAGCGTTGCAAATGAGATTTCACCGCTGAATGCTTGGAAGTCATAGCTACTCGTATCTGTTTCACCACCGCTGGTCTCATAGACAATCATACCGAACGGTACTCGCTGCTTTTTAATCTCGCGAATCAGCATTTCACGAAGCTGCTCATGGGCATAGGTTCGCTCTCCCTTCACTTCGAAAACAGACATACGGCTGATTGGCCTTTCATAACCACGATTCCGCGCATGCCCATTTGGTACAAAGTTTTTTTTCATGAGCGCAGAGCGCGTTGAAAGAAATCCTTTCAGTATACCTTTCTCGACGAGCACAGCTTTTTGTCCAGGAGAGCCTTCATCATCAAACGCATAGCTCGCAAGGCAGCGCGTATCTTGAAACCGCTTACGGCTTGGATCGTCAATAATGCTAATATCAACTGGCAGAATACGCTTACTAATCTGCCCCTTGAAGGTTTGTCCTTCACCGTTCGATAACAGTCTGCTGCCCTCAAGGCGATGACCAATTGCTTCATGCAATAATAGTCCAGCAGGCTTTGGAAAGAGTAATACTGGCCCAGTAAAAGAATGAATTTTTTCAGCTTTTACTAACTGCTGCAGATTATAATATTTCTCAAGCAGTGCATTCTTAAACTCTCGCACAGAGGGGAGCTCTTTTTGCGTTGCAACATTGAGTACAAAATCCTGAGAAAGCTGCGAGCCATCCTTGTTGAGGTGTCGAATAGAAGCACTCAACGTAAAGACCTGTCGGTGCTGTACAATAGTGCTGCCCTCTGAAGATACAAACACAGAGCTTGATTGCTCTGCCTCAAACTCAACAGTCGAATCAAAAATTCCTGGAAAAGAGGCAATCCACGCACTCACATCTTTGCAGATACGTTGCCAGCGGTGGCTATCAATACGCTCAGGAGTTTCGACTAGAATTTTTTTATGTGGTCGAAGCTGTACAAATGAATGCAGGTCGCTATTCTGATCTACTAATGAAAGCCGAAGAGCATTCTTGTGATTATAGTCAGAGACCGCCTCACGGTACTTACACTCAGACAGCCGCCACAGTGCAAGGCTCAAACCATCATAGTGAAGATCATCGATGGGTACTGTTGCATACTGGTAAGATTCATTCTCATGATTATTATCAGTAAGCCCTCCCTCTGTTGTCTGATCATAGCGGTAGCTTCCAACGCGCAGGTCATTGAAAACAATCCGCTCGCGGTCATGCTTCCTTTTATAAAGGGAGCCACTACCAGCCGACGTAACGAAGGTCTCGAAATCTTTCAATAAAAAGCTACAGTAGTAAGGGCTTGGAAAACCTTGCACGCGCATCTTGAGCGCTCGACGAGCGTTCTTCTTTAAAATAGGAATTATGCGCTGAACCGCAGATGGCTGAAGCATATACCTCCTATTGTACGGGGGTAGGTGGGGGGTTATCCACAGTTTTCACAGGAAATGTCGATTTTATCCACAACATTATCCCCGTTTAATCCCAATGAATTCGGTACTTTAAATATGTATTCCCCAGATTCAAATCCCTTTATTTTATGGGCTCCTGCCCCAAGGAGCTTTTCGGCTCTGAGGCCGCTCTCTGCTTGATGCCTATATTCTACAGAAATACCGACAGCTTCGGCCTGATTCAAATTACGAATCACAACTCTGATAAGCCCCTCCGCAGAGACCGTTGCATGTACGACCGAGAGCCGCGCTGTGCGACAGTGAAAATTAAATCGCGCTTGAGCATCCCGGTATCCATCGGTACATATGACAGACCCATCTTCATCGGGCCCTGCATCGCACAGATGTCCCCCGTGATTCATACAGCTCGTGTCGCGTAGCTTTGGCGCCTCTTGTCGTATAAGTGGAGGAAGAACATGTGGACGGTCGCGCTCATCCTGAGGATATGAGCGGTAGATAAGTCGCCCTGATTCATCTTGTTGTTTATATAGATCTTGAGCAAAAACGCTATTCGTGGTGAAAATCAACACCAAGACGGTAAAGGCCGTTTGAAGATAACCTTGCTTGTGAAGTAAAAGATAACTCATGCAGTACTCAAAATTAGAACTCCTCCGCCACTTAAATCAAGAAGTGTACTGTCGCCTTCGCCCATCGGGAAGCCACGGAGTTGGGGTCTTTGCCATTAAAGATATCCCAGCTGGCATCAATCCATTTCCTGGAGCCTTTGAAGGAACCTATATTGAAGTCACAGAGGAAGAGCTCCGTTCAGCACCCCACGGTGTTCAAGAAATGATACGAGCCTACTGTGTTTGTGAAGATGGTTTATGGCTTGTACCCAATGAAGGGCTCAATCGGATCGATGTTTCGTTCTTTATTAACCATTCAAAGAACCCGAATGTTGCTACTGAAGATGGAGAGATCTTTATCACACTGCGCGCTATTAAAGTTGGCGAAGAGATCGTGTCAGACTACGATCAGTACAGCGAAGGATTTAAATAGCATCTCACTTGCTACCAACCAAGCCGCTGCAAGAGTGCTTCGATAAGCAGCTGCCCGCGCTGGCTGCCCTGAATGATATAGAGAATATTAGCAATACAAAGGTATGGTCCAAAGGGGATCTCTTGTGAGGCTGCACTGCGTCGAGCAATCATAAACAACACACCACCAATCGAACCAAGCAGTGACCCAACAAAAATAGTAAAAAATGACCCTTGGTAGCCAAACCATACACCAGTAACAGCCAAGAGCTTTACATCGCCTAATCCAAGCCCTTCCCGTTTGCGCAGCCAAAGGTAGCCTTTTGCAATCGTATAGAGGACACCCGCTCCCATCAGAAATCCAAGCAAACTCTCAGTGCTATTATAGACAAAGGGAGGTGGTAACAGCGAGTAGATTCCATTGAGAAATGAAACAAGTACGCCAAGTGCAACGAGTGGATACGTAATCACATCAGGGATCATGTAGTGATCATAATCAATGCACGATATCACAATAAAGCACGCAACTAAGATATAACACGCAAGTGCTGCCCAGGAATAATCAAACAAGTACACACTCATGACAGCAGCAAGTGCCGAAGAGAGCTCAACCAGAGGATATCGGACACCGATGGGAGCCTGACAGAATGCGCATCGACCACGCAAGCAGAGCCAGCTTACGACAGGGATATTGTGGTACCAGCACAGTTCATGATTGCACGAAGGACAAAACGATCGTGGTGGAAACGATACCGAGAGCATTTGTTGCTTAACAGCATAGGCAGCACGAAGCTTTGCAAGCATCGGATAGGTCTCTTCATCAAAGAGATCTTGAGATACAGGAATGCGAAAAATACAGACATTAAGAAAGCTTCCAATGAGCAGGCCAAGCAGTAATACAACACAGAGCAATAGTTCAGGTGAGAGCATAGACATAACTCTACTTAGCCTAGATAGCTCATTTAGGAAAGATTCTTTAAGAAAGCTCAATCGACAACATGGTTCAAGCACGGAGCGACTCAGAAACGATCTATGGTGATTATGACTTATACACCACGACTCTTGTGAATACTGAATCTCGGCAACAAGAAAAATATGTAAAAAATTTGCTTCAGAAAGTATGCTACATAATCCTAGAAAAAATGTCTGAACAAACTATAATAGCAAGGCTGCTTACTGTCCGCGAAGTTGCAATACTCTTACGAGTGCATCGTCCCAAAGTATATGAACTTATAAAGTTTGGTGACCTTGAAGGATTTAAACTCGGCGCCGATTGGAGAGTGCAAACAAGTTCAGTTGATAAATATGTAGGACAGATATCAGCTGAGATGCTTGCATATATAAAGTAGTTACTTTCTTAAAAAATCATTCTCTGCTCACTTGTACCGGCAAAGGAAACTCTATAAGCCCCTAAAAAACACCACCCACACCCTACCCACAGCGCCGTGCAAAGGGTACGATAGGAGGTTCATATGGCGCTCATGAGCTTCTTCCACAACCTCTTTCTTTACCGAGAATACCTCAAGCAGAGTGTTCTGCGGGACCTACGTAAAAAGTATAAGCGCTCATCCCTCGGCTATGTTTGGACCATGCTCCATCCCCTCGGCATGATGCTGGTCATGAGCACCGTCCTCTCAAAGCTCATGGGGGTCACATTTAAAGAATATGCTGTGTTCTTCCTTTCCGGCCTCATTATCTGGAATTACTTCAACTCAACATGCATGATGTCCCTTCATGCCATACGAGCCAACGCAAGACTCTTTAGCCAGGTTGCCATACCGAAGTACCTCTTTGTTGTCTCTATTGCATGCTCTAATTTTGCCAATCTTCTCTTTGCTCTTGTACCCCTCCTCCTAGTGATGGCCCTCTTTGGTCGCTCCTTTCACCTCAGCATGATTGCGATACCGCTGGTACTCATTTCCGTATTCATTGTTACCCTTGCCGTCTCGCTGATACTAGCTGTTGCCAATGTTTTCTTTGAAGATACCCTTCACTTAAGTGAAGTCGCATTCCAGGCACTCTACTTTTTAACTCCAGTACTTTTTGCACGAGACAAACTCCCTGAATGGCTCGTCGACTACCTGATTTTGAACCCCCTCTTTCTGCAAATTGAATTTTTCCGATCGGTGCTCTTAACTGGCACACTGCCGCAATTTTCTCTCTACGTTCTTAACCTTGCTGGCTCTTTAATCCTTCTCATGCTTGCCCTTTTCTTTTTTAGGAAAAACGAAGATAAATTCCTCTATCACCTCTAACTGCTATGTCTAATCAGCACCCAGCCATTGAACTTTCTGATGTTACGGTTGCCTACCGTGCTTACACACGTCGCCCAAGCTCCCTTAAAGAGGCAGTAATTAAGCTTATAACCTGTGACTGGGAACCAACCTACGGTACATTTAATGCGCTCTCAAATATTTCACTGACAATTCCCCAAGGTGCTGTCTATGCTATCGTCGGCAGTAATGGGTGTGGAAAAAGCACTCTTTTAAAAGTAATCGCAGGTGTTCTTAAGCCCACGAAGGGAACTGCTGCTATTCATGGCTCTATCGCATCACTTATTGAGCTTGGCGCTGGATTTGATCCTGAGCTGACCGCCATCGAAAATATCTACCTCCACGGGTCACTCCACAAAAAAACTCGACAAGAAATCGAACCTCGTATCAATGCTATTCTTGATTTCGCTGAACTACATGAATTTGCTCACACACCAGTAAAATACTATTCCAGTGGTATGTTTGCTCGTCTTGGATTTAGCGTTGCCGTTGATATCGACCCAGATATTCTTTTAGTCGATGAAATTCTTGGTGTTGGAGATGAGCGCTTTCAAGAAAAGTGTGTCGGTGTCTTCAAGCAATTAATTGCCGCTGGTAAAACCATCATCTATGTCACCCACAGTATGGAAGCTATTGCATCAATGGCAACACATGCGGTGCTCCTACAAAAAGGATCAGTTCAATCAATTGGAAGCCCGAACGATATCGTCCAACTTTACCGCGATCCAGCTTATCAAAGTGCCCTTATATAGCACTCATCCGGTGTCAGAATCATTCTTTGATCGACTACCAACAACCAGCTGCTTTGATTTACGGTACAGATAATCAATATTTGTTACCTCCATAAATCGCACAAGACCTCGCATCATACGTATTAAAAATCGATCGTACTGTGCTTCCATAGCCTGGAAGCGCTGCAATAAATTTCGGTGCTCAGGGTTATTATACTTCAGATCTGCATAGTCACGAAGCATCGCCTGTAAACGAAAAGATTCAAAGCGGGATACATATACACCCTCAGGAACGATACGCTCCATCGCAGGAAATCGGGCATAGGTACGGGCCATGCTTTTCTGCTGCACACGATAGTATGCAATGCTCTTGGGAAGGATCATCAACGTGCGACCCGCACTCACGAGACGCTGAAATAACTCCCAATCTTCCCACATTGCTCGACTGGATTGATTCCATCCACCAATAGATCGTAGATCCTCGACACGATAGCCACTATTTGCATGTCCGTAACGATTCTCAAGCTGACCAACGATAAACCCCTCACCAAGAGGTCTATACACATATCGCTTGAGGTCATGCTGCTGCCATGACGTACCATCAGTGAATGCCTCAAGATAAGGAATGACAGCTGCTGCATTTGGTTGACGTGCAAATGCTTGTGCTATTGTCGCAACATATTCATGCGAAACGGTATCATCGCTATCGATATTAATCAGGTAAGGCGTCTGACAAGCAGCGAGTGCGGTGTTACGAGCGCCCGCAAGACCTAGATTTTTCTCATGACGCAACACTTGATAAGGAATATGCAATTCCTGCTTAATAAGAGTTATAAGCTGTTCATGATATGTCGATGCAGAGGCATCATCGACAAAAAGAACTTCTCGAGGTCGTGCGGTTTGTGCATTGAGGGAAGTTATAAGCTCAGATACATACGTGAGCTTTGTATTAAAGACCGGCACCATTACCGTCAGCTGATCACTCTCAAGATGGGGCAGAATGCGTGCTTGAGGGCGACTTGAAGCTATTCGAGCAACAATAGCTGAGTTAATTGCAGCTTGAGTATGCGAAAAATCGTGCAATGTTTTTTGTGCGATTGCTGCGCGCTCACCTGGTGCAAGCTTCCAAAGCTTCACCAAAGCTTGTTTAGCTGCAGCAATTATTGGTGGGCACAAACAGTACTCATGAGATGCTGGAGGCAACAACTCAGGAATACCTCCAGTAGCAAATGCTACAAGGGGTAATCCTGCATTCATGATTTCCAGGATGACGTTTGGATGGTTATCACCACGGTAAGTAATAAAAGCGATTGCATTATGAGCAGATGACGAAAGAGCGCTGAGGACTTGATCTCGTTCAAGGAACTCCTCTTTCCAGACAATACGCTTCATCAGCGCTCCTTTTCTACTGTTATCAAGCGGCGAAAGCGCTACAGTTGGACCATAGCAGATAATCTCTTTTAAGCCTGGCAAGCTACCTGACATTACCAGGTCATGCACAACTTCAAGGAACTCGGGAAACCCCTTCATGGGGCTTTGCTTACCAACAAAGATTAACCGCTCAACCGATGCTGGTTGGGCTTGATGCGGAGCTGAAGAAATACGAAATGGATACCGCTCAATAATAATACGCTGTGGATCAATAGCGTATCCACGATTCAAATAGAAATCGCGCAAAAATACAGTAGGAAAGCGAACAACATCAGCGCCTTCAATTGCAACTTTTTCGAGCATAATAAGCTCATTGTGCTCAATACCACACCACTGCTGATTAGCAGCTTCTACATAAAGAATACTTCCATGACATCCGATTTCAAGCGTGATGTTTCCAGGCAACATCCCTGCATGACGAGCTTGTACAATTCGCGCGCCGATGCCGTGATAGTCTTGATACTCAATCACTTCAAGTGCTGGAAGATAAAAGAGCGCTTGCTCAACGAGCCAGAGCGCCATTTCGGGAGGAAGCGGTTCTATCAATTCTTGATTGAATGCCGCAAAACCTACGATGCGATGATTGCACAGAACAAAAGGGGTCTCCCTATCAAAAGCACCCACATAACAGGTCTCTACAATATCAGTACCAACAAGCAGCTCAAGTTCTTGAAAGTAAGAACCAATACCACCACTTTTTGCCACACGCGGATGCTCTGCAGTTACTAATAAGCGCTTAGTCTTGGTAAAATCTTTAGTATGAAATCCATACTGCGTTAAGAACTGCTGGTAGTGCTCATGGGAACAGGAAAGAAGTACCGAAAACATACCATCGCACTCATCATGCGATGCAATGATAAAACCAGCAGCGGTACATAGATGAAGAAGCTCCTGACTGGTCCATGTTCGTAGCACTTCAGCTGGATCAACACGTGTATCTATCGAGAGCAGGCAGCGATTTTTTGGATTCGCACAGAGCTGTGTTCGTATCTCGCGCAATAACCAGCGTGGATCATCGACACGAGTCAACAAATCAACGCACACTAAAAATGTCGCTGCAGGTGATGCAAGTTTGCCAAACACGGCAGTCACTTCAGAAGCACTCCATGGCTCACAGGAATGCCAATTCACCTCAGTGAAACAGGATTGCTGTATCAAAAGATCCGCTGGACGTGTGAGGGCTGTTATCGAAAGGCCCGACTTGGCAAGAGAATCTTGAGCGTGCGTTGTTAGGACAGGATACAGCGCTACCATGTGGCTACAATCAGCAGCATGAGCCTGGTCAATGGCCCGCTGATAGACAGCACTAATGCGATCGGAATCTCCGTGGTGTGCATGCAAGACGCGTCGACCGACAGTACCAGCTCCAAAGTTATGAAAGGGGCTCGTTACCGAAAGATGAACGGTCTGATGCGTAGCCTCCATGGAATATTACTGTTTGGTTTCTTTAAGGTACCAGTTCCAGGCTGTTTCAATGATGGTATCAAGATCGCTGTAGCGAGGCTGCCATCCAAGAACTGTTTTAATTTTATCAGCACCAGCGACAAGCTTTGGTGGATCCCCTGCTCGTCGAGGATTCATGACAAAATGAACCTGCTTTTTTGCAATACGCTCAATGGTTGAAATCACTTCGCGCACAGAATATCCATTCCCTGTTCCGATGTTAAAAATATCAGAACGTCCTTCGCGAAGCAGGAAATCTAGGCCACGCACGTGCGCATCCGCGATATCACTGACATGAATATAGTCACGAATACAGGTACCATCAGGCGTATCATAGTCATCGCCAAATACTTTCAGTGGCGTGCTTGGCTCGGTAGCAGCAAGTGCAAGCGGAATAAGGTGTGTTTCAGGATTATGGCGCTCACCAATTGCAATGTTCGGATGCGCTCCTGCAGCATTAAAATACCGAAAGATAACTGAACGGAAACCATACGCATGATCAAAATCCTTTAACACTTGCTCAACCATGAGCTTTGTTCTGCCGTATGGATTCACTGGTGCTTGCGGCAGATCTTCTACGATCGGGAATCGTGCTGGCACTCCGTATGTTGCGCACGTTGAAGAGAAGATAAAATTATTGATCTTTGCTTGACGCATCTCATCAAGCAGTACAAGTGTTGTCGCAAGGTTATTATCATAGTACTTCGCAGGCTCAGTCACTGATTCACCAACATATGCGAACGCAGCAAAGTGCATAACGGCACAGGGGTTGTACTGTTTGAATGCAGCTTTCAGGGCAGCACGATCCGCTATCTCTGCTTCAATAATCGGTACATCAAGCAGTGCGGCAATGTCGCGGTTTCCATAAATAAAATTGTCATACACCACTGGACGATAGCCACGTTCTTTCAGCGCAATAACGGCATGACTACCGATATAGCCAGCACCACCCAAGACTAAAATATATTCACCACTTCCCGTGCTCATATGGCCTTTTTCAGCTACCTTTTTAAAATTTTTCGTTTGCAACGGCCCACTCGTAAGCGATACGAAGCCCTTCTTTGAGCTCAGTTCGTGGATGCCACCCAAGAGAGCGAATTTTACTAATATCAAGCACCTTGCGAGGTGTTCCATCAGGCTTTGATGTATCAAAAACTATTTCACCCTGAAAACCAACAACACTTGCCATAAGCTGCGCAAGCTCAGCAATGGTGACATCAACGCCAGTACCTATGTTAATGGTCTCACGATCTTCATAGTGATCCATCAACGAGAGTAATCCTTCAGCAAGATCATCAACAAAAAGGAACTCTCGGCGCGGCGTGCCGGTTCCCCATACACTGATCGTTTTATCGCCATTGATTTTTGCAGCATGAAAACGGCGCATCATGCCTGGAATAACATGCGAACGATCGGGGTGAAAATTATCATTCGGACCATAGAGGTTTGTTGGCATCGCAGAGATAAATCGCTTACCGTACTGCTCTGCATATTTCTCGCACAATTTTAAACCTGCAATTTTAGCAATGGCATATCCTTCATTCGTCGGCTCAAGGCTCGATGAAAGCAGATACTCTTCACGAATTGGCTGTGGCGCCATCTTTGGATACACGCATGAACTCCCCAAGAACAGAAGCTTGGTTGTGTCATACTGCGCGGCTGCATGTATAACATTAGTAGCAGTTATCAGATTTTCGTAAAGGAAGTCTGCTTGGTGGGTCTGATTATAAAAAATACCACCTACTTTTGCTGCTGCAAAAAAAACATAGGCTGGACGCTCGCGAGCAAAGAAATCGTGTACTGCTTTTTGATCGCTCAGATCCAGCTCATCACGAGTTCGAAGCAAGAGATTTGAGAACCCTCGCGCTTTCAGAGCGCGGACAATACTTGAACCAACAAGTCCTCGGTGCCCAGCAACAAATATCGACGCGTCTTTTTCCATAGCCATGGGGCTCTATTCTACGCTTTTTTTCCTCAGCTGATCCATAAGCCCAGCAAAAGTATCCTTGCGAATTATTGAAGCAAATTCGTTACGATAATTCACAACAATTCCAATGTTTTCAATAACTACGTCATACACTCGCCACGCATTATTTTGATTGATGAGACGGTAATCAATTGGGAAAAAATCGCCTTTTGATTTCACCAGCGTCTTGACGACAGCCTTCTGGTTGCCCTCTTCAATACGCTCGCTCTCTACTGAAACCATCCCTGCTTCGACGGTCTCTACTTTGGTCATATAGGTCTTTGAAAGAAGATTTGAAAAGACATCAATAAATTCTTGTCGCTCTGTTTCGCTGATAGTATTCCAATGAAGACCTAGCGAGAGCTGTGCCATTTTTGCAAAATCAAACTTTGGATTCATAATTGCACGCAGTCCATCACGGCGTGCTTTCTTATTCTGATCACCCTTATTCTTTGCAACAACAGCAACAATATCATCGAGCGTTTCTTGTACTGTCTGCTTGGGGCTATTCGTCTCTGACCAACTGCTCTGCGGAAAGAGCACAAAGCAAAGAGCAAGGATACTAGCGAGTATATTTCTTATCTTCATATATTTCTTTTTAAACTCCTGCACGTACATCCTTACTTGGCATCTTTTCCATTTGAATCATCAGAATAGTGACTGACGACTTTTTCGATGAGCTCTTCAAAGTCTATAACCGAAAGCGTGTTGCTTTCTGATACCTTTCCACCATCTTTAATCACAACTTGTGAGCCACCAGGTACAATTTTCACATAGCGGTCACCGATAATCCCCTTTGTTCGAATTGAGAGGTTATCTTCATCTTTAAGATCAAAGTCTCGATTAATACGCAAGACGACTTCAGCAAAGTAGCCTTTGAGCTGAATTGCATCGACGGTACCAACAGGCACTCCCGCAAGCTCAACACTGGCGCCAGGCTTTAAACCAGAGACATTATTAAATTCAGCAGTGATATACTTCTCACCAGTATTCACAAAACGAATATCTCCAAGCCCAACGGCAAGGTATCCAGCTGCTGCAACAGTGATAAGGGTAAAAATACCAACAAGGAACTCGAGTGTTATCGTGCGCCGTGGGAGTGGTATCTCTTGTGTTGTTTCTTTATTGGATTTGAATTGGTCCATCAATACTTCCTGTTAAAAACTGCTGTACAGCGGGGTTCACTGAGTGCTGCAAGACATCAGGTGCTCCCTGCTCTGCGATCATGCCATCAAGCAACATAAGCACCTGATCGGCTATCTGGAAAACTTCCGGGATCTCGTGACTTATGACAATACCCGTAAACTTATACTCTTGCTTGCAGTGCGCTATTAAATCATAAACCTGCTGTCCATCCCAAGGATCAAGCCCCGTATTCGGCTCATCAAAAAGGATCACTTTAGGCTGTGTAATCAGTGCTCGAGCCATCCCAACGCGCTTACGCATGCCCATTGAGAGCTCACCGGGAAGGCAAAATGCACTCGTATCTAAATTAAGCGCTCCAAGCATGGCAACCACTCGTCGGTGAATCTCTGCATGCGAAACATGCTGCCGCCGCTGCTGTAACGGAAAAGCAACGTTTTCATATACAGTCAACGAATCAAAAAGAGCTGCATTCTGAAACAACACACCAAGGTCTGCACGAATCATATTCAGTGCTCGCTCATCAGTAACGTTGGTAATTTCTCTGGTGCCGATAAAAATTTGACCAGCATCTGGCTTCATCATACCCATGATGAGTCGCAACAGTACCGATTTTCCAACACCACTCGGTCCAACAATTGCAGTTGTTTTACCAACTTCAATATCAAAGCTCACATTCTGTAAGACGACCTGCGCTCCAAAACTTTTATAGAGATTACGAACTCGAATCATCTTGCCGATTACCCCATGAACACTCGCGTTAAGACGCTCGTCAAGAAATAGTCAACAACGAGTACTGCAACAGAAGAAGCAACAACTGCCTGCGTTGTTGCACGGTTCACACCAACAGCACCAAAACCAGAGTAGTAGCCCTTGTAGCAACAGATCCAGCCAAAGAGGAGCCCGAAAACAATTGATTTAATAAAGCCAGAGTAAATATCAACAGCACCGACGGCTGACTCCATCTGTGAGATGAATGTTCCAGAGCTTGCGCCAAGGAGCGAAGTCGAAACAATAAAGCCACCAACAATACCAACAAAAACAAACCATCCCGTTAAGAGAGGTACCGTAATAAGCCCTGCAAGAATACGTGGAGCCATTAAGTACTTAATCGGATCGACTGCCATAGAACGAAGCGCATCAATCTGCTCAGTAATGCGCATAATGCCAAGCTCTGCAGTAATCGCTGAACCAGCGCGCCCAATAATCATTAATGCTGTTAGAACAGGACCAAGTTCTCGAATAAGGCTCAGCGCAACAGCTGGACCAGTAAATGCAGTAGCACCAAATTTAGAAAGTGTATAATCAGCCTGCACGGCAAGCACTGCGCCAGTAAAAACAGCGATCAGTGAAATAACAAGCATGGAATTGACGCCAATTTGTCGCACCTGTTGCAAGAAGAGGTACGGGCGAAATGGTCGAGTGATAATTGCGCGAAGTGAGCGATACAGGAATACCCAGCTGCGTCCCCATCCTTCCATGATGTTAAGAACAAGCGCGCCAAACTTTTCGATAGAGACAGTGGTGATTGCAATCATTACTTAACGCTTAAAGCCAAATCCTATACAGTAGTACTCATCAGAAGTTTTACGAGTCGATTCGAGCTCGCTGCGTACTACTTTCGTAAAACTCTTCCTCATAACCTTCACGAACTCATCTGTCTCGTTGTTCTTAAACACTTTGATAACAAGAGTGCCTCCCGTCTTGAGCAGTTCGCCACTTGCCCAGAGCGCAAGCTCCGCACAGGCAACCGCTCCTGCTCGATCAGCTTCCTTGATACCCACAAGCTTAGGAGACATATCTGAAAGCACAATATCATAGTATCCACCGGCTGCTTCCTTAGCCTTCAAGATTACTTCTTCGTCACGAACATCGCCAACAAAAGTTAAGACGTTATCTTCTTGAAATTCTTCAATTTCGGCGAGATCAATTCCAACAATTAAACCGCGCTGCCCTACAGTTTTACCCGCCACCTGCATCCAGCCACCAGGCCACGCACCAAGGTCAACGACCTTAAATCCACGTTCTAATAATTTATACTTCTTATCGAGCTCCTTGAGTTTGAAAGCAGCACGTGATCGAAATCCCTGTTCTTTCGCAAGGTTATAGTAATGATCTTTACGATCGTAAGAGCTAGACACAGGGAAATTTTCGTCGGTTTGGGGGATAAAAGCAATTCCACGACCTTTCTACTATAGAAAAAGACTTGAAACCTACCTAAATTTTATATAGAAATAGACTCGAAGATAATTTTTGTAAGGATACAATTATGATCGCTCTCTCAGTCCAGCTCCTCGTCAACATCATCCCAGCCATTATCTGCGTCTACTACGCTGCTCTCATCTTCCTCCACACTGAGGGTGACGTTGCGCTACGAAGTGGCGGACGTGCTGAAGGGGCGACTGAGTGCAAGCGTTCGCTTGTAAACCAACACGTCATGCGTCGCCGAATGGCATAGCTGGGAGCAGCCCGCTTAAGGCTGCACCCATAGCTCGGCAACTCTTGGAGTGGTATCTTCGAATAAGAGTGTATGCTCTACTCTCATAAGCACCAAACCAAGAACCTCATTCGCCAAGCACACCATGGACGCCAGTAGTATATCGCTTCAACCTCAAACTCATCGACACCTCGAAAACCTTAACCAACCACAGAAGGATGCGGTACTCCACACAACTGGCCCCATCCTCGTTCTTGCAGGTGCAGGGACTGGTAAAACTCGAATTCTTACCCGCCGTATCGCTAACCTCATCACACAGGGACACGCACGGTCATCTTCTATTTTAGCTGTTACATTCACCAACAAAGCTGCAGGTGAAATGCGACAACGGCTTCAACTGCTTGTTGGCAACCTTGCGCAAGCACTCTGGGTTTCAACATTTCACTCCTGTGGTTTAAAAATTCTACGCCGCTACGCAGAAGTGCTTGGCTTTAAAAATGACTTTACTGTCTATGATGCAGCAGACAGTAAGGATCTGATCAAGCGAATCTTACGAGAGCGAAACATTGATGAGAAACGCTATCC
>JBILLA010000193.1:0-4955 GCA_044376365.1 Bdellovibrionota bacterium | reverse complement strand
TGAAGCTCTTCTGCTGCAAGAAGCGCGATAAGTGGCACGCTTATAACGTACATAAAAAAAGAGAGGGATTACTCCCTCTCTTCATTCATGCATTAGTTAATTATCCCAGATCAGAATGGAATACGATTCTGGTACAAGGTAACTTTTATTGTGATTGAAACTACTGAAAGTATTACGTGATCCGAGTCACCTCGTACCAATGATGTACCGAAAAATATCGTATTATTGTATAAACATTAATTATAATTAACTCTATTTTGTAACGTTATTTAAAGATTTTTTCCACTTGAATCTGTATCATATTGATATTACTAAATAAAAATACATAGGCTGATTTATAATTTGTTGCATAAAAGAAGTATCTGGGGTATATACTTAATGTATGCAATGTTTAAGAGGAGTTTATAATCATGCTTACAAAAAAACCTTCAGGATTAGCTATAACCATCAATACCAGTGGTACCGTTATCCCTATCACTGAAACATGCCCGGTTATACTAGAAAATATCGCGGGGAGTAGGGTTCGACTTGCAGTTGAACAATCTACAGTCAACTGTGAAATTTCGTTCTCTAGTACCGGTGATATAATTCGAAAGAAACTCATTCACGAGGATCCTGAAAGTTGGGCACTGAGAAACGGAACGATAGCGACCACACTTGAAAACCTTATCATGGATCTAAGAGTAGGTATGAACGGCTCACTTTAATGTAGCGGGCAAGAGCTAGACATTACCAATATACTGGCTAGTGTCTACCTTGAGCCCCTCAGGTACCCCCCGTACATAATTATATACCAGTATCGAGAGCTGTTCCTTCCACATTTCTTTGCACGTCAGAGGCATTACCACATCTACAAACCACAGTTTTGCTTGAAGTGATTTTCCATTCGGCTCAACAACCAGAACCCCTTTGCTTTCACCTTCTTCGGTCAGAATGCTCATCAAATCAGCAGGGCCACAGATCTCGTATGGCGCTTCGGCTTCTCTGTGACTCCTTACTAATGAGCGAAGTAGAAAACCAATCGCACTTCTCTTTTCGTCCTCGGTTCGTGCAAGCCGTATCCCGAATCGTCGATCAATAAGCCGTATGCCATCTGCAGTCTCCCGGATGAAGACTCGAAAAAGAGTGAGGCAATCATGTAATTCTTCATCTGAGAAGCATAACAAGCGCTCCTCAAAGAATGAGGCAGCAGCATTTTCAATCGCATAAAAGGAAGCCCATCCCTTATCCGTAAGAAAAAGTTGCCGAATTCGGGAATCCCTGGCAGCGCGCGGGCGTTTTACAAGACCGCTTGAAACGAGCCCAGTCAGGAGCCTTGACATGTACGAAGATGGTGTCGAAAGAAGGGTTGTTAGAAATGCCGGCGTTGCATGATCACCGTTGTCAGCAAGAGCTGCAAGCACCTGCCACTGGGGCGGAGTAAATCCAGTATTAAAGAAATCATCCTTAAGATAGCCAAGAGACTTTGCCAGGCGTCTCATTTGAAGCCGTATTTCGAAGTCATTTTTTCGAAGGGGACTTATGGGGGTGCCAAATGCATCAGCAATGCGCTTGAAGTACTCTTTTAAACGATGCTGCTCTATCTCGCTCAGAAAGCATGTAAACCATTTCAAAAGTTGGTTTGATTCTGCATCATTTTGATCAAGAACCTTGTATCCATGAGCCATGATCTCAATTTCTATGCGCCTCGCATCATTAGGATCTTTGCGTATCCGAATCAATTTTTTTTTCTCCATCATTCTCAGCGTTCGAGAGATGGTAGCCTTATCCAGCTGCATGACGAGAGCAAGTTCTGTAACACTTCTGGTTGCATCACCATCGAGTTCATAAAGGAGAAGGGATTCCAGAATCGTCAGATCGGAACTCATATCTTGCGTCACGAAACGGTTAAGACGCTGAAAGATTCGGAAACAGTGAACAAGCGAACGGCAGATTTCGTTGCGTGACGCATGTATTTTATGAATACTATTCATTACAGCAATTATCGCAAATATAGGTACGATTGACCAGTTTTTGTATAGTGGCTGTCAGGACTCGAAAAATGACGTATGAAATCAGGATGTTATCGATTAAGGATGTTATAGGATACCTTTAGCAGCGCTTAATGCCACATCCGGGCGTATTTCTCTATAACTATTTATGCTATGGACCAGTACCATCAACTTTCAGACGAATCATTTTCAGGTGCGACGCTCGCGCACGTCGAGGTCCAGCAGCAACATCTTCGCTTCCTCGACCATATAGGTACTTTCGTGTCCATGAGGAAGCTCATCCATAGCATACTATTATCTCCTCCCTTAACGTTCGAAGAACGAATCAAGACGGATATGGAATCTGGAGATGTTGATCCTTACAATCCACCGCTGATTTTATACGTCGGCAAAAAAAGACAGCAGATTATCCGTAGCATAGTATCACCTCCTCCCTTAACGTTAGAAGAACGAATCCAGAAGGATATAGAATCTGGAGATATTGACCCTCACAATACATTTCTGATTTTATACCTCGGCAAAAAAGAACAGCAGATTTTTCGTGATACTATTGAAATCCTTGAACAGCAAATATCCAGGGAACTAAAATCAGGGAAGCGCTCACCAGACAAAAACATAGAATTGCGATTGCAGTTTGCAAAGACATCACTCTCGATTGCTGAACAATATAATAACGAAGTTAGTACTAACGTGAACGAAACGGGGAAGGTCAATGAGACCCTTCGAAACCTGACAAAGCATTACCGGGAGAAATATTACTCGTATTATGTACGATTTCGTACTGAGATCGACTCGTCTTGGAGTTTCATTAGCATGAGTGATGTGGAAAAAGCACTCTTTGAAGCTTCGAAATTCGACACTCATCCGAAAGAAATATCAAGCAACAACGAAACCCCATCAACGTATGAAAACTTAATGGCTCATTGCAGAAAGGAGATCATGAGCATGATAGCTAGCGATCGAATCAATCGTCTGGTTGAGCTTTCACTCTATGCTAAGGCGATGAACGAACTGTCTGGAAATGTTTGGTATAGAGAAAAGTTTCCTATAATACTTGGATCCATGGAAGAGGAGGTTTCTCTTTATCTGCGACGGGTACTTGCTAAAGAGCAAAGAGAAGCATTAGGGACAACTTCCAGGGTTCAAGCTGCTGCATACCAACGGTGGGAAAAAGCTCTGGCAAAGAGAGCACTGGGCTATTTTACAATCATGAAAAAGATAGCTACTCAGCACCGTTCAAATGAGCGTCACAGCTCTCGATTAAAACTAAGTTTACAGCAATTTTATAAAGATCCGTCCAGCCCTTCAGTGCTGCGTTTTCATTGGCAGCAATTAGCAGGGCAGCTCTATGTACTGATGGCATACAAAAAAACTTTGATGAAAGATACAACAGATAGCTGTCTTGATGACGTTAAAACGATCTTAAGCAATTCAGAGTCAAGCTGGGGTCTTGCTCCATTTACCTATGCTGCTGACATTGCAGCACTTCACCAAGATGCTCTTCATACCTTTTACAGCTACCTTTGGATAGCTCCATTTGACAAAGAACACAAAAAAAAGGTTTTTCTGGATGAACTTAACGCCTTATGTTCTAAAACAGAATCATACCTCAGAGAGATTGCTGATGTTATCTACCCTTGGGTCCCAGAACACAGCTCTTTTAATGCCGACTTTCCGATAACTGAAGGCACGCAAGGCAAATCGAGGCGAATGTATACTGACTTACTCTGTGCTCATGCTTTTCACCGCAAAGCTGCTCCAAGAAAAAAAACTGATGCCGCATTCGTAATCGAACTTACTCCTAAGAACATTCCCATCCACCCCGATATTCCGCGGCTTTTTGAGCGGGTACAACTCCGAAGACTTGTCGATCCCAATAATCCCGGATTTCAAAATGCCCTACTTTCACATGTTCCATATGCAGAAATAATGGAGTCATTGAAAGATCACGGTGGAACCCTCTATGGAGTTATAAGCGATAAAGGAAGGTTCACATGTGGTGCACTGTTTGAAAAGAATGAACAACTCTTTTCATATGAAGGACAACGCGCTGTAGAGCGTGCTCGAGAGATTCCAGCACTTCATGATTCCGATAAATCGTTCCTCAAAATTCTATCTGCACTGGAAGATGCGCGTTTTAAGTTTCCAGATGCTGAAGCCTTCATCTCAGCTTTCAAAATGATTCATCTCGCCGTCACATCGAGCGCAATAGCGCGTGGCGATCCACTTAAAGAAGAGTGTATCCTGGCGTGGGTTCGAGAAGGTGAATACCCAAATCAGGCGATCTTTGCCTACAAAAAAACCGGTTGGGATATATCGGATATTACTGAGGAATTCCCTGAAAAACATCCTATTACCGGCCTGGACATAATGGTTCCGTACCGACTTATCTATTATATGGCCAGAGGAGTAGATCCCATCGTTAAGGCGTTCTTTGAAGGGCTGCCGAATGAGGGAAATTTCCGTTAAAAAATTCTGGCACAGGGTAACTTTTATTGTGATTGAAACTACTGAAAGTATTAGGTGATCCGAGTTACCTTGCACCAATTATTTTCGTTCGTCATGGTCAAAAGTATATCAATATGTATGATATGTATTGGAATCTTTTTCCTGTTACCTACGGATTCCCAGTCTGTCCCGACCTTGCGCCACCGTCAAAACTTCAAGAACTTATTTCAATTGCTGCAAAACTTGCCCAAGGTACAGATTTTATTCGTGTGGATCTGTATCAAATAGAAGATCGCATTGTGTTTGGAGAGCTCACCAACTATCCCAATGGAGGCCAGCTTGCATTTGATCCTCCTGAATGGGATAGGTTGTTTGGGCAGTTTTATGAGTTGTGAAGTGATTACGCTGGCGTTGCCATTTCACATTTAATCCAATCTTCTAATGAGGTTGTATCAAATGCGCCTAAAAGAAATGCAATAGTACTCCTGCTATGTTTCACTGAGCGCACTCGTTCTT
>JBILLA010000192.1:0-5029 GCA_044376365.1 Bdellovibrionota bacterium | reverse complement strand
TTGCTCAAAACTAAACAAATAGTACCACTCGTATTGGTTGCGATAAGCTTCGTGATGCAAAGTGTGAGGGGTGCAAGCCTTGGCACTACTATAGCTTCATCATTGATAGCAGGTGCAGTAGGTGTTTTGATAGCAGAGCAGCTTAAGAAACGAAAAGCTGCAAATGCGCAAAAAGCGATTGACTACTTTTTGCCCCTCGTGATGGAGCGAGTTGTGATGGCAGCAGAGGCAGGATTAGATATTCTGCCTGCAATTAAAGCTGTTGTTAGTATTGAAGAGCGTCAGCATTCGTTCCTCAACGAACGACATCTTCCTACGAGCGAGGATCCTGTCAGCCGAGCACTAGCAACTGTTCTTGATCGAACAGAGAAGGGGCAACAATTTGAAGTCGCACTTCGAGAAGTTGCGACCCAAACAGGTTCATTAAGTTTGCAACATGCATTTGTGCACTTAGGTATTGCGTATCGTGAAGGAGGAGAGCTTATCGGGCCGCTTCGCGAACTGAGTGACGCAACGCAGGCGCAGTACCAAGATGCGATTGAAGAAGAGCTTGCAAAGCTTCCTGTGAAAGCAACCGCACCACTTGTACTGACCTTTGCAGGTCTCATCCTCTTTTTTCTTTCATCGCCTCTTATACAAATTCTTTCATTTGCATCAAAGGCGACACCGAAATGAGTTTCCTGACAACAAGCTTCATTTTGCCGCTGCTTGTGCTTTTGGGAAGTGTCGTTATTGATATACAGCACTATGTATCACAGCAAGTTGCGCTTCAAGATAGTGTTGATGATGCTGCGTTAGTCGGCACCAAATATCTGCCTCACATTGCTCTTGCAGAGCAAGCGGCGACAAATCTGATAAAGCGTCGTATACCTGATGCAGAAGCACGTGTGCAGGTAAAACATGATTCGCTTGTCGTTGAAAGTTCAGTGTTTTTTCAGCCGTTTCTTGCAAGTTTTTTTAGTGGTGTACTTGATGGTCATTCATTTGGGTTGCCCCTCAAAGCAATCTCATACGGTAAAATTACCCCAGTTGATCTCTTTCTTGCTATTGAACGTGGCAATCGTGTAGCTCCGCAACTATCTGCTGCGGAAGCAAATCGTTTTGGGACGCAACAAAGTTTTCCGTTGCCGCGATTTTTTGCACAGCATCAATTTACGCAAGGTCCAGTGTCTATCGCTGCCCCGATTGCTCTTGAGCAGTGCTTTAATCCACGATTTCTAAAAATTAAGCAGGCCAGTATTCGAATTCTCGACAGTATTGCAGGGTCTCCGTTGCATCGACTGAGTGTGAGTTTTTTTCCAGGCTCTCGCTCGCCTCGTGGAAATAATCGGTCGTTGCAATCATTTCAGACACCTGATCGTGCGACGTTTTATGATACCTATCTTGATTCAGATAATGGCACGCTCGTTACGATGAACGAACTTGAGACAGAACAGGTTGCTGGTATACCTATGTTTCCTGTTCGTTCAGTGCACTGTGCATTGGTTGCGCAACAGTTACAAGAAGACCCTATCTATGCATTACCAGCTCGCCCCAACTTTATTTCTGGTGCGCCAAACCTTTTAGTCGATGAGCCAACCCTTACCCTCAACAGCAGCTATCCATTAACCTATGCTGAACCTATCTGGTCGCGTGTTGCTCATCCGACAGCACTCTTTGATACCCGTATTGCACTGAGTACGATGATGACTGAGTTCGGATCGACTGAGGAAGCAACGAATCGAGGTGGTATGATTAACCGTGCGCGACAAGTTGCAGTCGTTGCCTCTGTAGGATTACCACAGGTTCAGGGTATCACGTTGCAAGAAGAGGGTGATGCCGTCTGGAGCGCACTGGATGCAACGCTTGGTGATCTAGAAGCGATGCGACGAAAGGATGCAAGGAAGCTTACCATACTCTATGTGATGCTTGAAGGGACGCCAGCACAAGCCGAGCTTACCGAGCGATTGTTTCAGCAACATGAAGTGCTTGGTCCTGATGGTCAACCGCGTTTTCAAACAAGAGTTTTTACAGGCGAATACTTCGACACACTGTTGCGTGAGGTTTTGCCATCACTACTACGAGGAGAGCAGGGAAGTGTTTTGGCGCGCTAAGAGGCTCAATCCGCAGCACGGCATAACGGTTCTTGAAACTGCTGCTGTTGCATTCGTGCTTGCAACATTGTCGTACGTCATTTTTACCCTTGGACAAGTATGGTGTTTGCGTCATGAAGTAGATCGTTCTGTTGAAACGATGCTGCATTTACAGAATCATCCGCTGATGCATGTATCATATTCAGCCAACGGTGATATCTCTTATGAAACGCACGATCAAGTGGTGACACAGACAGCAACGTCGCTTCTTGATTATGGTGAAGCGCTGCTCAAGCAGAGTAGCTTTCTGCAGCATCGACCATACAAACTGGAAGCAGCAATTATCTTTAGTGCTGTTGATGAGCGCGATGGTAGTTTTCGCGGCTTTGAATCAATGCACACTTCAGTATCTCGAGGATCGTTGCAAGTGCCTGCAGCAGTGACTGCACATATTTCTGTGGCACAAACATTAGAAGCTGCTAGCCATGATACGACGCGACTGCAGTCACTGGCTGAGTCATCGATGGGTATAATCTATGACGAACACGACACCCGTTTTGTGCCTCGATTGCCTCTTAAAGTTGTCTGTCTTTATGTACAGGATACTGGCTCAATTCGTGCACTTTTTGGCTCAACAACATTACCTGAGGGAATCATTGCACAGTGCGATATCAAAAAAGGGAGAACGATACTATGAGCATACTCAAACGATTGAGTGCATCTATAAAGGCACGCTTCAAATCAAACGTTGATGGAGAGCGGTTCTTGCGTACTCGATTCGGCACGACATTTTTTCGCACATTCCAAGTATATCACGTGGATCGGCGTAGCTGGATGACGCACGCTGCCGTTGCACTCCATCGCTCTCAAGAAGATCTGTTAATGGAATTTGCTGAAGCAAATGGCGCCCCATTTATTGGAACGATTCCTGAGATTGTCTTTGGAGATCCTGTTGAAGAGGAGCTCTTTATGCGGGTTGGGAGTATTCCTATCGTTGATAAAGCTGGTGCAGTGCTGGGTATCGCATCGGTCGATCCTCTGTGGGCTCAAAAGCAGCTACAAGCATACAGTGCCTATGATTGGTACACTGCGTCTTGGGAACAGATTGCAGCCCGCTTTCGCGCGCCATTAGCTGAAGCGCCTTCAGCCGCAAGTCGAGCAGTGCAACCAGAGGAAATTTTAGAAAAGATCTGTGGTGCTATCAGTACTATTGAATACCGTGCACTGGCCATTTCACTGACAGATCGACGCTACACAGTGACGCGTCTTGATGGTGCAACGATGCTTGGTGACTTGCATCCACGACTCATCCAGCCGCTCAGTGCATACCTACAGGGACGTGCGCAGTTGCATCCAACAACGCCACTGTTGGTAGGAACAATGCAATTTTATCTCACTGTTGATACTACCGGATCGTATGTGCTTGAAAAGCGTGTGGCGCCACATACGGCAACGCTCCATCAATTTCCACAACGACAGCAGCAGCGTTCGAATACTGTCTTACTTGTTGATGATAACAAGAGTTTTTTAAGCATCGTATCGCAGTACTTAACCAAACAGGGTATGAGCGTAATGACGGTGCATGACGGAGAACAAGCGCAACAATTTTTAGAGACACATGATGCGCTTCCCGCTGTTATTGTGTGTGATTTGCATATGCCAAAAAAGAATGGTTTTGAGTTTGTGCAAGCAATGAAACAAGATGAACGCTTTCGTGATATTCCAGTGATTTCTTTAACGTCAGATAAGGACGTTGAAGCAGAAATTTCGCTCTTAAAGCTTGGTGTTGCTGCGTTTATTTCCAAAAGTGAAGATCCACGAATTCTTGCACTCCATGTCATGCGGCACGTTGTTATTGATGATTCAAAAAAGGCTGCATAGATGACGGCACTTCAGCTTGTGAGCACTCTTTTATTTGTTTTTGCTGTGGCAGCTGTGTCGGCAGTGATCACGGGTCGTGTCATTCGCCAGCGGCTTACGCGGTTACTTTTTGCGGATAACGAGAAAGCACGTCTTGTTGATATTGAAGATGCTATTCTAGCTCTTCAGCACAAAAAATTATCACTTGGTGTTGCTGCAAAGCAGAGCCCAACTCCTGAAACATTACCTGCGCTGTTTGATGGATTTACAAGCTCACTCAGAGCGCGAGGAGGCTTTCTTGGTATTACAGCGCCAGGGCTTTCGATGCAGCTTCCTGCCTTGTGTAATGATCCGATGCTTAATATCTATGTGGAAGGCCAATCGCTGGATACAATTTGTCGTGCTTCATCACCAGCATGGTTGAGTAGATTTGGTATCGTCTCGGTTTCCTCTACTACCGAGCAACACGGTGCCATCACGGTAACAGTATGGCTCGGGCTTGCATCGATTCGTCAGATCGATGCCGCATCAATGCAAGAGTTTGTGACGTCAGTCGTACGATTTGTCGAGCATAATCTTCTTAAGCAGCCCTCAGCGACACCAACGACAAAACACTTACAAGAGATCACCCATGATATACGAAGCCCATTGCATAATGTGCGACATGCGCTTGAACTCGCAAAATTGGAAGTTGATAATCCTTCGGTGCAGTCATACCTTTCAGTCGCGCTGCAAAACATAGCCTCTGTAGCAGACTTAACAGAGTCAATTCTTGATTTTTCGTCTCGTACCGCAGGCGTAGTATCAACACAGCAAAGTATGATCCCACTATTTGATGTTGTCTCTGAAGTGATACATCGCTTTTCAGTAACGATGGCGCTTAAAAATATAACACCACATGTGTTATTTGATAGAACAGTATCAATCGTATTCGATCGCGAACAATTCGTTCGTGTGTTATCTAATCTTATAAGTAATGCCATCAAGTACAGTCAGTCTGGTACGATCACGATACGAGCGAGGACTGAAAAAAATTATGTGATGCTTTCAGTAACCGATCAGGGCATTGGTATGACGCCCGATCAAGTGCAGCAACT
>JBILLA010000191.1:0-5101 GCA_044376365.1 Bdellovibrionota bacterium | reverse complement strand
GTAGCTTTTTTAAGAGCTTTTTAGGCTTCAAAAAATAAAAGAGTAATGTTCGTTGGGTGGATGATAAAAGTTTCCCAACACTCAATAGAATATTGTAGAAATAGTTACCCTGTACCAGATGATCTCTAACTGATACAAAAATCTTGATGAGTTAAAAGATTAAGCCCACAAGAAATGGTCTTATTATGATCACTTAAACCTTATGGAAGAGTAATGTCAATAAAAGTTTTAAAAAAGCTAAAAGCTAGAAAGCTTTTGTGTTAGGACCAGTATTCTTATCATCAGTATTAACTGAATCGTCCTTTATTGGTTCCGGCTTTGGAGCGCCACATGGATCAGTAACAGTTCCGCAAGACGCAGTTAATTCTTTATCACGAAAAAGTTCATATGTACACGTACCCCCACATTTACCACTAGCTGCATCGCAGTCGGCCTTAATCACTTTATAGTAGGGTTTCATGATTCCACAACCACGACTAGTGTGTACGGGTGCATTACAAACACAAGTAGAATCTAATGCTAGAGCAGGACTAGCAGAAAAAGATAAAAGTAAAAAAGTAATTACAGTAAGAGCTGATGTATGATTATTTTTCATGTAATCACAACTATCATGACTTAATGGTGGCAGCAACGATTATTTTTAAGCTGATATCCTAAGGACTTTTTATTTTTAGTAAGACCTAAACTATTGAAAATACTTCCGTTATGATTGATCTAATACAATGAACATCTTTTTATACGAGTTAAGAATTAGTGAGAATCACAGGTACAGGGTAGCTTTTTTAAGAGCTTTTTAGGCTTCAAAAAATAAAAGAGTAATGTTCGTTGGATACAAGACAAAAGTTGCCTAATACTCAATAGAATATTGTAAAAATAGTTACCCTGTACCAGATAATCTTCCGCAAGCCGAAAACTTTCTACTGCGAAAGTAGTGCTTCAACCACTGCACGCGATACGGGAGCTGCGTGATCATTGACGAACTCGAGGAAGTCAGTGCCTGCCTCATCATCAGCGTTATCTGAGATCGATCGAATTGAGACAAATGGCACATTGTATTCAAAGCACACTTGCGCTGCTGCTGCGCCTTCCATTTCAACACACAAGAGTGATGGAATAACTGTTCGTAACTCTTTAATTTTTTCTTTGCTTGCGATGAATTGATCGCCTGCACCCATAAGACCAACATGTACGTTTGCTGATGGATACTGTTGATTGACAAGTGCACGGCTTGCAACTGTCGCTCGCTCAACTAAATTTGCTGCGGCAGGAAGCTCTTTACGACCAAGGAGTGGTATTTCAAAGCGCTCAAACCGCATTGAAGCACTTGCATCCATATCGTGTTGAATAAAGCTGTTCCCAACAACGATATCGCCAATTTTCACATCTTGATGCACGCCACCGGCGACACCAGTGAGGACGATTTCAGAGACCGGAAAGTGGTTTATAAGGGTCGTGGTCGTCGTTGCAGCGGCAACTTTTCCAATTCGAGCCAGCACGATGACAACCTCTCGGTCACAGAGTGTTCCAAGGTGAAATTCACGACCAGCAAAGCTACGTTTTTCAGTGATTTTTGCGGATTTTTCGATGTGTGCGATCTCTTCAGGCATCGCTGCTACAATTCCAATCATGCTCTTACCCTAACAGGGACAAAAAATTTTTTCAAAAAATCAATCATAATTTATTGACAAAGGGGGGGGGTCTGTTATTCTGAAAGCATATCGGCAATATTCGAAGGCGCGTTCTTGGGAATAGACCTTCGAGAGTCCGAGTATTACTTTGGGTGAATCGGACGTTTAACCGGGCGTCTGTTTGTTTAGGGGATATTTAGAGGAGCGTACGGCCAAACTCCTCGAAGGAAATATTGTCGTTAGTGGCAGCCTGTGAATTCCTGTACGTTGGAGAGTCCTTCTTCAGCCAGGTCATTGCAGTGTTTTCTTCGTTATATCCGCAAAACAATGATTATTCATCTTGGGTGATGTAACTGTAGTTGTTCGTATTATTTTTATTGGCGTTTATTTTTTTGGGGAGGACCCGTCTACATGGAAGCCCTTGGTAAGCACATTTTGGCTGAGTTCTATAATTGTGATGTCGCTGCAATTAACGATGAGCACGGTATTGAAAACTTATTCGTTCAAACTGCAAAGGATTCTGGCGCTACAGTAATCAGTTCTAATTTTCATAAATTTAGCCCACATGGTGTGAGCGGTGTTGTTGTGATCTCTGAGTCACACTTGACCATCCACACTTGGCCTGAGTATGGCTACTGTGCGGTTGATGTTTTCACCTGTGGTGATCGCATCGATAATCACCTCTGCCTTGAAATGCTTGAAAAGGGTCTCAAAGCAGGCAACGTATCAGTCGTTGAAATGAACCGTGGTATCCTTGGACATGGTGTTCATGGATTCCTCAATGCAAAAAATAAAATGACTCAACAAGAAGTTGTATTAGAAGGAGCAGCAGCGTAATGGAAAACATCGAAATTATCTCTCATGACATCGTTACTCCAAATGGTTCAGCAGCTCAAAGCGCTGTAAAAAGCCCGATCGTATATCGTGGCGATAAAGCGTGGGCCGATGGAGCGTGGGGTCTTCTCTCAAGCATCGACGTTGAGAACTGCGATCCATACACAATCCGTTCTGCTGATGAAATTAAGCGTTATGTTACCGAGCTTTGCGATCTTATCGACATGAAGCGTTTCGGTGACTGTAATGTTGTGCACTTTGGTGAAGATGAGCGTGTTGCTGGATACTCAATGTTTCAGTTGATTGAGACTTCATGTATCTCTGGTCACTTCGCGAATGAATCAAACCGTTCATACATCGATGTATTCTCTTGCAAGGCATACGACCCTCGCGTCGTTGCTGAGTTCACGAGAAGCTTCTTCAAAGGTGATGTTGTTCGCGTTCATACCTGTAACCGTTTCTAAAAAGTAGTCACACATGGAACTTTGGCTGTACGAGCGCCCGATCTTTTCTGAAGAACAGGGGTGGAGTTATCGTATTAAAATTAAACGTACGATAGAGAGCTATCGCACGCAGTATCAAGATCTCGCTGTCTATGAGAGCGTTGAGTTTGGTAAGGTGCTCACCCTTGATGGTGTCGTACAGCTGACTGAACATGATGAGCCGCACTACCATGAAATGCTTACTCATGTGCCAATGTTGTCCCATCCAAATCCTGAGCGTGTGCTCATTATTGGTGGCGGTGACGGCGGTATCGTTCGTGAAGTCCTCAAGCATGACTCGGTAAAAGAAGTGCACTTCTGCGAGCTTGATGAAGAAGTCGTGAAAGCAAGCATCAGAAACTTCCCGCAGATCGCATGTAAGCTCTCTGATCCACGCGTCAAGCACATCTATGCTGATGGTTGTGCGTACACAAAGCAGTTTAAAGATTACTTTGACGTTGTTATTGTTGATTCAACTGACCCTGTTGGTCCTGCTGAAGTACTCTTTAGTCAGGCGTTCTTTGCAGACATCAAAACTGCAATGAAAGACAAAGGGATCTTTGTAAACCAAGCTGAAAACTTTGCGTATAAAGCGCACTTTGAAAGTGTGTCTCGCCTCTTTAGCTTCCTTCCAGATCTTTTCCCACATCGTGGTTACTACTACACGATTGTACCAACGTACCCTGCAGGTATCATTGGGTTTACGTTCCTCTCCAAGGGAACCAATCCGTATGACTTTGCAATTGATCCAAATCGGATCCCTGAGGGCTTACGCTACTATACAGAAGAGCTTCATCGCGCAAGTTTTGCGATTCCTAAGTTTGCTCGCGACGCGTGGCATACGACAAATCCAAAGCGCTAGTGCTTTAAGGGCGTGACAGACGCTGTTACGAACCAAGCTGATCCGCTATCACGCGAAATTCATTGAGTGCCTCTGGATTGGCAAGTGATTCAGTATTCCTGACTGGACGATGATTGATAATGTCAAAGACCGCAAGCTCTGTAAGCTTTCCATTACGAGTTTTTGGAATATCTGAGACTTGAAAGATATGTTTGGGCAAATGGAACGCAGTGGCGTTTGCTCGTATCACTGTTTTTATCTCTTTTTGTAATTCAGTACTCAGGGTGATGCCAGCGCGCAGTTTCACAAAAAGACATACTTCCACATCGTTTGCTATCTGCTTGCCACAGACGATGCATTCTTCAACAGCAGCTATTTTTTCAACTTGTGTATAAATCTCGGCAGTGCCGATGCGAACACCTCCGGGATTTAATACGGCATCAGAGCGACCATAAAAGATCATCGAGCCGCGATCGGTCACTTTGACAAAATCACCGTGGTACCAGATCTGTTCATCCTGTGAGAAGTAAGCCTGTCGGTATTTTTCATATTGGTCATCGCCCCAAAAGCCAAGGGGCTGAGATGGAAACGGCTTGGTACACACCAGTTCGCCTGTTTCATTGACGATTGGTTGTTTGTGCTCGTTGAATACTGTAACCGCTAGGCCGAGGCTTCTTGTTTGCAGCTCACCCGCGACAACAGGAAGCGTATCAGTACCCAGTGCAAAACAGCCAAGGATATCAGTTCCACCACTAATGGAAGAGAGGCACAGATCTGCTTTTATATGATCGTAGATGTAGTGAAAATTTTCTTCACTGAGCGGCGAGCCTGTTGAGAGCATGGTATGCAGCGCTGAGAGTGTATGAGTTGCCTTAGGTGATAGTTGAAACTTCTGAATAATTGAGATCCACTTTGCATTAGTACCAAAAATAGAGATTCCTTCCTGGTCTGCAATATCAAAGAGAAGCTGCCCCGAGCGCTCTACTGGAGAGCCATCAAAGAGGACCACTTTCGCACCAAAGAAAAGGCTTGTGATAAGCCAGTTCCACATCATCCAGCCACAGGTTGTCTGATAAAAGATAGTGTCTTGTTCGGTGAGTCCGACATGAATGCCAAGCTCTTTGACCTGTTCAAGTAAAACGCCACCTGCACGGTGTATAATACATTTTGGTTTTCCCGTGGTGCCTGAAGAATACAAAACGACGAGGGGATGATTGAATGAAAACTGTGTCCAGGATGAGACCTGTTTTTGGATTTCATCAAGTGGCATTGATGGTGTGCCGTGAGAGAAGAGTGCTAGCTTAGATTCTGTTAAG
>JBILLA010000190.1:0-5153 GCA_044376365.1 Bdellovibrionota bacterium | reverse complement strand
GTAATGTCTGCTGTGCTTTTTGAATGCTCGCAGCTAGTCCAGCTTGATCGCCAGCTTGAGCTTCTGCTAACTCTTGCACGACCTGCTCTATCGCTTGCTCTAGCTCTTGAGGAAGATTTTCTTTTTGAAGTATCTGTTCTAACTCTTTTTGAGCATCAGCAAGTAACGCCTGTGACGGTGCGCCTGAAGCCTTGGGTAAAGACGTATACCAAACAACTATCGAAGCACAGCACATAAGCACTGATAGAATCCAAGAAACTTTTAATCGTTGGGAAACAGGTGGCAACACTGCAGGCTTTGCACCTTCTAATAAACGATGCGTTGTCGAAGCTAAATAGGCTGTGCGTGGATCTGCTTCATCACTATCAGTGAGCGACGTCAGACGTTCTTTTAAACCAAGCTGCTCATCAAGCTCTTGGGCACAAACATGCAACGATGGTTGAAAAAACAACTCATCTTTCTTTACACCAAGACTCATCAGCACCACTGTTATGGCGCCCACAATCAGTGCTGCAAGATACCAACCTGCTAACAGGAAGAGAGCAATCGCAACGAGCGCTGGAAGAAGAAGCAGGAGTCCGAAGGCTCTATTTCGCTTGATTCGTCGGCGTCGATACTGGTGTAGCAGCTCACGACTTATCATTCGCACCATTCTGTGCTGGTTTTACTTGGTACTCTTGAACGGCTGCATTATGATCTTTTAAATTATCTGAAAAGATATGCTTCCCCTTTCCATTCGCAACAAAATAGAGATGGTTAGTTGCTTCTGGAAAGAGTGCTGCTCGAATTGCATCTTCGCCAGGATTACCGATAGGGCCGACGGGCAAATCGTAACGCGTATAGGTATTATACGGTGTGTCGGTTTCAAGATCGACCTTGGTTAGATTACCATTGAAATCTTTAATACCGTAAATCACCGTAGAGTCACACTGAAGTTTCATACCTTGCTTCAAACGGTTGTGAAAGACAGAGCTAATCTTTGGCATCTCTGACACATCACCCGCTTCCTTCTGAATCATCGAAGCAAGGGTTAAGATCTGATAACGCTCCATACCAAGTATTTCAAGCTGCTGCGTATATGATTCCGGCCATTTAGCCTCAGCATCTTGAAGCATCGCTACAATCAAATGAGGAATATTCACTGGACGAGAGAGTTCATAGGTATTTGGGAAAAGATATCCTTCGAATGATGGTGCATTAATTCCAAGACGCTTTAATTCCGAAGGATCTGTTGCCGCAGTGATAAAATCTTCTTTCTTTGTAACGCCGGCTTCTTCAAGTGCACTTGCCATATCCCAAATCGTCGCCCCCTCTTTAAATACGACATGACGTTTCTTAGTATCGCCAGTAAGAAGTTTCCTAAGAATCTGCTTTGGAGTCATCGATCCAGAGAGCTCATACTCGCCTGCATGAATCGTTAAGTTCTCGGAAGTGATGCGGGCTAAAATCTTGAGAGCAAGAATACTCTTGATGACACCCTTCTCTTTTAGCTCAATGGCAATATGAGAAAGCCCCTTACCTTGAGAAATTTCAAAGATAATATTTGACGTCATCGAAGGTTGCGCCGGCAGCAAGAAATAATTTTTCAATACGCCGTATGCCATAATACCTGCGAAGACAGGGATCATGACCATTACCAATAATTTTAAGCCCCTCTGTTTCATATCTCTCAAGTAACTACTATTGTACGATTCCTTCCCCAGCAAAGTAGCGCCGCACGATCTCTGCCGCAGCACGATCATCGATGCGCTCAGAGCCGCCTCGTCTCTTCACAAGACCACCCACTGCATCGAGCGAAGATCCATACTCATCGACGTAGACTATTTTGATGTCCGCTCGCTTAGTAAGTCTTCGGCAAAACTTCCGTACTTTCAAGGACATATCTGATTCACGCCCATCTTCGTGAAGAGGGAGCCCAGCTACGATAATAGAAATAGAACGCTCTTTTATTTCTGTTAATATTCGAGCCTCTGCCTCCCTTGTAGGGACTATCGCCAGGGGGGTGGCAAGTTGCTGCTCTAAAAAACCCACAGCTAAGCCAACATAGCTTGTCCCCACGTCTATACCTAAAAGCACTCCTTTACTGTCTAGCAAGTCCATAGTTTTTATACTACATTGTTCCTGTTTAAAACTTCTGTTCTGGCAGCAGGCCCCTCGCGCCGATATGCGGCGCTTCTCTCATGTAAGACCATGATTCGAATCAGAAAAATTTTTCAAACTATCTTAGCACTCTTTCTGCTCTCTGTTCTTATCACCGCGCTCAACTGGAATCACCATGATAATAATAACGCGCTCATTTTAAAACCAGCACTCAATCCGCTTCTCCAAAAAATTGCTGCTCGTTTTGCACCACCCCTTCAAACTCCTGCCAAGACTGCGCTGCTCCCAGTAAGCTTCAAGAAAGATGACTTCATCCCCCAAGAGCCTTCGGATGCTCTCTTCACTTTCAACCGAGATCAAAAAAGAGAACTCAAAAATCAAACACCTATTTCATCATTCTGGAATAAGGATCTTGCCGCAGACCCTGTTGAATCACCATTAGTTGAAAGCGCACTCAAGCTTGCAGCAGTACCCGTACTCCTTAATAAAAACGTCACTGTATTCTCACGACATGATAATGATGGCACACCGCTAGAACTTGCATGGCGCTTTAACAAAGATCAGCGAGTCACTGTAAAACGCACCTCTGGTAATCAATTCCTTGCTGAAGTTACCAAAGATATCCCAACTCCAACCGAGCGCATCGTCTCTGGCACTATCTATTCGACTTTCATTGGTGCTGCGCAAAGTGCAGGGCTTCCTATCTCGCTCGTTGATGACTATGTTGACTTGTTTGGTGACCGTATTGATTTTCGAAAAGACCTGCAACCTGGTGATGTCTTTGCAATTATTTTAAAGCAAAATCGTTACCAAGATGGCACCTGGGGCGAACCACTCGAGATATCCTCAGCAAGCATTATCAATGATGGCGCACTCAAAGCTATTGTCCGCTACAAAAATAATGATGGCACGATGCAAAGCTATAACGAAAAAGGCGAGCCGCTTGGTGCATATTTCTTAAAGTATCCCCTTACCTTTTCTCGCATCTCTTCAGTCTTCACTGATTCACGTTTTCATCCAGTCCTTAAAATCTCACGCCCCCATAATGGCGTAGACTTTGCTGCACCAACTGGCACACCTGTACGCTCTGTTGGCGAGGGTACCGTTGAGAAAGCTGGATACTTTGGTAGCTCAGGCTACATGGTCAAAATTAAACACTCATCACGATGGTCAACTGCGTACCTCCACCTCTCTAAGATTCAATCGGGAATTAAAGCAGGCTCCAAGATTAGTCGAGGCCAGCTTATCGGTGCTGTTGGAACGACAGGGCTCAGCTCAGGACCACACCTTCACTTTAGCTTGTACGACAACGGCAAGTACGTTAATCCAATGACCACAAAACTGCCCAATGTCATCAACGAAAAAAATCTTGTCTCTCCAAAAATTATCATGGCATCTGTTGAAACAATGAAGCAGCAGCTCCAAGCGGTTGCCTATGCATCCAATGCAAAGGTATCCTCTGTACGACGTGGATAATTATCAAGACAAATCAGTTGCAATTCTCGCTATCGGCTCCGAAATTCTGGATGGACGCGTCCAGGATACCAACTCTCAATTCATAGCGTCTGAGCTCTCAAAGCTTGGTATAAAGCTCAAGCGCGTCATGACCTGCGATGATGTACTTGAAGAGATCGTATCAAGTATCTCTTTTCTAGCTGCTGAGAGCCCGTATCTCATCCTTAGTGGCGGCCTCGGTCCAACAACAGATGATCTCACTCGAGAAGCTGTTGCACACTGGTCGAACCAGCCATTGATACAGCTTGAGAGTTCAGTGACTCGCTTACAAGAGCTCTATGCAAAGCGTCAACGAACGCTCGATCCGTCAAACCTCAAGCAAGCGCTCTTTCCACAAACAGCAGCAATTATTCCAAACGACATTGGCACCGCTGAAGGCTTCTCGGTACAAGCACACCGCACACAGATTTTTGCGGTACCTGGAGTACCCAAAGAGCTCAAGCCAATGTTCCAACAGACCATCCTACCGGTCATTCAAGAGCAGTGTCAGGCAACACCGATTGCAAGACGTTCGTTTCGTATCTTTGGACTTCCTGAATCTCAGGTTGGCTCTATTATTAAGGGATTAAATCTTTCTCCTGATCTGTTTGTTTCATATCGCGCCAGCTTCCCTGAAATTCATATTGTCATTAAAGGCAAGAATCCAAGCGCAGTTGATGCTGCAATTACCTTGGCGAAAGACGCTGTTGGTAGAGAGTACGTTTTTATTGAAGATACAGAATTGGGACTTCCTGATGCTGTTGGAGAGCTCCTCCTCCGTCAACCACGTACCATCGCGGTTGCAGAAAGTTGTACTGGAGGCATGCTCGGCTCACTCCTCACAAGGCTTCCTGGATCTTCTAAATTCTTTCTCGGTGGGTTCATCACGTATGCTAATGAACGTAAGTGCTCTGACCTCGGTGTGGCACTCGAAACTATTAAAGCATATGGGGCAGTGAGCGAGCAGTGCGCTCAAGAAATGGCAGCGGGTGCACGTGCAAAAACAGGAGCAGATATCGCTCTTGCGATTACTGGTATTGCAGGTCCGGATGGAGGCACACCAGAGAAGCCAGTCGGCACCTTCTACCTTGGTATCGCTACTCGAGATCAGTGTATCGCAGAGAAATGCTTCTTTCTTTCAGATAGAGCCGCGATCCGTACCTTTGCTGCGTACCGAGCTCTGGATGCTATACGACGAATTGTTGCAACAGATAAAGCATAGCACCAAGTAGAGCTCCCAGGACGGTGCCGTTAATACGAATATACTGCAGGTCTTCACCGATACTTTCTTCGATTGAAGAGACAAGTGTTTTACTATCCCAGCTATTGAGCGTATCCGTGATTAATTCTCGCACAAGATGCTTGCCATACTGACTAGTCGTTAGCAATAAATCTTGCAGCATACTTTCAACACGACCAAGTGCAGCTTGATGCTCAAGAAGCGCATGACTCATCGAAGCAAGAAACTCATCAAGTGCAGCAGCAAGCAAAGCTTCTTGCTGAGGAGTAATATCTTTCTCTTTCACAGCAAGCATGAGCTCTTCGAGAAACGATACCCA
>JBILLA010000189.1:0-5178 GCA_044376365.1 Bdellovibrionota bacterium | reverse complement strand
CACCGTTAAACAGGCAGCCCTCCTCCATAATGAGCACCGGTGTGACAACTTCACCGATAAGCTGTCCACCCTCACGAATTTCTACTCGCTCAGCAGCTTTAATAGATCCCTTCACAATACCTCGCACCACGAGAGCTGCAACTTCAACAGTTGCATCAATGGTTCCAGATTTACCAACGTGGAGGGTCTTCGATGAGAAGATCTCACCACTGAGTTTCCCATCAATACTGACAGGAGCATCAAAGCTTAGTTTTCCGTGGATAACTGTCCCTGGGCCCAGCGCAGAACGGACGCGCGGCTCTTCGACTTGGGGCGCAGTCACAGGGGAAATTGACGAAAACGCAGAGCCAGCTCGAGGTGCTGCCGCAACCTGCGAGGGCTCCTTACTCGCTTGCGCTCCTGGCGCAGCCGTACCGCTTGCGCCTGTAGCAAAACTAAAGGCGGCCTGATTCTTCTTCTCTTCGTCTTCTTTTTTACCCCAAAATGCCATTCGCATAGTATAGGATGGAACGGCATAAAATTCCACTGCTTTCAGATCTGTCCTGGGTTTGTCTGTTCAAGGGTGGAGAGCCTCAAAAAGCTTACAAGTAGCTGAAAATGCATAGTCAATCGCTGGCCATCTTTATACCCCTCCCTGGTGGAGGCTTGAAGCATCATATAATTTTAGAGGTGACGCTGCGCAGCGATGCAAGGAGGCAATCTGAACCACTATACCTTATCCAGTGATGACAGGAATTTTAATCAACTTAAAGTTTCTGAATTGTTGAGATGTTGGGTGCTTGATACGATACATTATTTTATGCGCCTGTTGAGACGTCCTAGCCTTTTGTTTACTGCCCTCTTCTTGGTGCTTCTCATCAACCTTCCAACTCATGCCGCTCAACCTGAGAACATGAGGAAGAAAAAATCAACCGTCGCCAAATCCAGTAGCGCGAAAAAAAAGACTACTTCTAAAAAGCAAGGTTCGTATAGCAAAGTTAAGACTACCAAAACTCGCTATAAGGGAACACGCAACACCGTCGTACTCCCGAGTCCACAGATCAAACTCACCCATGAATTCGTAAAGCCTGTGACCTCTCCGACAGATCACAATATCGAGCGTGTTGAACTCACAAAGATCTCTTCGGATCATGCGATGCTGATCAAAGCACCTGAATTCTCTTCTTCGTATCGTGGTCGAGTCGCTGCAACAACAAAGAATAATGATTTCGTTCAGTTTACAATCGATCCTGATCTGCAAGAGTACGCAAAACAGATACTCACCAAAGTGCCTGCACCGCATGTTGCCCTCGTTGCTATGGAACCAAAGACAGGCCGCATCCTTGCAATTGCTGGTAAATCGGCAACGCTCAAAGATTCAACTATGCATGCAGGATTCCCTGCAGCTTCTCTGATTAAAGTTATTACATCAGCAGCTGCCATTGAGCATGGAGGTGCGCAACCAGATGCAGAAGTATATTTTAGAGGCGGCACCTACGAGCTTGGACCGAATAATTACAACCCAAATCCACGCACTGATAAACGAAGCATGACAATGACCGAAGCGCTCGGTAAATCTTGTAACCCTGTGTTCTCACGAGTTGGCTTAAAGTATCTTAACCCTGCACTCTTTCGTGCAGAGACTGCGCAGTTTGGATTCAACACTGATCTCGGCCTTCAAATGCCTCTTCAAACTTCATCGGCACATGTTCCAAATGATGACTATGAATTTGGTCGAACTGCTGCAGGCTTTGGTGATATTTATATAAGCCCCGTCCACGCAGCTCTCATTGCTTCTGCGATAGCGAATCAGGGCAGATTGCTCCAACCTTCCATTATCGATCAAATCATCTCTGAAAATGGAGATATACGGTATCAAGCAGAACCTCAGGTTCTCAAACAGGCGACACCACCTGCGGTTGCTCGTACTGTACTGCAAATGATGACGGCAACAACCACTATTGGAACGTCACGAAGAGAGTTTCTTGGTAAAGTTCCTTGGGACGTTGCTGGCAAGACGGGTACACTGAAGGGTGACAACCCTCAGGGCCTCAACAACTGGTTTATAGGTGCAGCACCCCTCGACAATCCTCGAATCTCAGTCGCTGTCGTTGTGATTAACCCAAATCAAGTGTCCTCAAAAGCATCCCATCTTGGACGGCTTATCTTAGAGCGTTACTTAGGGTAAACTAGAGCGGCTATGACCGCAGACGTTCTTCTCTACAATACACTTTCGCGAAAAATCGAACCGCTCAAAACCAATCTACCTGGTGAAGTAAAACTTTATTGCTGCGGCCCGACCGTCTATAACTTCCAACATATCGGCAACCTTAAAACCTATATCTTTGAAGATATCCTTGCTCGTACGCTGCGCCGCGCAGGGTACAGCGTCAAGCACGTCATGAATATTACCGATGTTGGACACCTCGTCTCTGATGGTGACGAAGGCGAAGATAAAATGCTTGTTGCTATGAAGAGAGAAGGTAAGTCATCACATGATATTGCCGCATACTATACTGATGTGTTCTTTAATGATTGCAAAAAACTCAATATCAATCGCCCCGATGTCGTTTGCAAAGCAACCGATCATATCCAAGAGATGATTGAGCTTAATCAAATGATCGAACGGAACGGCTATGCCTATGTTGCAAACGGCAATCTCTATTTTGATGTTGAGAAATTTAAAGATTACGGAAAGCTCGCTCTGTTAGATCTTGAAAAGCTTAAAGCAGGTGCCCGTATTGATGTAGATCCACACAAGCACTCTCCATTTGATTTTGTTCTGTGGTTTACAAAATCAAAATTTGAAAACCAAGAACTCCAGTGGGATTCTCCGTGGGGACGCGGTTATCCTGGCTGGCATATCGAGTGCTCTGCTATGGCACGTAAGCACCTCGGCGATAAAATTGACATCCACTGCGGTGGCATCGATCACATCCCCGTTCATCACACCAATGAAATAGCTCAGACAGAAGCAGCAACAGGTGTAAAGCCTTGGGTCTCAGTGTGGATGCACTCTGACTTTATGGTGATTAATAAACAGAAGATGTCGAAGTCTACTGGTGGCTTTATTACGCTGAACGATTTAATACAGGACGGTGTATCTGCTGAAAGCTATCGGTATTTTTGCCTAACCGCATCCTATCGATCGCAGCTCAATTTCAGCCATGATGCACTGAAATCTGCAAGTGATACAGTTCGCAAATTGCGAAGCCTTGTTGAGCGACTCTTTGCCGAAGCGTCTCTTGGCACACCGACCGATGATAAAGGTTATAAGAAGAAATTTGATGACGCTCTGTTTCAGGATCTTAATACCCCGCAAGCACTTGCAGTACTTTGGGCCGTAGCCAATGATAAAGAGCTCTCTGCCTCATCAAAGCTCTCACTCCTGATAAGCTTTGATGACGTCCTTGGCCTGGGTATTGCAACGTGGAAAGCTGCGACCACAGAAGTCCCCAATGAAATTCAACAGCTCCTTGACCAGCGAATTGCTGCAAAAGCATCTAAAAATTTCGCTGAAAGTGATCGCCTGCGTGATGAAATTCAGTCTCGTGGATTTAAGGTTATCGATAGCAAAGAAGGTATGAGTGTTGTCAGGGCATAAGGTTCGGAATAGAGCCTAAAATACCTCATCTGAGACCAATTTTACTCGATTTCGCAGATTGTCATATCTTTATACAATTAAAGCTAAATTAAGCTTTTTAGAGTCGTCGTATGAACCAACCTCTTTCAGATGCTATCTTATCAAAAACGGTCCTCGTTATCGATGACGTTCAAAGCGCCCAAAAGGTTGTCAGTCGCATCCTCACACGCCTTGGCTTTACCAACGTTCTTGGTGCGAAGTCTCTTGCTGATGCATATCAAATTATTGATGAAACATACCTTGGTCTTGTTATCACCGATATTCACCTCAAAGATGGAGCTGGATTTGCGTTGATTGACGCGCTCAAGCAACGAGAGCGCTTTGTGCCAATTTTGTTTATTACCTCTGATATGGATCCTGAATCGTGGGAAACAGTTAAAAAGCTTGGTCAAAAGATGACCTATCTTTTAAAACCATTCTCACCTGAGACGTTAGCAGCAAAAATACAAGAATTATTTTAATGCTGCACTGAATCGCGCTGCTATCTGAACAACGAGCGGCAGTGCGACCCCCCATACACAACCGATCACAAGCAGAGAAGTCTGCATTGAGTATGTATCAGTTACAACAAGTGCACCTAATTTTTCAGCAGCAATAAAAGATAATGGGCCTCCGAAAAATCCAAACACAATGCTCAGCAGTATTGAGCGTTGCAGCCATGCCATTGAGACAGCCAGTGTTGTACCGAAACCAAGCCACAAAAAGCTCATCCATACTGGATAAGAGGGAAACCACGATGGTTCAGCTGATGCAAAATGGACGACGCCTAACAGAGGCACGATCGCATCAAGGCATGAACCAACAAGCATCGTCATAACGCAGATTTTTAGTTCGGTCGTCCACTGTCTTCGGTGTAATAAAAGATGCACACCAACGCACATAATCGTGGTCATGAGCGCAAGCTGCATATGCTGACCGGCAGCGCCAAGAATACAGCCAAACCAACAGATATAGAAAAAGACGACATTCATCAAAAAAATCATATGATTCGAGCATACCCTAGTCGTCTATCTTACAGATAGAAAAAAAGAGAAGATTTTTAAAGCTCGCTTGCTCAGGAGCATGCTTGTCAAAGGCGGCACCATACGCAAAGATTGCATCTCATGTCACTCCTCTTGTTCAAAAGTGACCGTCTTGATGCGTTGCTTGATGATCTTTCAGATTGCACAAAGCACCAATGGTTACCGCTGCTCTGCACGCTCGCTATCTTTCTGTATATGATAGGAGTCTTCTTTCTGCACCTTGAACCTGACATTGATATCTTTACACGCGTCGCTTCTGGAAAATTAACGTATCTTTTAGGACATCCTCCTTACAACGATCCCTTCGCTTACACACCTCGCACTCACTGGATCGATCATACATGGTTTGCAAGCTTTCTGTTCTACTTTGTTGCAACATGGTTTGGTGACGCAGGTCTATTCGTACTCAAATGTTGCTTTGCATTCATAACGCTTGGGCTCTTGCACTATGCACTCTCTTTATCGATGGAAGGAAAACAGCGCGGCCTTGGCAGTTGGCTGTTTTTTCTTGTTGCACCAGCTCTGATCAGTATC
>JBILLA010000188.1:0-5198 GCA_044376365.1 Bdellovibrionota bacterium | reverse complement strand
ATATGGTGTTGGTGACATTAACTGGATTGATATTTGAAGAAGACCTCGAGTACGAGTATCCGCCTCGCGAAGAAGCTAATCAGCGTTTTCGGTATGTGTAGCACCTGACTGCTGAATACGGATACATTCGATACGATTTCCAGCGACTGATTCAACCGTAATAATTGCTGCAGGCTGCAGAAGATTTGGATACGAATCATCGTTGGTCGCTTGTCCACTTGAAGAGCCTTCACCATTAGCCGCCAGAGCGTTCTGTATCTCTTGCGAAGACTCGACTTCAAGGTGATCAAGAATTGGTAAGCCTGTGCTGCTAATAGCAATATGATCTCCTGGCTTTGGAACACGGCCAAGGGATGACATCACAAAACCAGCGATAGTGTCGTATTCACCTTCAGGAATAGAAAGCTGAAACTGCTCATTAATATCATCAACAGAGACGCCACCATCAACAATAATATCGCCGCTGCCAGCATCGACAACAATATCATTTTCGACAGCATCTGATTCGTCAAAGATATCACCAACAATCTCTTCAATCAGATCTTCAAGGGTCACTGCTCCATCAACACCGCCATGCTCATCAAGAACGATAGCCATGTGAAGTTTGCGTTGTTTGAACTCTTTCAAGAGATCGTTAATCGATTTGGTTGCGGGGATGAAGTAGGGCTCGCGCATAATATCTTTGATATTGAATTTCTTTGCGCTTGGTCCGACATAACGTTCAAAGACAGGAAGGAGGTCGCGAGACAAAAGTACACCTACCACTTTATCAATGCTGCCATCGATCACAGGAAAGCGAGAGAAGCCTGAACTGCTGATGGTTTGAATTGTTTCTTGGAATGTAGAGCGAATCGATACGGTCACGAGGTCAGTGCGCGGTGTCATTACTTCACGAGCAATCGTTTCTGAGAATTGGAATATGCCTTGAAGCATCTCTTCTTCATCTTTATCGAGGACGCCTTGCTCACCGCTCTTAGCGATTAGCATTGCAAGTTCGCCAGAGCTATGTACTCGCTCACCTTCAAGCTCTGTACTCATGCCAAACATGCCAAGAAACATACTCGCGCTGCCATTCATCATCCAAACAAAAGGAGTGAATAATTTTTGAAACCCAATCATTGTTGGTGCTATAAGACGAAGTGTTGTCTCTGGGTAGCGAAGAGCGATGCTTTTAGCAACCAGTTCACCAAGAACAACGTGAAGGAAAGTCACAAGGATTAATGCTACGATCGTTGTAATTGCATGTGAGCTGGTTGCTTCCATCTGAACGCCCCAGAAAGCTAAACCCTCTGAGAGAAGGCGGTGGAGGCTTTTTTCTCCAAACCAACCAAGGACGAGGCTCGCAACAGTGATACCAAGCTGTGTTGTCGAGATGCTCTCGTCGAGCGAATCAATTAATTTTAGAGCTGCCTTTGTTCCAAATCGATCACGAAGTTCAGTAGAGCGAAGCTTTGAGCTTAAGGTGCGAACGAGCGCAAATTCGCAAGCGACAAAATAGCCGTTCAGAAAGACAAGCAGCAAGACAGGGACAACCACATTGATGATATCAATCAGTGAGGACATCAATTTCTAGAAGGGGAAAATGTTAAGGGGGGAGGTTCGCTGGTCACTTCCCCTTAAGTGTCCGAGAGTACGGCCACTCTTGTCAAACCATAATTGTGAAAAAATAAAAATTCTAGTGATTTTCTATCTTTACAGAACTGCCAGCCTGCCTAACACTCTATCTTGTTCTATTAGGTTTTGACTTGGTTTCCCTCTTGTTTTAAGTGGGGGTCTGTTAGAGAAGGATCTTCTGACACCCTCACTTTTCTCTTTTCTACTTCCCCTCGGGGCTCCCTTTACGCATTTTTTTCTTCTGAATTCGCACAGGTACGACCCGTTGGAGTTGTATGTAAGCGTACGTGAAGGTGGCTAAAGCGCAGAAAAGAATCATGAATACATCTATCGATTTCAAGTGTTACTCCCCATTAATAATTCGTTCGGCTACTTTTTTAGAGTCGATATTGTACTTTCCAGATTCGATTGACTCTTTGAGCTCTTCAGATTTTCTGAGTCTGTCAGCAATCCAACCAAGTGTTAGCTCGGTTAAGCTCCTCTTTTTCTTAGGGGTTTCCTGTTGTGTTTCACTCATACAATATCCATCGTACTTTTTGGGCCGATTCTTTCGATTCTGCGTCTAAAATCTAAAAGAGGTCTCGTTTTGGCTGTCCCCATAACCTATTAAAAAGGCTATAGTTACCCTCCTGATGTCCAAACTTTCACTAACTAAACTGTACCAAGAGGCTGCCGCTGAGGCGTCACCAGTATTTTCACTTGAGTTTTTCCCACCCAAGAAAGCAGAGAATCTTCCTAAGACGAAGGCTCTAATCGCCGACCTTGCCGAGTTCAATGTGGCGTACATGACTGTAACCTACGGTGCTGGAGGTTCCACACGAGCGTGCACGCAAGAGCTTGCTGCATACATTCACCAAAAGTTAAAAGCCCGCGCTATGTGTCACTTAACCTGCGTTGATCATTCGCGAGATGAATTACGTGCTATTCTGCGTGCTCTTGAGGCTGAAGGTATTCAGGATATCTTAGCACTTCGTGGCGATCCTGCTGGAGGCGCACAGACTCACTTTGAACCACACCCAGATGGTTTCTCTTGTGCTCGAGATCTTATCCGCTTTATTAATGATGAATTTCGATTCTCAATTTGTGCTGCCGGATATCCAGAGGGGCATCGCGATACGATTTCGGTTGCCGATGATATGCGCTACCTCAAAGAAAAAGTTGAGAGTGGTGCGCAAATTATTCTCACGCAGCTCTTCTTTGATACAGAGATTTATCTTCAGTACGTCGAGCGTTGTCGTGCTGCCGGTATCATAGTGCCTATAGTGCCTGGTGTGATGCCGATTCGCGATTATGGACAGCTCAAAAAGTTTACTGAAATGTGTGGCGCATCAATTCCAGTGCAGCTCCACAAGAAACTTGAAAAGATTAAAGAGAATCCACAAGCTGTTATCGAGTTTGGTACCGAGTACGCAACACAGATGTGTCGTGAGCTGCTTGCAGGTGGTGCACCTGGTATACATTTTTACACTTTGAATCAATCAGATCAGGTTCGTCAGATTTTACACGAAATCAGGTAGTCTCAACGAGGCGCTGTAAAACGCTGTGGCGACAGGAGTGTGCTAAAACGCAAAAGCGATCCTGGTGCACACATGGGGAGTTCTTCAGATCCTGTTATCTTTGCTGCAATGATTGCTCCGCCAAGGGGTGCTGAGTGTAGTCCACGAGAACCATGTCCTGCTAAAAGATACAGATTCTTGCCGAAAGCCCCACACACGGGCAGGCGATCTGTTGTGACTGCTCTATCCGCAATACGCGAGCGCACGGGTGTGACCGAGAACGATTGATCTTGATGTTGGAGAAGTTTTTGTAGATTGAGATTCATTTTTTCGTTGTTCTCATCGGTGGGTGCGGATTGGAACTGCTTTCGTTCATAGGTTGCGCCTAGTAATACCAGACCATCGTCGTCCCATGCTGGAAGCAAATAACCATTAAAGCACAGAGGCATAGTCACAGAGCGCATCGCAGCAGAAGGAATGCCAACAACAACTTGTCCTTGGACGATCCGAAATGTCGTAGCGTCTTGCAGTAAGTTTGCTTGAGCAGCGTTTGCTAAAAGGACGTTTGCTGCGCGATATGTTTCTTGTCCACAAATGATATGAAATGTTCCATCGGAATTTTCTTCTATGTGATGAACAGCTGTATTAGAGTAGATGGTAGCTGTTGATTGTGCCACAAGGGCGCGACAAAATTCCCGCGGATCAACGAGGTAGGTTCTTGTATAGATTGCTTTAGTTGATGGAGTAAAGTGAGTAAGCCAAGATAGTGCTTGATCGTTCGCAAGGAGTGCGACTTCATCGGTGATGAGTGAACCAGCTGAAAGACGTTCAATAACGCGCTTTGGTCGATCGTTGATGGGAAACTGTACAGCTGGCATGCAGCGTAGTGAGGGCAGGATGCCTAAATCATGCAGCTCTTCAAACAATTGTGCAGTATAGTGAAAGCTAGCAGTATAGAATTCATGGGCTGGAAAATCAGGGGCAGTAATGTAGGGCACAAGGTGCGCGCGTTCATTACCAGATGCACCTGCAGCAATGCTTATAGAATCAACGACCGCTACAGAGAGTCCGCTATGCCGAAGAGCATATGCAGTTGCACATCCAGAAAACCCAGCACCAATAATAACAATATCATAGCTCTTTGAGATCACCTCTAGAGTATACTCAGAAGTGGGGCTTCAAAGAACCTCTTCTTACTGCAGAACTGACGCTGCCGGATTTTCAATATGAAGCCCAACAAGGTCAAGGTACTCTTGTGTATAAAGAGGCTTTGCGTAAGTTGGTACTGACTCCATAAAGCGAGCAATCCGTGTGAGATTTGTTTGAGGTGTATTGCTGAGTGCAATGACGGGGATCTCTGGGAAAATGTCTTTGAGTTCACGAACGGTCTTTACACCGACTTCATAGCTTTCAACAAATTCGTCTTTGCTCTCATCCGTTGCAAACGGCATATGAAGGTCACAGACGATCAGATCAAACGATTCACGATGAAGAATTTCAAAAGCCTCTTTGGGGCAGGAAGCTTCCCAGACATCATAGCCTGCATCGAGTAGTAAGTGAGCTGTTGTTTCGCGATATTCTTCGCAGTCGTCGATAATGAGTATGCTTTTCATACTAAGGCTCTTCGACGAGCCATAGTGACAGCTAAATAGGAATAAATTGCCCGTAAAAAAATAAGAAACTTAGCGTTGTTACGCAATTTTACGGGAAACTATCTGCCCGTTTTTCAATGAGAACTCTTGAAGGCGCCCTTTCTCATCGCGGATTTTAATAACACCGCGTGGCATTTTAGAGTCATCAGCTCCACCAAGCAGATCGTTCATAGTGAGCACGGTCGCCTGAGAAGCTTTGTTTGCATCCTCGGTACCGCGGAGGTGCAGTTTTAGTTCCCCGCCGGTTGAGGCAAGGCTGATTTTTTGAGCATCACGATCGGTTAATAGAAGGGTGACTGTTGTTGGGATAACAGCAGCTGCTTGTTGTTGGTTGGAACTACCGGGCTGCGAAGCTTCTGCTTGTCGCTCTGCAGAGAGAATTTTTGCATTTTGAGCGAGGAGGTTCACCGTGTAGTCGCCAAAGGAGTTTGTCACC
>JBILLA010000187.1:0-5204 GCA_044376365.1 Bdellovibrionota bacterium | reverse complement strand
TGCTGACGTTCAGGGGCTGCTGCTATAAAACGTTGATAGAGATGTTTATACATGAAAACACAAAGCTCCTTTGCTATGATCTCTTGGCAATATGTATAGTACCTTGTTGAAACATGCCATACCTTCTCAGCCCACCTATCCATAAAGATCTAGCAGGGCTTTGGGGCGAAGGTCCACCCTACAGTACTCATGTTATCTATAATATTCATGAGCGCAGTGAAAGCTCGCCACCCGTGCACTATGAAGCACACCTTTTAAAACCGCATAGCATCCCCCATATTGATGCCCCAGCTCACATCATACCTGGCGGAAAGACCGTAGACTGTCTGATCAGCGAGAGCCCACAGCTGTTCTTTGGAAGTGTTACCGTCCTTCGACTTGAGCAGCCATCATGGCAAGCTTTTCAAGATAATCCAGAGCTCTTCCTGTGGGAAGTAAGCACGCACGAGCTACAAGCAGCACTGCAACGGGTGACTGGCAGCACAGCTATTCCTGATAAGATTTTTATCACACCCAATACAGTACCATTAAATGTCGATGGGTTTCATGACCCTCGCTATATCTTTGTGCTCTCTCCTGAAGCGGCAGCCTTTCTCACGACATCAAAGACGTTCCATGCCTTTGGCACATCCTGGAAATCGAGCGACTTCCAACCTCATTCGCTCGAGCGACCCGTTCATTCGATACTTTTAAAACAAGCTGTCCTCTTTGAACAACTTGCTCTTGCGCATGTGCCAGAAGGAAACTATTTTCTTTCAGCAATGCCGCTCTATCTTCATGGGGCCTCTGAGTCTCCAGTCAGCCCACTACTCTTTACGAAACAAGAATTAACGATTGCATAGCATCTATGAAAAAAACTTCTGGCGAGATGAACTATTCGGACTATCTTCACCTCGATAAAATTTTATCCGCCCAACATCCAGTCAGCCATCAGGCTCATGCACGCTCTGCACATGATGAAATGCTTTTCATTATCATCCATCAAGTCTATGAGCTTTGGTTTAAGCAGATCATTCATGAACTTGATTCTGTGATTGCAATGTTTCAGACAGACATCGTCGATGAAAAACATGTTGGCGTTGCTGTTGCACGGCTCCTGCGTATGAGTGAAATTCAAAAAGTACTCATCCAACAGATCGATGTGATTGAAACAATGACACCCTTAGATTTTCTAGATTTTCGGGGCTACTTACCTGGCGCGTCTGGATTTCAGAGCATGCAATTTCGAAAAGTCGAAAATAAATTAGGGCTTCGTCCTGAACAGCGCCTTACCTATGGTGGGTGTCCATACCATGCGTCTTATACAAACGAGGCACAGCAAGAGGTCTTACAAACTGAGCAAGAACCATCACTCTTTCACTGCATTGAACGATGGCTTGAACGTACTCCGTTTCTTGGTCATACCAGCTTTGATTTTCGAAGCGCATACCTTAATAACTACCTCGCTATTATACAGCGCGAAAAAGAGAGCATGCTTGCCGATGGCTCTATGAGTGCTCACGAGCAAAAACTCCGTACTGATATGGCCGAGCAATCAGCAACCTATATTCGTGCTGCGCTCGATCCTACCTCGTATGAAAAACTCAGAGCAGAAGGTCAACATCGCTTTAGCCATCAAGCATTTCTTGGCGCACTCTTTATAAACCTCTACCGAGATGAACCAATTCTCTATGAACCGTTCCGACTGCTCTCTGCGCTGCTCAACATAGAAGAGTACTTCTCTATTTGGCGCCACCGTCACTCCCTGATGGTTCGTCGTATGATTGGAAGTAAAATTGGCACTGGTGGCTCCTCTGGATTCGACTACTTAAAATCGACAGTCGAAAAACATGTCATCTTTACCGATCTGGCACACCTTTCAAACTTCTACATGTCACGATCCTCTCTGCCACCGCTACCACAAGATGTGCAGGAAGCACTTGGATTTCGCTACGTATCGCGCACGACGACGGATAATTCTGCGTCCTAACGATCGTTGTCACTCACGCACAACACCATGTAGCACAGCATAAAGAATACTCAATAAAATCAACAATATAGCCGCTAGAATCTTTTGACTAGATCTTCATAACGGCGTTACCCTGAATGAAAGTCTTATATGGGTAGATTAAAACAGTGGCACAACCACAAGAACGGACAGATCTCTTGGTTTTTTAGTGATGATATCCATGGAGCAAGCTTTTCTAAATAAACGAAGAGCTGTTGCCTGGATATCATCACCCAGTGAGATGCTCTATCCCGTTTCATGAGAGAATGTATACCTATCAAAGGTTGCATTTGGAGTGGGCGTAGTTGGAGGTTTGTTTTGCCAAAAAGTTTCAAGCTGGTTTTTCCAGCATTCCCCCTCCTCTCTGAGGAAGAGGAATCTCGGTGCTTTGCTGAAGATCAGCAGTGGACCGCAGCGCAGCTCGCTGAAGAAACACAGCGCCTTATCGAAGGATACTTCGGTCAGGAAGTAAGCGTACACGAACAGATGTACAGTGCGCATAAGAGCACGATCAAGGGAGAACGACGATACAAGTCAGATCTCAGTCGAGCTCGACGTCGCGAATCAAAGCGTGAGCGAGCACTGATAGCGCTATCATTCCTGAAAGAACACTCAAAGTGTCTCACTCAGGAAACAGCCGCAAAGCTTCACGAAGCTGGACGAATTCTCCAGATTTCTCGTGGAGCATTCCAAAGCCTCAGTCGGTCTGAGCAGCGTCACGTATCGAAAACAGCTCAGTGGGCGTTTGAGTGTCGTTCAGTATTGCAACGTCGACTCAACCAGCATGCAACCCACAAAGGCAGTACAAAGATACCACGACCGCAGCAGAGCAATACTGGTATCTAGCTAGAAACTATACAGCACAACCCTCCACACTACAGACAGAGCCTTTAGCGGTTTTCGCTATGGTTATGATTTGTTTGTTGGTGGGTTGTGTCTCTTTTTTAATCTATCTGAAACGTCAGCGATTTAAAAATACAAAGCTCGAATATTAATCTCAGAGCGCTTGAAGTAACGCAAAGGAATAATTGATGCACCGCTGATGCAAGCAAAGCCATCACCTATGGCGCTCCAACTAACCTCGATGGACGTAGCACCGCACTTGGCACAATACTACGCTCACCTTGATGCGGAGGCTTCCAGTTGAGCCAAATCTGATTGAATTGACTATACGCTAAAAACCGCACAGAAAGATCGTGCCACCCTTTCGTAAAGAATTTTTTTGCACTTTGATACTGCAGATTCACTTTATTCTCGAGCAGAATTTCATGGTCAATAATGATAGTTGATTCATCAATCGACTTTGTGCCCATTTCATACTCGCCATCTTCAGCCATAAATATCTTACCATCCCATCGTATCGCATAAGGACGCTCACCAAGCGGGAGTTCATGAAAATAAAAAGAGACAAGTGGATCGAGTTGCGTCATCTTTGCCTCTGCTTGAAAGTCTTTACCAAGATAGTAGCGCCCCACAAGACCACCAGTATAGGTTGCCACCTTAAAATGCTCTGCAGGAACAAGAGGCATCCCTTGCGCAGTAATGATCAGTGGTATCGTTTGAGGAAGCCTCTTTGCACGAAGAGTCCAATGAAATTCGTTGGAGCCTCGCAACAAAAGACTTGAGGCATGAGGCATCACATCATCAAAAATACGAAGTTCGCTCTCCACGCCAGGCACAGCAAAATTCACTTCTTGGGTTTTATCAAGTTTAATCACTCCTGCGATCTCGATCGAATCTGGGATCGCATCAGTTGCCGGCAATGTTATCCGATCAAGCATCAAGTGATGTTCATCAGGTCGATGTGAAAAGTGATACGTCACTTCCCACCCTTTTGTCTGCAAGATAGAAGCTGCCGGTATTCGAGCTATGGTTAAAACTGATTGACCTGCAGCACCGCTTAGAGTTGGTGCTTGTAACGCCTCAAAGGTCGCATCTGGATACATACGCTCAAGCGTTGCACGAAGATCTTTATCATCTGGCAAAAAGATCACAACTGCATTTTTACCATCATGAGCAAGAGGCAGATCTGCCGAGCGAGAAAAGCGCTTTACAACTGTGTCAGATGCTACACCACCTAAAAAATCCTGTGTCGAACCACTACGCAGATCAGCAGGCGCGTATATTGTAGCAGTGCTTCGTTCATCACGAATAATCTCTCCGATACGTGTTTCTCGTGGCGCATACGAAGTCCAAGAAGCCATATCAAAACGCTGCTTCCAGAAAAAAGTGTAGGTGTTATAGGCTCCGATACAGCCAAGCAGCACTATAATAAAAAGCCACTGCATCCATCGAACTGTTTTCATCCAACGAAGGTCTAAAAATACCGCAACAGGTATCGCAGCAAGTATTGCAAGTGCTGGGGTGAGTGATAACGTACGTGCAGCTTGTGGCGCTTCGAAATCTACAGAAAAAAGACCTCCACTAAGTCCCATCACGCACCAAACTGCTAAAACAACTGAACGCCAATCTGTTAAATGTATCAAAACCCACAACACACCAAGGACAAGCAAAACACCAGTAATCGGATCAAGCATCGGTAGCGGAGGCAAATTATGACGACCATTGGCATCTCCAACCAAATGGAACATCATGAGGTGACGCATCAAAGACTCATGAAAAATATGCAAGACTTCTTGGCTATTTGGAAGCATGCCAAGGTACGATGCAATCACCGAGCGCGGCGTTACTGAACTGACTGCTGCAAAGCGTTGCGTAAATTGAACCCAATTATGAAGTGCGTACCATCCAAGCGGAAGGTATACAACAAGTGTCGTCGCAAAAAATATCATCACCTGTTTCAGCGATTGCCAGACAATACGCTTTGTTAAGAAAAGATGAAGACAAGCAATGAAAAGTAAGAGTGGTAGCGTGACCATAGCGTAGTAGGTCTGAAGCCCAAGCCCCAAGAGCAGCCCGCCGATAGAGGCCCGCAACGAGCTACGCTCTTGTACTGCTGTAATAAAAAAATAGATAACCAGCGGTATAAAGAATGTCGTAAAGATCATCGCCATACCGAAACGGCTAAAGGTCAAATGCCACCGCATAATAGCCAATAGAAATGCTGCGCAATGCGCGACAGTATTGCCATAAAACTGACGTGCTAGCACCCACACCGACAAGATACTGAGGACACCAACAAGGCTTGTCGCCAAGCGCAGGCCGTATGCATCTGTAGGAAAAAACTTCACAAACGGTGCAAAGATATAGAACGGCA
>JBILLA010000186.1:0-5235 GCA_044376365.1 Bdellovibrionota bacterium | reverse complement strand
ATATGATCTTAGTTATTTAAAATTGCGGCGCTGTTGACTCTTCCGCTACCACTTTAAATTTTGGACATAGATATTTCTGACGCTGCGGTTTATTACCTCCACTGCTAATTTCACAAAAAGCAGTTTTGTCATCTCCCATTGCAGGATCATTACAGAGCTCTTTTAGCAAATCATCATTCCCTGCGCCTGGGCAACCACACTTGCTAGCTTCAACACCATCGGGCTTATCTTTAGGAAGCCACTCTCCAAGGCAGCACGATTTTGGCTTTGGTTTTGGAGGAAACCCATCCAAGGTAACACCGCACTTAGCTGCATCTTCACCGAACTTAGTACAACACTTTACAGTTGTTGCTCCGCAAGCCGGACCTGCTCCACCAAGTTTGCTTCCTGGACAAGAACCACCGCAAGCACCACCTGCAGGTTGGGAACAGGTTGATTCTTGGCCTGCGCCTACATTGACACCTTCAACGGGCGCAGCAAAAGCAGAGGATACTGCTGATCCCAAAAAGATACAGGCTGAAAGGCAGAAACTTATTTTAGACATACTGAATACCTTATAAAAAAATTACTCTATCCTTATATATACCGACAAAAACTGAGTAAAGACAAAATATCAATACAAGCTAGAATTAGCGTTCTAGATCGCAGTAGCCACTTCAAACTACCCTGCTAGATTCTAAATCCTGAACCAACAAAATTCTTTAAAAATCCACTTGCCGCCTCTACAGAGCATCGGCACACCTCCTAACTTATTGAAATTTAAGAATTTTAAGGCCAAGATGCGTTTAGCCTCAAATTGACTAGCTCCCAAAAACCCCCATACTAACTGCATGCAGTTTTCCCATCATTTTCGTAAACAACCTGAGCACACCGAGGGAGTATTGCCCCCCACTACCTTTGGGGATATGACTGTTCAAGAGATTGCCAACCTTATTGAGCGGGAACATCGTAAATTTTTCCCTTCTGATCTAGCACCACAGATCACCACTCGCTTTGGCAGTAATCGTAGTGAGCCTGTACGACACTATACCACTCATTTTTCAGACGTCGGCAAAAACACCTGTTACATTGATGCCTATCAGAACTTCAATAACCGTGCACTTGAAAGTGCACTGTAAGCTAAACCTGCCCTGATTATTACAAGCAATCCGTTCATCTTAGACCATGCAAACGAGGCTACCTCTGTTATATATGTTTGCACGAACAACACCGATGATATCAATCCTACACGCCGCGCTGTAAGACCGATTGCACAGCATCTGCGTGAAAACTTTCATGGTCCCGTCATTGGTATCACCGGAGCTGCAGGTAAAACAACGACAAAGGATCTGACCGTTGCAGCGCTCAAAGATGCAGGAAATATTCTTGCAACTCAGAAAAATCAAAATAGTCTGTGGGCAAGTATCAGGACAATGCTTGAACTACAGTATTCCCACGATGCTATGATTATTGAAATGGGCACAAGAAGCCCAGGCCACATACGACATCTCTCCCGCATACTGCAGCCAACAATTACATATACAACTTCAATTAGTCCAAGCCACATGGAAGGCTTTGGCTCAATCGAAGGTGTGCTTGCTGCTGAAACAGAGCATTATGATATCATCCTAGATCACGGCACCCATCCTACATCGATACTTATTAACCTGGATGATCCTATGCTCAAAGGTGCCCTTTTAAAGCAGCGTGAAACATTAGAACAAACCGGAAATATCTATACACTTTCAACACGATCTCGTAGTGCAGATGTTTATTCCGAATCTATACGTATACAACCTCAGCAAAATGGCACACTACAAACCAGCTTTATTGCCCATACTCCTTGGGGTAGCCGTTCATTTAAAATCCCTTTGACTGGCGAACATAACGTAAGAAATGCACTAGCTGCTATTGCACTTGCTCTGTCGACAGGACTCACCTCACTTGACGCAGTCGCTTCTAATCTTGAGCAGGCCCAAATCTCAGATAATCGATCCTCATTTTTCACTTCAAAGGATGGGTTACGGATCATTGACGACAGCTATAATGCAAACCCTCTGAGCATGCTCTCAGCGTTTGAAATGATATCGGTGCTTCAACAAGAACTTCCTAATATTAAGCACACAGTTGCAGTGGTCAACGATATGAAAGAGCTTGGAGACGATGCTGCACGCTATCATACTGAAGCAGGCGCTGAAGCTCGTCGCTTAGGCATTAATACTCTTATTGTTGGTGGTGAGTTTTCATCAGCATGGCAAAAAGGGTTCGGTGGCGGCAACACATTGTTGTATACATCAATAGATCAAATCCCTACTCTGCTTGATAGCGTAGTTTCAAATCAAATCGATAAAAGCATGGCGCTTTTCAAAGCATCACATAGTACAGGCTTGCATACGATAGCTTCACAGTATGCTACTGATGAGAATGACTAGCCGTTTATTGAGCCTGTTGATGAAGCAAAAAGTTTCGCTCCTGCATCAATATCAAAAGAACTTGCTCTAATTTTTTTCTATCTATCGGTTTTGTAATGTGCTCATCCATACCTGCGTCTATATACTCTGCACGATGGGCCTCTGTTGCGTGAGCTGTCAATGCAATGATAGGAATGTGCTGACCTGCGCCGCGTTGCTGCTCCTGGAAACGAATGTATTGGGTAGCTTCAACACCACCCATAACTGGCATCTGTATATCCATAAGAATCAGATCAAAAGAGTGCTCACCTTGCCAGTATCCTCCCTGTTGAAGCTCTTCGATCGTTTGCTGTCCATTTTCAGTAATCACAACAGTATGGCCACTTTTTTCAAGTATTGTTCGCAGCAGCTTTTGATTCACTGCATGATCTTCGGCGATAAGGATGCGTAATCTAGATTGGCTAGTCTCATATTTTTCGGCAGTTTTAACGGGATGCTGACTAAAAACATTGTAGTATCCAGAGCAAACACGTGCGAGGCACTCCCATATCTCTCTTGGCCCAGCTGGCTTCAACAACACTAAAATACCATTCTTGTCTTCAATTTTAGAGATATGATGAAGATTACTAATTGAACATGATAGTACGATAGGCTTTCTTTCCCGATCTCTGAGACTTGTAAGAGCATACGCCCATTGCTGAGGTTCGATATCTGAAAAGACTGAATCATCGACGATAAAAACATCAAAATCAGATGCAGTTGGTAAAAATTCATCAAGAAACCCCTGTATTTCAACCATGTTTCCACAATATTCAAGCTGTTGTCGGTAATATCGAGCAAGACCAGGTTGTGAACAAAGAAGCTTAATTTTTTTACGAGTAACAACTCGTTGATTCTCACTTGTTGATCCTTGTTGGACTAGTGGCTGACAATCAACTGGGATCGTAAAGTAGAATGCACTGCCAATGCCTGGCTCACTGATGATATCAATTTTGCCGCCAAGCAAGTGAACAATCTTGTCACTGATAGCAAGTCCAAGACCAGTACCACCGAATCGTCGGGTTGTTGTTTCATCAGCTTGCGTAAATGCATGAAAGATCTCATCTTGCTTATCAAAAGGAATCCCAATACCACTATCCTTCACGGCAAAACGAATATATGTTTTTCCAAATTGACGATGCGAAACACGGGCGGAAAATACAATATCACCTTTGAGGGTGAACTTGATTGCGTTACCAATAAGATTTACAAAAACCTGCTTTAATCGTACCGGATCTGTGATGATTGAATCAGGTTCATGAGGCGATACGTCACAGATGAGCTCAATATTATTTGCTGCTGCTCTATCCGCAAACATCTTTGCAGTACTATAAAGAAGGTCTCGCAGATCAACTGGTTGCGCCTCTAACGTCAGTTGACGTGCTTCTATTTTAGAAAAATCAAGCACATCATTGACGACTGTCAAAAGTGATTTTGCTGATATCTGTGATAGTTCTAGGTACTCTCGCTGTTCAGATGTTAATTCAGATGCTAATGCAAGATCGGTCATACCAATAACACCATTAAGTGGTGTACGTATTTCATGACTCATATTCGCCAGAAAGAAAGACTTTGCTTCACTTGCGGCTTCTGCTTTCACAATTGCTGTTCTTAATTCTTGGTTCTGCAATGCAAGCTGCTGAGTACGCTCATCTACCTGCCCTTCTAAATCTTTGTTATAATGACTCAGATCGACATCACGTTGATAAATCTGTTCAAGCATTCGATTAAATGCTTCTGTTAAGGCGCCTGTTTCATCACCTGTTGTTGCAGTAATCCTGACTGCATAATCTTTCGAAGCTTCAACATGTTTTGCCATACCAAGCAGCGCAAGAATCGGCTCACTTAAAATATGTCGCCAGATTCTTGAACAGAATATTGACAGGCATGCAATGCACAGGAAGACAAACGAACCAAGTACAAGTTGATTCCTAATAGTACGAATAATTCGCGCACCATCCCATGATGTAATCAACTGACCGATTTTTTGCCCATCCAAAGAAATGGGAGCTCGAACAATGACTTCAAATGATTGCGCAAAGACTTCGGTTTGCTGCAAGCTTGCTTGAAAGGCCACATGCAAATTGCTTGCACCTGTATCACCAGATACTGCAAGCACTTTCCCTTCTGCATTAAATACAGCAGCATGCTGAAAGCTTTCAGCTTTATGCAAAGAGTTCAAGACAGTTTGAAGAGCATCTGTATCATTAAATGCTAATGCGGCTTGTAGGTTGACCGCATTCACAGCAGTCAAAGAATTTGCATACGATTCTAGTTCGGTATAACTACCCCAGCCTTGGTAAAGAATAAACATCCCCGTTGCGAGGAGTGTCGAGACGAGGGCCGTAATAAGCGTTGCGAGCGTTACTTTGCTTGTTATGGACAAATTCTTTATCGCTAACATTATACCTCGAGATACTACCCAATTGTACTGCGAGGCTCATGACCTGTGAGGGAAAACTTATTGATGCCAAAGACGCTTTCTCACTGCTGATACCAAAGACAAGTTTTTCATCTCTGAGTAAGAGCTCAATTACTCCTTCACCACCTTCATCAGTGATCAAAAGTAGTCCGCGAGTAACGGCCTGCTTACCCGAAGGTACATAAGCTACATTACAAGCATTACTATCGGCAGGTGACGTTAAATCCTTAATAATAACTGGTCTTTCTTGGATTGACTGCGGAGTATTTTTTGTAAGAAATTCAACAACCTGCGGATTCTTATAGACGCATACAGTGAGATTAGATCCCTTATCAGAGAATCGAGCAAATTTAATAAAGTTTAAAATGAATGCGCCTTTAAGAT
>JBILLA010000185.1:0-5262 GCA_044376365.1 Bdellovibrionota bacterium | reverse complement strand
TTATAGAAATACTTAAATGTTCGTTTCCAGCTGAGGCGGAACAATACCATATCTGAAGATCTTCAAGTGAAAGTCCTTGATCAATTGGATTGGGTAAAACTCTACAAAATCTAAGATTTAAATCTCTACAGAAAGTTTCGGCAAACGCCATTAATTTTGTGCCTATTTGCCGCTTCCTTGCGCTCTCAATAATGTAAATCTCATAGATAACGCATTAAAGTTGTTGGCGGATATGTCGACCGCCAACAACAACATCGGTGCGACTGCTGTTCTTGATGCTCAGAATATTGAGAAGAGACTGACCTCGCTCATTCCAAAGTGTTAGAGCAACGTGTTGTAATCAACACTATTTTTTATAGATCATTGACCACTCCCCCTTCACAAGGTCGCATCAAAAAAATCTTCAGAAGGTGTAAAGAGCAGTCAAGGCAACTTCTGTTTCGAAATCTTCTCTGGCTAGAGGACTGTTCCCAATCGCTCCACTGTAGAGTTCCCCACCAACGCTAGCGATAAGTTGGAAGTCGTCATTCAAGATATGACGGTATATACCTTGGATACCCGTCGACCGATAGCCACCACTCAAATCGGTTTCTGCGAGTCCCGAGGTTTGAGCATCTGAAGCAGGAATACCGAAATCTTTATTGATAAAGTTTCCATTTCCAAAGGTTGAGAACGCATAAACCTCAGCACCTGATCCATCTTTGGTGCTGCCAAATCTATGTCCAGCCGCCAAAACACCTAGAAAACCAAAATCGCTCTCACCTACAAGGGTTCTTGCTGCTAGCCAGTTTTTCCAGTTATCGTCGAGGGCATAACGGGCCTCAAGGAAACCTACAATATGGGAATCTCTTTTTTTGATGCCATCTAACCGACCATCGTCGGAATCGTCTGGTTCAAGTCCGGCCTCGTATCTTGCGCCGCCTTGAAGCAATAAGCGTTCGTTAGCAAGTCCCTTGACGCCGAGTTCGGTGCCTTCCCAGAAGAAGATCGAGTTATCTAACCGATACTGGGCAGCTCCTGCTGGCTCGATACCGATTTCATACTCATCCGAGCCGTCATAAGCATTTTCGCCCTCCACTGAAGCGCCAATGGCAAATCCCCAGCCACCTCCCCCTGTGAAGTCAAATATAGAGGGCGATGGAACCAATGGATCATTGCTGGCACTCTGAACCTGACATACGCCGGTGTTCATGGTGCTTAAAAATAGCCCAACAAGTAAAACCACTTTACAACTCACTCTTGAACGCACTGACATTGACATAAGGACCTTCCCTTTTTGAATAAAAGTTAAAAAATATGTCCTCAAAGGTAATCGCACGATGGATCAAATGCCAAGTAGCAAAAGAGCTGTAACTCCTTGAATATGCACGGAAGGTTGATATTTTACACGAACGGTTGTTAGTATCTCAGGCGATGGAGCAAGCAGATACCCAAAACGAAAAACTTCACATCAGCGGCACTAAGGTTTCCGTGGATCGATACTTTTTTGTAGCAAGTTTCTTCATTGCTATAGTGTTCGCTTGGTTAGAGCCCGAAGGTGCGTCAGGTATCGGAGTTTTCAAAGGAGTGGTGTTTTGGATCACTCAGTTCTTGATACTGATTCCACTGCTTATCTTCGTTCAAAAGTTTCTATCCACTAACCTGAGCAAGTCGAGCATCCGTAACCCTTGGCTTCTGACAATGGCCGCAGGGTTAATTGGCAGTGTCATATTTTCGCCGATTGCGTTTGGGCTTGACTTCTTATTCGGCATTCCAGAGGACGATAGCACTGGAAACATTTTTTTGGATGTTCTGGATGAACTTTCTGCAATAGTGGTGCCGGTAACCGTCGGTTGGATCGGCTTGAATGTGCCTTGGATACTTCAGTTGACTTTCATTCCTACTCCCCTCGATTATACTAAGAAAAAAGAGGCAATCCTTGTTCCCCCTGAAAAATCTGCCTCCGACATTCAACCTGAAAGTCGGAGGTTCCCCTCTTTGGTAAGGGAATCCATCGGTGGCGAACTTGTTTCCATGACCTCAGAACTTCATTACGTCAACGTGAGAACCACTGTCGGCTGTGGCTTACTACTTTACAATCTTAGAGATGCGATATCGGAACTGAACCCTGATAGCGGAATTCAAATACATCGCTCTCACTGGGTGGCACTATCACAGATAACCAAACTTAAAAAAACTAAAGAGGGCTATATTTGCGAACTATCGTCGGGGGATGTATTTCCAGTGAGCAGGCGTAGGATTGCTGAAGTTCGGGAGAAGATTGGAAAGGTATAACTCCCAGCGCTCGATAAAGAGCGACACTTTCCTCGCTAGTTAACACTTCAGAGGTTTTAGCTTGAAGAGAGTGCAGATGTGCCTCAGCCTTCTCGGTCTTTTCTAGAATTACACTCCACTCTCTTTCTTCTTGATATGAAAGCCTTAACGGCATAACGTTAGGCGCACCGGGGCGAAACCAGTAAATAAAACAACCTTATTACTAAACTGACGCGGTTTCGCCTCCGCGTGGCGCGAATTGTTATACTCTATTTTGTGTTATATCCCTGGATATTTTCAAGTATCGGTAAACCCTCCTTACCATACCCCACAAATGTAGCCTCCAATGAATACGTGCCTTTTTCGAGATAGTCATTAAATGTAACTGGGTAAAAAGTTGCCACATCTTTACCGTCAGAATTAGAAAATATCATCTTATAATAAAATTCTCGCACTTCACTGACGCTAGGTGCTTGAGCTATGAATAGTCCATCTATCACTATAGGATCTCGAGGGATTGATTTTTGCACAATCTGGTCTGATTGGTATTCAAGTTTGGCAACAAAATGTATTTTCCGACCGATTAGGTTCGTAGAGGTCGAATTATTTAAGTCTGAATAAGTAACTCCGATGGGTTTTTGTTGGGCACAACTGGCACCAAAAGCAACACCTGTGATAGACGAAAGAGCTAATAATTTAGTTAGATAGTTTCTTTGATGCATATTCTGTCTCAATTTCAAGAGTATAACGTTTACGATGAGAAGTTTTGCACCAAATCGATCCTTAGTCTAACTACCGAATTTTATAGTGCAAAATCTTGCTCGATCGTTTTGTTATGCAAGTACTATCGATCCAACTTTCTCGCATATGGAAGTAATTCTTCAGCGCCTATGAAAGAAGGATGGTTTAGCAATACTTCAGCAAGCTGCGTTTACTCAATTTACAGCATAGAATCAAAGCTTAGAACGATTTGATTACATCACCAGTATCAAGGCGGATCCATCGACCTTCGTATTCACGTACATAGATTCTACCCTCTTGGTCTTTGACAAACTTATATCCCCACCCACTGGCTACCTTTAAGTTATCATCCGGTCTTAATATTCCTCCTAACTCTTTTAGCGAAGTTATAGGCTGGATCAATGCTATATAAGCAATACTTTCTTGTAGGCCTTTTTTAATATCATCAGAGACCGAATGGTGAATAGTAATATCGCTTAGCTTTATACTAAATTTAGAAGCGTTTAGCTCAATGGATACTTCTTTTTTTGAGCTATGTAAGACTCCAAGTTTTTCTGCTTCTTGTTGCCGCAGTGACTTATCGACTAGATTCAATTCAATTTCTTCTGACCGCCCATTTGGTCTATAATGCCCCGGTTTTTCTTTCACGAATGGGAAGAAAAACATACCCTTTTCAGTATAGATCTCGGTAGTTCCACCGTCCTTCCATTTCCGTATATTGGTGATTTTTATTTCCTCAAGCTTGTCTTTACCAAAGAAAGCGCGAAAACTATGATCATCGTCTTTATCGATAGATTTCGAAGAAGTTATACATATCTTTCGCCCGTCTGCCAGCTTAGCTAAGTAATCTGCTTTATGAATATCGGGAGCCTGTCCATATTGAAGTTGATTTTCCAGTCTCAGCTTTTCCGAATCTTTCACTCTTGTTAGTATTGTTACGTTTCCTTTCGAATCAGCTACAGCACATCGGTCGCCTGCAACAGCGATACTGGCATCACCGGAGTTCGTAGAAATCACATACACCATGGAATCGTTATTTTGAGCTTCCCGCCACTTAATAATAATTTGATTCGCCAGCTTTGAAACAGGATTTTTAACAAAGAGAGGGTCCCGCAATGTCTCAAACTCCTCGCCAATTTTCCGACAGGGTTCTTTAACTACGATGGTCAAACCAGTTTTAGGGTCCTGATAGATTTCTCCATCAAATGCTTTAACTCTATCATTAAAGCTAATAGCTTCCTTCTGTGTTGCTTTTTGCTGTTTGTTCTCGTTCTTTTCTATTGCTTTTGGCGAAACTACTAACATAAAACATACTATCCCAAAGATTCATTCCCCAAGAAGACAAGACTCGGCTTAACATGCATAGCGCGCGCAGCTACCAAAGTCATCTCGGCTCAAAGGATGGTCGGAGAATTAGACGAGAAACTTTAGTATTGCCAATTAATTAATCACAATGCTGCGATTGGTACTAATAGAAGATAGCTAAGTATTCGGACGGTTTAATGTGTTCTTTAAATGCTCATAGACCAATCAATCCAACACAGACCTTTGAACACGCGTCTTTTAAATCCTACTTAAAATTACACTTGCATAACGTTTGGATGAGCAGTTTTGCACCTATGCGTTGCCTAGTCTAATAACAGTATCTCATGGTGCAAAATCTGTTCGATCAGATTGTTGTACCTAGCCCACTCGGAAGCCGTTGGGAAGACTTCCAAAATCCTCTTCTACAGTTTGTTTTGCCGACAAAATATCCTCAAACAACTGTCTAGCTAACTCAGATGTCTCGAAATGGCGACTGTCGCGAGCTTCTCTTCCTATCTTATTGCCATCATAAAAAACTTTAATCGTATGGTTTTTAAATTGACCGCTCACCCAACAGAAGTCTGCATTTATGGCTACTCCGTCAGCAGAATCTATGGTTGCTCCGTCAGCAGGATTAATGTCTGTATAAAAAGTGGTTTGAATTATTGTTTCAGAACCAGGGTTACACTCACTATCCCAGTCTTTCAAAGGCTTGCATGCTCGTAATGCATTCACCACCTCCTGTTCCGTAATTTCAGTAGAAGAAATCATTTATACACCTTTTGAATCAAATTAGTTTTAAATTGGACTTTTTTTAGTCGAACTAGCACCAGAAGGTACAACGATTAAAGTGTGCGGGAAACGGGGCAGCTAATCAATCGAAATCGCCAATGAATTTCGCGCCCCGTTTCTCCGTACGACTTTTTTGTTATACGCGGGGGTCACCACTAAATGGCAAATAAA
>JBILLA010000184.1:0-5270 GCA_044376365.1 Bdellovibrionota bacterium | reverse complement strand
TTCTTCCCATGCTCTATGGTTATGCTGCTCATGTGCATGCGCCGTGGCACTTTTATGTTTTTTCAACGCTGTACTTTATCTTTCTGATCCTCATTGAATCTGCAATCGCTATAGGGTTTGTAGTGCTACTCTCGCGCATCTATCCTGCTCGGCGCTTGAAGGAACTCTTCATTATTATGGCACTTATTGGTGTCATACTGCTGCATTTTTATTCGAAGAGTACGAGTTTTGTATTTCCTACAATTCACGATGGCAACATTGAAGCATTTCAAGAAACAATTCGAGCATGGCATAAGTCAATTGCAGCCCGCTCTGGTCAGTTTTTTTCTCTGCCACTTATCACACTACAGCGCGGCGCATTCTTTGAAACTATTGCCCTTTTCTGCGGGCTTGGAGCACTCTGGGGGCTCTCTTACGCAGCAAGTCTTCGGATATTTTCTGATTTCTATGAGCTTTCGAATGCTCTTGAGCGTTGGCAACATGTGCGAAAACCGCAACAAACCTTCTGGCTACAGAAACCACGTTCACTCTTTCTTTCTTTTTTTCAAAAAGATCTGCACCTCTTCCTCCGCGATATTGCACAACCTGTACAACTGATTCTTTTTGTTGCTATCGCTGGGGTCACACTCATCTCCTTTCGGCAAAGCTCGCTTCTAAAAGGTGCGCTTGGTGGTGATGCACTTTTGTTTGACGACATTATCTTTACCGTAGGGCTCTTGGGTCATATTTTATTAACAGTTCTTTTTGCTGGACGATTTATATTTCCCGCACTCGCCCTTGAAGAAGAATCAAGGTGGCTTATTCAAGGGTCTCCTATTTCAGGATTAGACTTTATCAATGCAAAATATTGTAGTCAGAGCGTTTTAACTCTTATTATTCTCTTGCCTCTCTATGTCGTGATCGGCTTTCTATCCGATCTTTCGCTTGAACGTATCACCATTGGCGCAGTCCTCAGCACCATTAGTATTCTGGGTATTGATGCTATTGCAATTGGCAGCGGCAGTTTACTTGCTCGCTTATGGTCAAATAATCTGGGTGCTACAACAAGTACACTTGGAAGCTTTATCTACATGATGGTTAGTCTTCTTATCTTACCGCTCTGTCTTGTCTTTTCTATTGGCCTTGCCTCGTTTTATTCACTACTTGTTGCTGATTCTTTAAGCTTCAACGGCATTGTCTGCTGTATAATCTATGCAAGTATTATAAGACTTGTCGCAGGATTTTTTCTGCGACGAGCATCACAGATGTGGTAGCGCAAAAGACTCTTTAGGGAACGTTGGATGCAGGAGTCGCTGTTTCACAGTGAGATCAATCTCAGATGAAAAGCGAGGAATCAATAATTTGAGCCGCTGTGGATAGTGCTTGCTATCAAACTCTCGCGACTGAACTTCAAGACGCACATCTTGCTGATCAAGAAAAACAACTGTTGCAAGCTTTCCATCAGAGACACTCGCACGGGCAAAAACGGCTGGATGCTCTGTCTCACCTTGCCTATAGCCGTACAAAGATAATACATCATCATGCAGATAGTACCGATAGGTAAGCCCCTCTTGTGGCACGACACCAAAGAGTACAGCACTGAGCTCTTCTTGGCTCACAGATAAGCCAAAAAGGTCTTCAAGCGTTTCAGCTTTGAGTGGCTCTCGTACGATAGATTCACGCGATGAATCGCTGTATGAAAATTGCTGACCATCAGTCACAAACTTTGCAACCGCATAGAAACTTGTCGTGGGATAGACTTCGACACGGAATTTTTTATCATCACGAAGGAGTGCATAACGAAGCGCTTGCCTTTGACCTCCAGCTTTAATCACTGCATGCACGAGCGCTTTATATGACGCATCGTCATGCTTAAATAGTGACGGCACCTGGAGCTTTGCAGCAGCTTCATCAAGCCCAACGCCTTGTGGCATGGGCACTCGAAAAGTTGGCACGGCACAACCAATCAAGTGCACACAGAAGATAATCATGCATAGTAAACGGCAGTTAATTACCATAACGCTCCTGACACTGCTTTTGTGCTTGAACGGCTTCTTGGTCTTTTGGTGTCAGTGTACGTACTTGATCACAGTACTTTCGCGCAGCAGTATCATTGCCAATCGCAGCGGTAATTTGCGCAGCATGTTCTAGGATCACAATATCATCATGTATGAAACTGAGGGCTTGAAGGATATATTTTTTTGCTGCATCCAAAACACCAAGCTTAAACTCTATCCACGCGACCGTATCCAATACATATCCATCTTTTGGTTTAATTTTACGTGCTGCTTGAGCATACTGTTTTGCTTCTTGCAGTGTTTCTTGGTTTGGTGTGCCCTGAGAAAGAGTATACGCAAGAAAATTAAGTGCATCTGCATTTGCGCTATTGAGTGCAACGGCTTGTTTGAGTGCACGCACAACTCCCTCTTGATCTCCTGTTTCATGAAGAAGCACTGCATAATCAAACAACAAACGATCATGAGGCTCTTGCTTCTGAAACAGCTCTTCAAGCACAACTCGAGCACGTTCTTTTTGATTATTATCGCGGTAAAGTGATGCAAGATAGAGCTCAAGCTGAGGATTGAATCCTTTTGTTGCTCGAAGGTCTTCAATCACTTCAATTGCTTCATCAAGCTTGTTCGCACTTCGGTAAGATGCTGCGATAAAGAGCTGCGCTTTCTCGTATTGTGGCTGTGTCGAGTCGATATCATCAGCAACTTCACGAGCTTGTTCAGTATTGCCCATCGCTTGATACGCGCTGGCTATCGTAATCGTGATTTCACCATCTTTTGGATACTTTGCCTGAACAAGTTTTAATTTTTGAATGGCTGCGGGGTAATTTTTCTTTGCAAGCTCTATCAGTGCTGCACCAACTTGAGCTTGTGTTGGATCTGCATCCGTTTTTTCAACAATTGAGAGCTGATTGAGCGCATCATCAAGGCGACGCTCACCAACCAGAAGCTGTGCCAGAACTCGCCGGACAAGAGAATTATCAGGCGCAGTTTTAAGGATTTTTTCACAGAGCGCTTTTGCATCCTGATAGCGTCGTTGCTTTAAGAGCACACGAATAAGTTCTAGCCCAACATCAGGAGACTCTTTACTCAGCTTGAATGCAGTTTCTGCACGAGCCGCCGCTTTTCCTAGCGCTTGCTGCTCTTCATATGCTCGAACGCTAAATAGATAGAGCGGCACTGCTTGTGGACTCTTCTTGATAGCTGCTTCGAGAAGTTGATTGCCCTTTTGGAAATTTTTCTCTTTAAACTCTAACGCAGCTTGCATGAGGAGTGGCTCAATGGCCTCTTTATCAACCGCCGCAGCGCGCTCATAGTAGTTCTTTGCTTCCGTTGATCGATTCAGCGCTTCGAGAATACCAGCATGGAGTGCTAGGATTTCTCCGTCCTGCGGTGAAGTTGAAACAGCTTTTTGGCTCTCTTCGAGCGCTTTTTCATAATTTCCGGCCCTAAGCTCAAGGGTCGCAAGACGTTTAGATATTTCAGGGGATGGCTGCGCGGCAAGTGCATTGGCTTTATGCAACCGTTCTATCGCTTTCGGAAGGTTATCCTTCTTGCTTTCAAGCTCACCCACAATAAAGTTGTGAAAACTCTGCGAGTTACGCTCAATATCAGCATCCAGCTCCTTCTTTTGTGGGGCCTCAAAACTGTTGGGAATAAGCGTCTGTTGGGAGGCTGCGCACCCACACAGCAGCGCCCAGAGGGGCAGTGTGACTCGAAAATAGTTGATTTCCTTCAACATAAATCGTCCAGTGTAACCTGTTCCAAGATTCGAATATACCTAAAAACTTTGGTATACTCCGGAGTGTTCTTAAACCTATTTTCTCAAAGTAAGGATTTTACACAATGAATAGTAACGTTGGGGATCTGAAAGTTGGACTTGCCGAGATGCTTTGTAACGGCGTCATCATGGATGTAGTGAATGTTGAGCAAGCAAAGATTGCAGAAGACTCTGGAGCCGTCGCAGTGATGGCGCTTGAGCGCGTCCCTGCAGATATTCGCCGCGATGGTGGCGTTGCACGTATGAGTGACCCACAAATGATTGAAGGCATTAAAGCGTCTGTCAGCATCCCAGTGATGGCAAAAGTGCGTATTGGTCACTTGGGCGAAGCGCAAATACTTGAAGCAATTGGTGTTGATTTCATCGATGAATCAGAAGTTCTGACCCCTGCTGATCCAACGCATCACATCAACAAGTTTGATTTCAAAACTCCTTTCGTCTGTGGCGCATGTAATCTTGGTGAAGCACTCCGTAGAGTTGCTGAAGGTGCAGCACTGATCCGCACCAAAGGAGAAGCTGGTACTGGTAATGTCATCGAAGCAGTTCGTCACATCAAGCAAATTACGCAGGAAATTAAAGCGCTCAGCCCACTCTCTGATGAAGAACTCCACAACAAAGCACACGAGTATCGTGTCAGCCCTGAGCTCTTGAGTTGGGTCAAGGCAAATCAAAAAATTCCTGTACCAAACTTTGCTGCAGGTGGTGTTGCAACTCCTGCTGATGCTGCATTCCTCAGACAACTTGGCGCAGAGACTGTTTTTGTTGGTTCTGGAATCTTTAAATCAGAACACCCTGCACGTTTAGCGAAAGCAATTGTTGAAGCAACCTGTTTCTATAATGATCCGAAAAAGCTTCTTGAAGTTTCACGTGGTCTTGGGAAATCAATGTTTGGTATTGAAATGCGAAACATTCCTGAAGATCAAAAACTTGCAAACAGAGGCTGGTAGCACGCACAACGGAGGACTGTGAAAGTTGGTGTCTTAGCACTGCAGGGAGCTGTAACACCTCATCTTCAAAAGATTGAGGCACTTGGAGCGACTGCTGTGCGAGTCACCACGGAAGCACACCTCCGCAACTGTGATGCGCTTATCGTTCCTGGTGGCGAGAGCACGACGATGTTAAAGCTCATCGCTTCGAATCATCTTTTCGATCCTCTTCAAGCATTCTTTCGCACGAAACCAGTTTGGGGCACCTGTGCTGGGGCTATTCTGCTTGCAGCAGAAGTCACAAACCCGACCCAGCAAAGCTTTGCAGCGATTCAGGTACGAGCAGAGCGCAATGCATATGGTTCTCAACTGGATTCGTTTACGACTGATGTGCTCTTTACCCCACTCAATAAGCACATCACCGTTGACTTTATTCGAGCGCCAAAGATTTATCCGCTCTCACAGAGTGTAGAAGTGCTCGCATCACATAATGGCGCTGCCGTTTGCTGCAGAGAGGGTAATATTGTTGTTTCGACTTTTCATACAGAGCTTGGTGCGTCAAACGACATGCAC
>JBILLA010000183.1:0-5272 GCA_044376365.1 Bdellovibrionota bacterium | reverse complement strand
CTCATACAAAAGATCAAGCAAAGTGTTCGCACACAGATAGGTGGTTTTGCAGTACCTGATGGAATTCTCTTTGTGCCAGGATTGCCCCGAACACGTTCAGGTAAAATCATGAGGAGAATTCTTCGAAAAATCGTTGAGGGTCAAAGCGATGCAATCGGTGATACCTCAACCCTTACAGACCCAGGGGTGGTAGAGCAGATTATCACTCTCTACAAAGCCAGCTAAAATTTCTGAATTTTCTGCTTTTCATTACAGCACACGCGCTGCAGGGCCTGCATATCCCTAGTATAGACTTTGTCGAACTGGATAATATGCTTTTAAGAAGAGTGCAGGCCACCATAATTTTCAAAGATTTCATAGAGTTATCTATGCAGTCCTCGCTCACGCATGTCTCCCCCCTAGAGGTGCTTGCCCTCGTCAGGACCTTCAATGACGCAGCGATTCAAGAGATTCGGCAGCGGCCCCACTTTGGTCTGAAGCGATTTGAAGGGGCGGTCCTCGGGGTCTGGGAGCTCGCAAGAGACGCCGCCAAAAGCACCGATCTTGGAGAAGCCAAGAATTGGCGCGCGGTTATGGCAACCTGTAATGCGACATACGAAGCAATCAATAATACCCGTGAATTTATGTTCCGCAGAGCTGCAGCATAGCACCGATTTACACCCTTACACTTGAATAAAAAGCGCTCTTCTTACGTCTGTGCTGCAACATAGATCGCACACATGACATACATTCATATATTTAAGGATAGCACTACCTCTATGCAACACCGATTGCGTTCATTATTACCGATAACACTTTTTCTTTGTATGGCAAGCGTACTGCCCACACACCAAGCACAGTCTGACAATATGCAGCCGTCAGAGTCACAAGAAAAGCTCATGATAACAGCACGTCAAGCTGCATTTCGCTCATACGTCCGCACACGTGCCTATGAAAAAAATAATTTTCGAGCAAACAGCCAAACCAATTTCCCTGGGCGTTGGTATGGCACGTACTTTTTGAATTCAGATTATTGCGGAGGCCTCAATCGCCGCTTCAACTTTCGACACATCATTCGTATGCGTGGCGCTGCAACAGCTCTCACCACAAGCCATGACGGCACTTTTTATGGTCGCTCGCGTGAAGGCGGCAGAAAACTTGAGACCTACACGGAATATCAAGATACCGATGGCTCCTATGTTGAAGCAGCACTAGCTTATGCAAACTTAAGAAATAACAGAGCGAGCTCTGGTTTTGCTGCCCGATTAACTGATGATTATGGCAGCTGCGAGTTTAGTTACGGGGCTACTGCGTATCGGTACTAAGATTTTCACTCAGTACTTTTTTTATTTTCTCTGCCAGCGTCAAGGGCATACGACCAGCTGCGGCAACATCCTGCGAAGGAGCTTCAGCGATCGCCTGCAGCGAGGGGAATGCAGCTAACAGCCTCCGCTTACGTTCTTCCCCAACCCCTGGAATATCATCAAGCAACGAACGAAAGACTCGAGCTTTACGCTTTTGACGATGGAACGTAATCACATAACGATGCACTTCATCTCGGACACGCTGCAAAAACTGTGTGACTGAATCCGATCCTTCAAGCTGTATCGCTTCACGGGCACCTTCAATAAAAATACGCTCCTGCGTATGCGCAAGTACATCCTTACCGACACGCTTATCAACTTTAATCTTTGCAAGAGAAATAATATCAAGGGTTAACCCTAATGCATCTCGTGCATCAAGTGCACGACGCAACTGCTGTGCACCACCGTCAATAATCAAAAGATCTGGAAGGTGCTGAGCTTTTGTTAATCGCCGCGTTACGACTTCATGAATTGCTTCAAAGTCATTCGGCGACCCACTAAAAGAGATCGTATAGCGACGGTAATGATTTCTGTCAGGGACCCCATCTTTAAATGCGACAAGGGCGCCAACAATATCAGAGCCCTGAAAGTTTGATATATCAACGCACTCAATAGTGCGAGGCGCTTGACGAAGTTGAAAACGCTCGAAGAGAGCTTCACTCACGGCATCAAAGCGTGCTTCAGAGAAAAACTTATTTTGAAAAGCCTGCTTTGCATTTAATTCACAGATACGAACAAGTCGATGCTTAGCACCTTGATCAGGCACCGTGAGTGTCACGTGACGCTGAAACTGATCCTGAAAATACGCTTCAAGTAAATTATTCTCAGAGAGCGGAAGCGGCAATACTATCTCAGCAGGAATATCATGACCTGCCTCATAATACTGCGGAATAACAGCTTCAAGCAGCTCATCATTACTAATTTGGACATCCTTTAAGCTATAGCTCTCTACTTCATGCAACCGTCCATCACGCGAACGCATAACAGCGACCACAACGAGGTCCTCTTCTCGGTAGAGCCCAAACACATCACAGGTAAAATCATAGGTCAGCGACTGCTGCTCTCCAGCATGGAAGCTTTTCAGCACCTCCATACGATCACGCAGCGCTGCAGCCTCTTCAAAGCGCAGATCAGAAGCAGCATACTCCATCTGCTTCTCAAGCGAATTCAAGATCGGCTCAATCTTTCCTTCAAGTATCAACAGTGCATCTTCTAGCCATCCCTCGTACTGAGCACGATCAACAGCCAAGCAGCACGGCCCTGCACAACGTTTAATTTCATATTCGAGGCATGGACGAGAACGATTCGAAAAGACAGCATCAGTACACGTCCGCAGCGGCGAAACTCGCTTGATGACCTCTAAAAGATCGCGAAGCTTATATGAATTAATGTATGGACCATAGTACTCACTACCATCTGGAATGATACGACGTACTGTTTCAAGCCGCGGCCAAGGATGATTACGATTCACACGAACCGAGATATAGGCTTTATCATCTTTGAGGCGAATATTATAACGAGGCTTATGCTTATGAATAAGTTCTCGCTCAAGTAAAAGCGCTTCGCCTTCATTTTGCGTTACAATATAGTCGATAGTTCGTACCTTCTTAATAAGGTACTGAATCTGAATACGCCCATCCCCGACCCCAAAATAGTTCTTTACGCGAGCTCGAAGATCTTTGGCTTTTCCAATGTAAATAATGACTTCATCAAAGTCCTTCATGATATAGACGCCAGGCTGCTTTGGAAAAGCTGCAATGCGTGCTTTGAGTGGATGCGCTTCAGTCGTCATGGATAGATGAATAATAGTATAGCACAGCTCCCTTGCAGAGCCGAGGGCACAACGCTGCGATACCTATGTCAACAAAACTGCCTGAATCGCGTGAATTCTATCTCGAAGCGACGCAGCTTTCTCGAATTCACGAGCAGCAGCTGCTGCAAACATCTCTTTCTTGAGCTGCTCAAGGTAGCGCTTTTGATCTTTCGGATCTTTGGGGAGTCCTGCCAAAAGCTCTTCTGGAGGAAGCTCTCCTGACGGTTCATCACCCCCCGGTCGCTCAACAAGACTTGCTTCAATGGAACGCTTTGCCGATTGGGGTATGATATTATGTTGTGCATTATATGCAGCTTGGATCTTCCTTCGACGCTCGACTTCACTAATAGCAAGCTTTATGGAGTCTGTCATGATGTCAGCATATAAAATTGCTCGGCCATGCAGATTTCGAGCAGCACGCCCCATTGTTTGAATCAATGAACGATGCGAACGCAAAAACCCTTCCTTATCAGCATCAAGAATTGCAACTAGAGCAACTTCTACGAGATCAAGCCCCTCACGAAGTAAGTTAATACCAATGAGCACATCGAAATCTCCACGACGCAGTCCTCGTAAAATCTCAACACGCTCAATCGTATCGATATCAGAATGAAGATACTTTGCTTTGATGCCAATCTCTTGCATGTACTTAGACAGATCCTCACTCATTTTTTTCGTGAGCGTTGTCACCAGTACACGCTGCTTCTGCTCGATAACAATTTTGACTTCAGCCAACAGATCGTCAACTTGATTCGTCGCAGGTCGAATAATCACTTCAGGATCGAGTAAGCCCGTAGGTCGGTTAATCTGCTCAATAACAATACCCTGACTGCGTTCAAGTTCTTCTTCCCCAGGAGTAGCAGAAACAAAGATACACTGCCCAACGCGTTGCCAAAATTCATCACGATTCAATGGCCTATTATCCAGCGCACTAGGTAATCGAAATCCATAATCAACGAGAGTCATTTTTCTTGAGCGGTCACCACGGTACATACCCGAAATTTGCGGCACAGTGATATGGCTTTCATCGATGACTAACAGAAAATCTTTCGGAAAATAATCAATCAAGGTTGTTGGAGGCACTCCTGCTTCGCGACCAGCGAGATGTCGAGAATAGTTCTCGATACCAGAGCAAAATCCTATCTCTTCCATAAGCTCAAGGTCATAGAGCGTTCGTTGCTCTAACCGCTGCGCTTCAAGCAGCTTCCCTGCTCGCTGCAGTTCGCCCAGTCGCTGTTTAAGCTCTGTAAAAATAAGCTTACGGGCTTTCGTTACAGCATCCGTGCCAGTAACGTAATGGCTCACCGGATATACGGCAGCACGTGTGTGCTTTGCAAGAGTACTGCCCGTGATAGGATCTATCTCGGCTATCTCTTCTATTTCGTCGCCAAAGAAAAGTAATCGAATCGCACGAGCATCTTGATCGGAGGGAAAAATATCAATCGTCTCACCACGCGTACGAAAGGTGCCCCGCTTAAATTCGACTTCGCCTCTTCCGTACTGCATCGTCACAAGTTTTCGAACAAGCTCTTCACGAGGAACGCAATCACCAACCTCAACATAGAGCATCATTTTAAAGTACTCTTCCGGAGCACCCAGACCATAGATGCAGCTTACACTCGCGACCACAATTGTATCGCGGCCTTCAAGCAACGCTTTCGTTGCAGCATGGCGCATCTTATCGATCTCTTCATTAATCGCAGAGTCTTTTTCAATAAAAGTATCTGTTGAAGGGACGTATGCTTCTGGCTGATAGTAATCGTAGTAGCTGACAAAATAGCGCACACGATTCTTTGGGAAGAACTCTTTGAACTCGGCATAGAGCTGCGCGGCAAGCGTTTTATTCGGCGCAATAATTAGAGTTGGTCGCTGAATGTTTTGAATCACATTAGCGATAGTGAATGTTTTTCCAGAACCAGTAATTCCCTGCAAAGTTTGAAAGCGAATATGCTGAGCAATATTACTTGTCAGCTCTGGAATAGCTTGCACTTGATCGCCTGCAGGCGAAAATGGAGACACAAGTTCAAAGGGAACTGCTGCCGGAGAGAACAGCGATGGGCTTACGTCAGACTCAGCCGACAATCACATCACCCATGCTTTGCAGCTTTAACTTTCT
>JBILLA010000182.1:0-5320 GCA_044376365.1 Bdellovibrionota bacterium | reverse complement strand
TGATCTGATCCCCAAAAAACGGACACCTAATTATGGGTAGAAAATGAAAGGAAGAGCTCTCAATATTAATGTATAATTGGGAGCACTATGGAAAAGAAAAGAGGCAGAAAGAGCAACTATAGCGAAGAGATGAAAGCGGAAGCGGTACGTCTGTGTGAGACAGATGGAAGAAGCCAGAATCAAATAGCATCAAGTCTTGGAATATCGCAGACATCGCTTAATCGTTGGGTGAAAGAAGCAAGGCAAAGTCAGAACCCAACATCAACAGTCATAGATCCAATAACAGCGGAGAAGCTAAGAAAGCTCGAAGAAGAGAACAGACGACTACGTCTGGAGCATGACATTTTAAAAAAGGCAGCAGCGTTCTTTGCCAAAAACCAGTCGTAAAGTATTCCTTTATAGAATCCCATAGGAATATATTTCCAGTACGAGCGATGTGCCGTGTGCTTGGGGCTAGTAGCTCTGGGTATTACACATGGAGAAATTCAGAGGTAAGCGCCAAAGACATAGAAGATCAGCACTTGGAGGATTTAATCCGGGTGCTGCATGCTGAAAGTTTTGGTGCTTATGGGATTCGAAGAATTGTAAGAAATTTAAGACGCCAAGGAATTATCATTAATCCAAAGAGAATCCGAAGATTAATGAGGAAAATTGGGGTTAAAGGTAAAGGTGCGCCAAAGCGTCATGTTGTAACGACAGATTCAGAGCATACCAATCCAGTAGCTGATAACCATCTCGATCGTGAGTTTGTACAACTTGCACCAAACAAAGTATGGGTGACTGATATAACTTATATCTGGACTGAAGAAGGCTGGTTATATCTGGCAGTTGTTATTGATCTGTTTTCGCGAGCTGTAGTCGGTTGGGCAACAAGTAAAAGAATTACAGCTGAACTTGTTTGTCTTGCTTTGCAGAAAGCTATCGTAAAGAGAAATCCAGATAGTGGATTGGTACTTCATTCTGACAGAGGTATTCAGTATACCTGCGAAGAGTATCGCAATCTTGTGAATAAATATGGCTTACGACAGAGTATGTCTCGAAAAGGAAACTGTTGGGATAATGCTGTTGCTGAATCTTTCTTTCGAAGCTTGAAAGTTGAGGCAATAAAAAGTTATAACCTCAATACTCGCAGAGATGCTGAGGAAAGAATCTTCAAGTATATTGAAGGTTTTTATAACACAAGAAGAGCTCATTCTTTCTTGAACTATTTAAGTCCAATGCAGTTTGAACTCTCGGGGCAAACTCATCTGGGGATTAGAAAATAGTCGCCTACCCATAATGGGCGCTCCGCTAAATGGGGATCACCTCAGTTCGTTGAATAGAAGATGAAAAATGCAGGTACGGGGTAACTCGTCTACCTACGGGGTAACTCGTCTACCCACCCATATTTCTGTGGTTTATGAGTTATGCAAAGTCATGGCATATCGGTGATGCGAGGAAGGCGGCTCTGAAATTCGTAATGATTTTAGGCTGTTACGAAAAACTATTTGGTAAAAAGTATTTGGTACAGGGTAACTTGCTCTCTTGGGCCTTCTAATTGCTCTTCATTATACACTTGAATTTAGAGCTCATCCTCTTATTTCTTATCCAACTACGAAGCCCTACTTTTTGGAGGCTTGATTAGGCTCATATCGTATCGCAATCACGTAACGTGCATTTTATGCGATCTAAAAAACACCAATATTTCCATTAATAATAAGTACTTAAGCTAGGAAAATTCTTCCTATTTATTTATTTGTAAAAGTTCTCGTTTTTACTTGTGACGTACGTCTTTTTTAGGAGTAATTTTGCCAATAACTCTTGGCACTAACATGGCGTCACTGATGGCGCAAAGGCAACTTGGTAAATCTACCGAGTCGATTGGTGCTGTCTTTGAAAGACTTTCCTCTGGAATGCGCATTAATAAAGCTAGTGACGATGCGGCAGGCTTAGCAATATCAGATTCATTAAAGACTGATGTAAGAGTTTATACAAAAGGCATTGCGAATTTAAATGACGGCATTTCTGCGCTCATGATTGCTGATAGTATGCTTGCTGCACTGTCAGATGTGCTTGCAAGGCAAGCAGAGCTTGCAGAGCAAGCAGCAAATGGAACCGTGAGTAGAGTACAAAGAGTTTCAATGCAGCAGGAGGCTGATGCATTAACACAAGAAATGAATCGTATAATTCAGTCAACGCGATTTAATGGCATCGATTTCTATAACCAAGGACAGAGGTCACTTTCTCTTCAAGCTGGCTATAGCACTATAGCGACAATCCTAGGTTCGTATTTATCTCAGGATCAAGGAGTAGGTTCCTTTACAGCTTCTACAACTACTGACTTTTCCAGTGGTGGTGCTTTCGGAAGTCCACTACTAGTAGATTTAGATGGCGATGGAAATCAAGATATTGTTATCGGAAGAAATAGTGCGCAACTAAGAATTAGTTTCGGTAATGGTGATGGCAGTTTTGGGGCACAGCAGGTTTTATCTACAAGTGTCTCTCTAAACTCGCCGGTCTATGCCTATGACTATGATTCTGATGGTGATAATGATTTAGTGTTTTCTAATACGAATGGGATCAACGTTATTGCTCAAACCTCATCTAGAAACTTTGCTGCAACAAGCGTTGTTTCTGCTGCTATTACATCACTGAAAGCTGTAGGCGATTTTAATGGAGATGGTGTCAAGGATTTCTATGGCAATAATGGGTCGAACTACTATTTAATGAATGGTAATGCTAATGGAACATTTAGCAGTGCTGTAACAACTACTGCTATTAACTTCTTTAGTACTGAAAGTGCCGATTTCAATGGCGATGGTCGAGCTGACTTGTTCGTTAACGGTGGCGGTGGTGGCTTAAGTCATCTGTATCTCGCACGGGCTGATGGTACATTCACTCGAACTTTTAGTGCTACTTTCGGTGAATATCATAATTATAGTTTTGGGGATCTTAATAGAGATGGGATCTTAGATGTGGCGTTTACGAGCACTCAAAATGATAGAGTATACACAGCTTTTGGAAATGGTGACGGGACGTTTAAGACCTTGGTCAGTCTTGCGGTAGGAGCCAATGATCCTAACGGCATCTCGATCACTGATTTTGATGGCGATGGTGTGAATGATCTTGTTTATTATTTATCTTCTAATACAACCATAGGTTATAGAAAAGGGAACGGAGACGGTACGTTTGGGGCGGAAAGAACAACGAATACGGTGACCTCATTTCCTGATCTCACCAATAATACAGCACCACGGTTTGTCGTCGGGGATGTCAATAATGATGGCGTGACGGATATATTAACGACTGGGTTTATCGCAGGTGGTGGAACAGGAGTAAGGCTTTATACCCAAGATACTACTAAAACTAATTTGCTTGATTATGTTAACATTTCAACTCAGCTTGATGCACGAAGCGCATTAGATAAGATTAAATCTTCCACAAACCGCATTAATCTTGAACGATCTTTGCTTGGTGCTTATCAAAGTAGAGTGCATACGTCGATATACACTCTCAACTCTTCGGTTACGAATGCTGATGCAGCAAGAAGTAGGATAGTAGATGTGGATGTTGCGGAAGAAGCAGCTCATCTTGTGAAAAATCAAATTCTACAAAAAATGGGCAGCGCAATACTTGCACAGTCAAATTTAATTGGGCAATTAGTCCTGAAGTTGCTTAAGTAAATATGATTACTTTCGTATTATTCTATGGCGCTATGTAATGTAGGGAAACAAAAGTCATCCTGATTGATAGTCCTTTCAAAAGCATTTCAGTTTTGGCGTTTGACTACTGCCGACAAGCCAGTACCATTATAGACCAGTATGGTAGCTGGTCCTTCAACGTTTCATTTTGCTCCTTCTTTGCAAAAGATGGAGATGCCTTTGCCTCATGGAAAGTGTGGTCTGTCGTATGACCATGATGAGCTTTCAGGTGTTGAAGCTGTTTTTCAAAGCCATGGCATCGAATATCTTAGGGCGCATGATGATGCTTTGTGTCTGTGGATTGTGGCAAGTGATGCCTCGTCTATAAATCTAATTGCAAAGGGTCTTCTTGCAGATAAGGTAAAACCAGTGCGTCTTGGCGTAGGTGGAGCAAAGCTGCAGAAAGGTACAAATGGCCTTTTTGCTACTGATCCAAATGCATCCTTTGATGAGATACTACTTTCACCAAGCACTGCTACTGGTTTAGTAAGCAACAATGACTCTACTGCAACGCAAACACTTGCGCATGAGATGCAACATCGCTTTCTGCATCGTATGAAAGCATGCGGTAGAGCAACTCCATACGCCGTGACTATGCGCTCAAGTAATCCTTATCATCCTTATGCGACATCAGTTTCAGGAGAAGAAGTTTTTACACATCTGAGGGATGCCCGTAAGGCTGCGCGTGCTATTGCAATGTACAGTGAGGATCCTGTGAAGCGTCAGAAGTATTGTATACTTTTGCAGTCTAAGCTTGAGCTTGGTTCATGGATTGCACAGCGCATGCATGCGGCACTTGCTGAGGCTGTTTTACATCCTGAGCATATGGCGAGCCATGATCCCGACCACAATGTGTACAAAATCAGCTTTGAAGAGTACGATCACACGCTTCTTGAAACATATACAACAAAACTTTTTCTTAAAGTGCCACATGATGAGGGCACAAAGCAGGTGCTTCATAAATATGCTGCATGCTATGAGCAGTACCATGAGCTTTTTAAGATGTCTCTTGAACATCTAAAATCTTGCAGTGGTGCAGTACTTGATGAGTCTTTTCCACTTTTTGTTCATAAGACCAAGAATTTACAGGGACAGGGCCTTGTTATGAATCAAGTGAAGAATGTCGCTCGTTGCCTTGATTGATAGCTAGCGCATTCTTAAAAGTGGGAGCATGTGAGAGTTCCTTCCCCTGGTTTGAGTAGCAATCAAGCAAAAGGTACAATGCTTATACCAGAGCCCCCTTTGAGGGCTTTTGAACTGTTGTAACGTATCTTAGGAGGACCCATGCACGTATCTCAGGAAGCACCGCATATTTTCACCGATTTTAATGGTGTGTTGGATGATATTGAGAGAGTGCGTCAACGCTTATGGGTCAAAGCAATGAAGGAACATCATCGAAATGAAGATCCTTCTCGCTTACTCGACCTTGTTAATCTTAAAGAAGAGCACTTTGCTGTGACGCTTGGTAGGCTGCCTGAGGATTATATGCCCAGACTGGAATCCCAGTTTATTCTGAGTTGTGACGTACGTTTTGCTCCGAATATGGAAGCAGTAAAGGAGCTTCGCGATAAGTTGCTCAAAGAAATTGTCGGGTCAGACTATGCTGGATGGCCCAAGAAACCAGGTTTTGATGAATTTAT
>JBILLA010000181.1:0-5328 GCA_044376365.1 Bdellovibrionota bacterium | reverse complement strand
CGTGAGGTTTCAACCGACTAGCAAAAAAAAACAGGTAAAATTTGCCCAGCGATTTTTAAAAAGCGATAGAGGCAGCAAAGATGGAGCTCTGGAAGCTTACAGGCCGACGCTTGCACCCAATCGATACCCAGTGAAGTCATCGCCAAAGCTATATGAAGCACCAAGTTTTACAGATTCAAACCAAGAAGATTGGTCTTTGACGTCAAAAGTAAAATTAGCCCCTACATCATAGAAGTACCAAAGCCCTGATGCATCTTGGGCGGCCAAACCAAGATCCGTGCGGTTTACAAATGGATTAATCTTCATAGGAGCAGCAAAGACAGTGCAGTCGGTAGGTATATTAAAATCGAGTGCGGTAAACAGTACAGTAGCATCAGATGAGAAGTTGCTATAACGACTCTTGCTCCAAAGGTCATATGAGGCAAGGTAAGTAAAGTTTGTAGATGGTGTAAAATTGAAACCATCTGCATCGCCAAAGCGATATTCAACTTTGATACTTGGTGAGTATCCCATCGCTTCAACACTTGTATTGAAAAGGTCGCGATCGTATTTTTGAGCGATAAGCCCACTGAGGAAGTTATTGAAATCATAGCGTCGCTTGATATGCGTCCAGATAAAATCCATTGCCGGCGTTATGCTGAGTGCAGTGGTCGGGCGATAGGTAAAACCACCACCAAGACTTAAGCTCGTGGAATCTGTTTTTACGAAGTCAGGAAGGTTAGGCAGGTCAGCAATTGATGTTGGGAGTGAGCCTTTTTCTTCTTCCAGGATATCTGAATACCGAGTGTTTACATTTCGAAGGTTTGATTGCCCAAGTGTAACGCGAGCAAGAGGGCTTATCGTATCTGTTTCTTTGCCGTATGTATGCGTATAGGGCAGTCGGAAGGTATCAAGGGTTGTGTCGCGTTCACCGTCATTTCTCTCAAATGTAAAATTACCACCAGATACAGCATTAAGGCCTGTAAAGACAGTAATGGCAGAGGTAAAAAGACCTGCATCTTTGCTTAAGCTTTGCTGCTCTTCAGGGGTGAAATCCGGAATGATATCGACAATGCTATCCTGTGCAATTGCTGAATGAGCAAAGGTCAAGAGGATGGTAAGGCACGAAAGAGTAAGAGAAGACTTCAGAAGTATTTTCGACATGGAGCGAATATAGGAAATCTGCTGACCTATTACAACGTAGTTTCTGTTCTCTCTGTTTATGACACTTGTACCTGTCATTTTTTAGACACTTGTAGAAAGAAAAGACATGAAACGCTGTCTGTGCGTTCAACACAGAAGGCAGGGCAGTCGTATAGTATTGATATCACCATCAATTTTTACCCTCAGTAGCAGGTCTGGTTCCTGGCACAACCTATGCATGTAACAAAATTGTCCCACATGGTGCGTGGAAACAATGAGAGGTTGTATGGAAAAATTGACGGATTCGGAATTAGTAGAGATTGCAAAGGCAGGAAGCCAAGCAGCATTTGAAATGCTCATCGGCCGCTATGCTCAAAAAGCCTATGGTCTATGCTTCCGTCTGACACGCAACAAGGATGATGCCGAAGAAGCGCTGCAGGATACCTTTGTGAATGTCTACACAAAGCTTAGAAACTTCGAAGGAAAAAGTGCATTTGCAAGCTGGTTATTTCGTGTCACTGCGAATACAACACTGATGAAACTGCGTAAACGTAAGCAGCATGCACGTACTGCGCTCGTCTCAGATCTATCAGAATATGAGCAAGAAAAAGTGCAGGAAGCTCGCCATAATCCGCTCTATGAGCCAGATAATGCCTCTGACCATGCCCATCTTAGTCGTGCCCTAAAAGAAGCAATTGATAAATTACCCGAAGAATTTCGCGCAGTGTTTATGCTGCGCGATGTCGACGGGATGTCGACAAAAGCAGTTGGGAAAATTCTTAATCTTTCACAGCCAGCAGTGAAATCAAGATTGCATCGCTCAAGGATGATGCTGCGACGCAAGCTTGCGGCGTTCTATGATATGCCAGAGCGTGCCGAGGGCACCCAGCCTACCGTTAAATAGGGGCATTATGGGGCTAAAAAAGGCTCCTGCTCTCTATGTTAGCCCTCGATATAGGCATATAATGTCTGCCCTCGAGGTAGTAAAAATATGCATTCTAAATATCCTTCATCGTCCGATGCTGCTCTCCAAGAGCGTAAAATTTCCACTACAGCTTTTGATGTTCTAAGAAGTGATGAGTCACTTGAGCGAGAACTTGCTGGCGTTCAAAAGCGAGCTGAGCTCGTTGTAGACATGCAAAGGCAATTTCAGCAGATTGTTGGTAAAGAATTGCCAAAAAATCCTATCGCGTGCCGCGATGTGAAAAAGTTATTAGATAATGAGGTTCAGCAGTTTGAGCAGTACATCGATCTGCTCCATCGACAAGAGCCAACACTTCGCTTGACAAAATCAGGGGTTGAAAATCAAGAAGAATTGGCTCAGATAATGAAGCAATCTCCAAAGGTCTACTATCCGATTCGAGTTGTATCTGAATTCTTAAGCCCAGTTTGGATAATGCCAAAAATTACGGCACTCGCTACTGTCGTACATATTGCATCGCAACATACTTTGCCTATTTCGCTCACACCTTCTGAAGTTGCGCCTCTATCAGCTGTGTTTACGATGTATCTTATGGCAGCTTTGCAACGAATAACAGATCCAAAGAGTAAAGGGCTCAGTACGGCCTATGGTAATCTCTCTATGCCTAACCAGATAGCAGGAGCATCAACGAAATGGCTCAACAAGCTCTCACGTATTTCGAAAGTTTCAAAAGCGAAGGGTCAAAAAGTTGATCCTATTGAACAGCCAGAGCTTGCCACGGATATTGCGTTACTTGATAAACAAGATCCACAAGTGCGGAAAGCTTCGGTACACAAGTTACTCAATCTTTTTGGGCAGCGCTTAAAAGATCTTCATACGGCTCAAGGCATATTAGAGCAGTACGAATCCATGACTTTTCCTCCTTCGAATGAATTTAAAAAACAATCCGCACGCCTGGGGCGGCATGAGCTTACACCAGCCGTTGCCCTTGATAGTTTTACTGAGCAACTGCTTCGAGCAGAATTACCATTGAGAGAAAAAGTGCTCAATCTTTTGCAGGACCTTCCTGGGCTCGATGGGCAAGCGGCAATCCTTCAAGCTGAAGCTCCAGAGTTTATGGTCGTTGGTGCGCATGCAGATCCAGATATGGTTGTTGCCTGGAAACTTTTTATTGAAGCGCTCAATACGTACCCTCCACTGCATCGCGCTTCGTATGTTACGAATCTATTAAAGTCTATCTCTGAAGCGAATGAGATGCTTGGAAGCCCTCTTGATGTTGATGAAGCTAGTAATCACTAGAGCCGCGCCGCGACGCCACCGACTCTAGGGAGTTGGCTTGAAAGAGTTGGCGCCGCTGCTGAGAGAGCTTTTGCCTGCCAGAGATGCTCTTTTTCGTTATAGCGTGCAACGATCACTGAAACTGGTTTGCCAGGAATCATATTGCCAATGGCAAGCTCAAAATCTTTTGGCGTTTGAATATCATAATATTCGCGCCCAACTTTCATGGCGACAACGCGGTCACCATGTTTTATCTTGAGCGTCTCGGCAGCAAAGTCCCCACGCAGAGCTATTACTTCGACAGCCTTACCAGCAGGACGAATGCCTTGAACAAAAATGCTCGAATACAATTTTTCACATTCGGATTGGCGAGCGGTTACTCCAAATGTTGAAGCTGGTTTGAGATCAGGGAAGTATACTTCCCGTCGGTGCTTCTGTGTGTCGATTACTTCCAACTTAAAGCCATCACTATGTTGTTCTAATGCTTTCGCAAGAGCACGAGGACTATTCACCGGGATACGCTGACCTTTTTCTGTAAGAAGAGCAGTAATGCTATCGCCTGCTTTTAGTTGTTCTTTTGTTGCAATAGGCTGTCGTGATGCAAGGCTGTTTGATTGTACTGATAGCACTGCAACAGAGCCCTGTGCTCCTTCTTTACAGGTGATACCAAGCCCTCTGATTTGATCCTCTGGGAGTATAGCGGTGATGTGCCGTTTTGTTTGTTGGATTGTTTGAAACATAAGAAGCTCCATTTCCTGGGCGATAGACTTCTGGTGAAGGCTCGTCACTAATAGAGAGAGTCGGGTCGAGAGGTGAGTATGCTTCAGTAAATTTATGAGAATTTATAGGAATAATTTATAGCGAGTCTATGCGAAAAAGAGTGAGGGCGAGTGATTTTATTCCACTAGTAGGAGCCTTGATAGGATTGCTTTACTCAGGATCAGTTGTTGGCTACAGTTTTTTTATATATTATGCGAAACATACTCTTTGTTATTGTCCTAGTGCCTAGCATTGCCCCTGAACTACATGCCCAATAGATGACATCTGTCGTTCTTTGCAAAAAAAATACATTTGGTGTCATTAATTTTCGAACACGACGATGCATCGCTGGAGAAACTCGAATCAAAAATATCACCGCATTGCAGGTTTCGTCGGGTACCAATGGAACCAATGGTGCTAGTGGTGCTGCTGGTCCTACGGCGACTGCTGTTTCTGCAACTCCAAGAGCTGGCGGCGGTGGCGGTGGCTCATGTGGTGGTGCAGGGGGTGCTGGCGCTTCGGTTGCAACCGATAATTCTCAAAGTGGATCCGGCAGTGGTACAAGTGGGATCGCCATCAGTACAACAGCAGATCCAACCTCACTGTTTTGATATTTTTGTTAGTGTGTCGGGACGTACTGTTTTTAACGGCGTATGGTTACAGAAGTATTGAGCTGCTGAGAAATCAGGGCTTTAAAGGGAAACTTTTTTGAATGCGCCACATGAGGTTTACGAGATCGACATATGAAGTATCTGGGGGGCTGTCACCTGCACGCACAGATCGTAAGTAGCTTGTAGCAAAGATCTTTTGGTTTCCTCCAATACAAATAGCAATGTCCTTCGCATCAATACTTGTGTCTTTATATATCTTGAGGCCGCCAGCTTGAGCTTCATCTTTCTGATTTACATTGAGATAGCGCGTACAGTATCTGTGCATTAGATCCAACATATACTCAACGGTTAGTTTGGACGATATTTTTTTAAGGAGTAGTAGATCGTCTTCTTTGCCCTGCAGTGCTTCCCACTGTTCTATATTCCAACGCCTTACAGAGGAAGTTTTTGGATCTTTGTATGCAATCCATATGTCGTTACGTTTTTTTATTATCGAAATACCGCCAATGGTGTGAAATTCCGTGGTTCCGTGATGATGGGCCGCTAAAATTTCTTCTGCATTATCTTTCACAAGTGAGCATATATGCTTCGCATCGAGGTTTTCTTTCCATCGCTCACCCTGTGTTGGGACCACAG
>JBILLA010000037.1:0-16624 GCA_044376365.1 Bdellovibrionota bacterium | reverse complement strand
CTACCTATCACTGTCAATTGATGTACCGTCAAATCTGAAGGCTCTAGTGAGAGCTCTGACATATAATATCGAAGGGCTCTGCGCATTGCATCGCGCCGCTTACTGAGCGCATTACCGCGTACCGTTTCAATCACAACATCTTCTTTGTTCTCGCGAAAAATTTTAAGCATAAGATGTCGCGTTTCTGATTGCACAAGATCCTCAGAAAGAACGATCTCATACTGCCATCCTTGTTTATACATAATGAGGTCAAAGGTGACCATCAGCGGATGAAGACTTCGTATCTGTTGCCAATTTTTAGAATTCGATTCACGCCGCTGAATGATGTGATGCACAGGAACAATAGCTGCGTGAGGAGAGATGACATCAGGATTTTTGACTAATTCCCAAGGGACAACGCCTTCACGCAGGAGGTTTCGCAAAAGCGAGGCTGCCGCTTTATGTTGAGCTGTTTTGAGCTGGCGAGCTTGGCACCATTCAGAGAAATAGGTATTTCCACTATGCGTCAATGTGGCTCGAGCCATATTAGGAAGTCGATGCACACGGCCTCGCTCATCTAAAAAAGTGCGCGCGCGATTAAGCTGATAGCGAGGCTTTGCAATACCAAGCCTTGATAATAAAGCGTCTACAGAACGAGCAAACTGCTTCTCTGAACGTGCATAGACATCTGGCAGATCGTTACAATGAAAGCCTCGAGCCTTATAAGGTAATCCTTCAAAATATGTGCGTGTTGCCTGCATCATAGTGAGCATCGTCGGAAGCTGTAACGAAGGCTCTTCGGATGGTATCCGTAACAGCTCTGCAACAGAGCCCACCATGTCAGGCATCGCTTTTAACCACAACAACACTGCATGTCGTACTTTACTCCAATCTTTTCGAGACCTATCGAAGGCTTCGATGGCGAATGCAATATGTGCAGGATGGGGACGGCTGCTGAGCAACATTTTTACAATTGCGTTGCACTGCTCATGGTATCGCAACAGCTCTTTTTCTTGTGCGATGGTATCAACTGGCGCAGGACGATTAGGAACCTGTCGCAATGATTGGACCTCTCCTGCTTCATCAATAAGCTGCAACCGTACGGCACGGGCAGTCCCTTCAGCACCTTGTCGAAGCCGCATCTCTGCATTACGAAGCGCTGCTATCGCTTTTAACTCTTCAGTTGGATCCTGCGGCGTAATGCCAGCAGCAACCATCGACAAAATTCTTACATTGATTCGAGCGGTCAGAGAGCGCAGTGGACAGGTACACGGTGCAACAATTCCTCCGACACCACCACCCCCTTCGCCCATATGCACAATAGGTTTTGTCGTCCAAAAAAGAGGGCTGATTGAAAGGTTAAGATCTGATGGAACCTCAAGATGTTTTACATAGTTCAGAAACTCAGCGTAGTTGTGAATCTTGAATCGTTGCTCGCCTGAAAGGACACGAACAGTTCTTCCAATAAAAAGTGCTTCAACTCCATGAGCTTGCAAATAGGAACCAGCAAGGTGATGCATTAAAACTGATAAATCAGCGACGTATCCATTACCACGGCTCACTGCGGATTCACGAATCTTTGGTTGACGTGGTTCACCCATCACTGCTTCATAGGGATCGGAATACACCCATGGCAAAACTTCAGATGTGCGCTGTTCATGAAAACGATGCAGCGCTTGCTCTAGCTTTAAAAGCTCTGGATGACGTTCTTGCTGAAGCATGACTCCAAAATCCTCAGGCGTCATACGGTCTACATTTTCAAGCATAACATTTGAAAATTCTGGTACTCCAAAACCACGCTCATCAAAAGGAACCTTACAGACTAAACCTGGTACGACGACACCAGGCTCTAAGCTCTTACCCATACCTGTTGCAATATCTTGCGAAAGCGGATCTGAGGAAACAGGGACACCAAAATAAAGCACGCCATCTTTGACCGTAAATATCTGGTCGATACGATGCGTTTTTTCAGCATCAACAGAGATGCCCTGGATACAGTTAGCATGGAGCGAGGGAAACGAGGCCTTTAATAGTGGCGAAGAGCCACGAGATTGAGGGGAAGATTTAGGCTTCGAGCTTTGCTGAGCCAAGGGAATCAATAAAATGTAATCTTAACTAGATTATAACAAAAATTAGCTTATTCGCCGAGGGGTTATTTTATCATGTAACTCTTCAAGAAGTATAAAAAGGTACTACAAGCTTAGAGTTTCAGCGCAAAAAGAACCCAACCAAGTATCATCAGCGCACCACCAAGAGGAGTAATTGCCCCCAAAAATTTCATACCGGTCAGTGCTAACAGATAGAGTGAACCTGAAAAAATAATCGAACCAAAGACAAAGCAAAGCTGTGGATAGCGAATCACATCAGCAGGTAAGACAGCACCACGTTCTGCGATACTCACAATCAAAAGAGCAAGTGCGTGAATAAAAAGATAGAGTGTTGCAGTATTCCAAACGCCGATCTCATACTCTCCAAAACGAGCCTTAAGTGCATGAGCACCAAACGCACCAGCACTGACAGCTGCTGCAAGAAACCATGCTGCAATTTTTATAAACATGCAGCTTTTCTACCTCATAAAGACATCATGCTGCAAGCATGCAACGTAAAGATTATTTTTCAACTGTATAAAGCCGCTTATCAGCAAGCAGATAGAGTGTTTCCATCTCTGTTTTATTGAATGGACGAGAACCGATTCTTCCGAATACGCTGACTTGATGACCCGTCTCATCAACAGCACGGTCTCTATCGAGCGGTTTTGAGATTGAAAGTGCAGGAGCATTCGTCACACGGTGCGCAATTCGCAGAGGCTTCACTTCAGGCGAGAATCCATAGAAGCCAGGGACGCGCTCTGGGTCAGTAAGCTGGAACACAGAGAAACCATTATGTCCATCTGCGACATACGCAAATAGTGATGCATTGGTTGAAGCAATCTTAATATCATTGGTATCTTCTAAACCAAACTCATGGCCATATCTTCCATAGATGCGCGGCTTTTCAGGTTTCTCAATATCGACAATAACCATGCCATCTTTTCCAGCTGCGATATAAGCATAGGTACGTGCGACATAGATATTTCTTGCATCAGCAAGGGCAATAGCAGCACCCTTCACTGGGCGAGGCTCAGCAACGTTGGTAATATCTAAAACATGCATGCCATCTGCATCAGTAACAAACGCATAGCGGAATTGTACTGCTACCGCTGTTGGGCGATTGTATGGCACTACAGCTTTCACACGGGGCTTCAGTGGTGTATCAAGATCAACGATTACAAGCTTGTCTGATGTTGCAATAAACACATCAGAGCCTGCAAAGGTAATAAAACGAGCACCTGAGAGAATATTATCTTCATTCCACGTCAGCGCACGATCTAAAAAGTTATTTGTTGGATCACCATCTTGCAGCGTATCCACATTCACAAGGATAAGCCCCTCTTCCTCATCAGCGATTGCAGCATAGTGATAGATAGGATGCATTGGTGTTTCAAGGTTTTCTGGAAGCTGTTCACGGAACGGAGCAACTGGCATTGTGGTGGGCAGAGCAAAGCCTCGAGCATTCTTTGTTGGTACATGAGTATCTTGACCTAACGGCGAAAACGGTGCCGTGACAAGTCGCTCTGAGAATCCTTTATTTGCAACATTGGCAACATCGAACACTCTAAAACCACCGCTGCCAGCAGTTGTATAAAGGTACTCACCTCGTAGTTGTACGGTATTGCATGCCCCACCCTCTGCATCATGCGTGTGTGAGGTTTGAAGCTCTTTGCCTACATCTTGGTGCGCTTTATAGAAATCAGGATATGCATAACGGTGCAAATAACTTCCGATAACAGCTTGAGGCTCTTCCCACTCAGTTACCTGTATAGCTTCAAAGCCACCTTCTCCTGTACCAACATAGGTATGGTATCCCATAAAGTTTACAAACTGAGTACCAAGTAAGAGGAGCTGAGCCATGATGGCGTTGTTATCGTTATCTTTCGAGATATGACAATCAGTACATCCCTTTGTCTCTTTCGTACGTACAGTGTGAGGAAAGTGCGGTGCAAAGGCTTGAGAACTATAACCACCAGCAGATGTGGGTGGTTGCTGCACATAGATCTTTTGACGTGATGCATCAGTGGAACTTAGAACCAGCGCACTTGATGAGCGAATTGGGACAATTTTTCCTCCTTTCGCGGGACCATGAAGGCCGATCTGAAACATATCGTCTCGAGCAACTTGTGGATTATACGTTGCAAGATTTCGTGTCTCTTTCCCATCATAATGTTTTGATTTCGATTTCCAGTTTGCCTCAATAGGCAAGTGACATCCACCACAGCTTGTCACCCATGAACTGTGGCAAGTAAAACACGACATTTTTTCATCAGCATGTGCGAGTATTTTTTTCAGATCAGGCGCACCATCAATTTTTGCAAGATTCCCCCACCGTTCTTTATCTTGACCTGGTTCATATCGCTCAACTGTTTTTGCACGAGCAGATTTTTTGTTGTAGTACGGGCTCTTTGGATTCACGCTGTCTCGAACTTGGCTCACTCGCCACTCAAGACCAGGTGTCACACTTGAACGCTGATAGAGGTCACCATTACGCCACTGGAATCGTGCTTCACCAAAGCCAGTCCGCATGAGTGAAAGATCACGCCCCCCTGGTGGTGCTGCAGGACCTGACGTCCTCAAGGTTGCTTTCTCTTTAATTGTACCATGACAGTCTTGGCACTGGATTTCGACTTGTTGAGCAACTTCTCCGTATAGCTTGCCATCACCATGCCCATCCTGTGAAAAGTGACAATCCATGCACTGCAGTCCTTTATCAACGTGAATATCAGCAAGGTGCACTGCTTTCTTAAAGCGCTGTGGATCATCAGGGGTGACAATCTTATCATTCGCATCAAGCAGATGACCTTTGCGGTCACGCTTATAAATTGCTCGGAAATTCCAACCATGACCATGATAATCAGCAAACTGAGTATCTTTTACTTTTGGATTTAGCTCCCAGAGCGTTTTTAAGAAATCTTTATCGGACCAATTACCGCGAACAGCAGCTCCTTCTGGATTATGCAGCATCGCTTCAAATTTCTCTTCATTAGTCGGATATTTTTGTTTCTTTGGCCACAAAAGATCCGCACCAGTCTCATAGTCCCACATAGTATAGCCAAGGTAGGAGTTCACAAACATGTTGGGTTGGTGCATATGACAAACCATACACTGGCTTGTTGGAATCGCACGCGAAAACTCATGTTTGATCGGATGACCACTTTCCTGCTTATCAATCGTCGGATCGCTGCTAAATGATTTTCCTTCATTCCCGAATTGACTATAGGGGCCTGCATGGCGAGGATCGCGATCGTTAGCATAGATTGCATGACAGCCTGTACACCCACTGCTTCGATAATCACCAGGATGATCATTGGTTCCCATCAAAGATAAGTGTGGATCATTAAGCCGAGTTTTATGAACGTTTAACACAGGCACTGAGATACGAGCCCCTGTACCTGGGCCACGATTTGAAGATTTAATATCAGGCTTTCCTGAATCCTCAAAAGGATTAGGATTACCAACCTCTGCGAACTGAGACTTAATAAACAGCCCCCCACGCTCAAAGACACGAAAGATATCGCCTGGAGTGGTGACTTCCCACTGGGGCAACGGTACAAGCTCTTTTAGTGCACCACGCTTCGCTTCTTCCTCAGATGGAGTATCCGTCACAATGGTGCGTGGTTTCCCATCTTTGTCATACGACTCACCAAGGACATACTTTTTAAAGGGCAAAATATTATTATTGTAAGAAGCACCACCCCAAAGCATCGCACTCGTTGTCATCAAGCTCTTTGGAACAGCGTCGACGATTTTTGCATGACATCCACCACACGTTTCTGGCATCACACGCAGATCGCCTGGATTGATAAACTTCACAAACTCATAAGACTCTTTTAAAAGATCAGCATAACTATTCTCTGGATTACGTGAAGTTCGCCACAGATCTTTATTCTGAGGAAGCACATGTGCTTCCTGCATCTTTGCGATATACGGATCGCTTTTCGGAACAAGCCCACTGCCAAAAACGGCAGGATTGCCACCATGACAATCAGCACAACCGATACGCACAGCAGGATTCTTATGCATAGAGAGCGCATCAGTGGTTGTATGGCAACTTATACATCCGTCACTTTGCGATTTGATATGTTCATCTGTAAGCCCTGGTTCAATTGTCTGTGCGAACACGTTTGAAACGTGCAACAAGAGAAAACAAACTGTGAGGATAAAAAGCTTTCTCATTTAAAACTGTAAAATAAGATTTGAAAAGACACTCAGCAGCGTGCGGTCGCCAAAAAGATTCTCGACGCCAGATTCAGGAATCAATGCAGCAACACCTGCACGAATCTGGACATTGTTATTAAGAAACGGTCGGTACAGCAGACCAGTTGAAAGATCATAGCCGATAGACTTTCCAATCGAACCATCCTGACGCAGGGCCTCTAATACTTCGGTCGTATCAAACTGCAAAAAATTAAGATTATTAATGAGCTTTAACTTTGGCGTAAGCTCAAAATCAACGCCAAGATTATAAAGCAACAATCCAGGGTTCACATAGTTCGACTGACCTTGCTCTTTTCCAGGGCGCAAATCAGGCAGTAAACTTCCACGATTCACAAGGTTCACCCCACCACCGCCGATAAGCGGAATACCCTGGCGCTGCCAAAATGATATGTCACCTCCTGCAAAATTTGGGTTATCAAAAATTGCATCAAAGCCCGTTGCTCTTCCATCAAAGGGATTATCATCCCCCGATGCCCACATGAATGAAGCACGGACACGAATCCAATCAATATCATAGGAAGCTTCTTGAGCAACCATCCAAGCAGAGATATCAGTTTGTTGACGAGCAATCTGGTTATGAGTTTCGCTCCCAAACACATAGTACACAGCAGAGGTTGTATTCACACGGTCAATATGACCATCTGCATTCAGCCCAAGGTATGTCGAGTAAATATTCTTAAAACGCTCATCCCCAACAGGCGCAGGACGTACGAGTGCGCCATTATTATCAAATTCAAGCCCATGATCTCCTGCTGTATCTGCTCGGTATATCGCACTACCTTGCAGTGTATGACCAAGAAACAGCGCATCTTGACGATACAGATTTGCAACAAGCACCTGTTCATGGCGCTGATTAAAGATTTCATTTAAGCCAGAGTTGGTATCTTTATCCAGACGAGAGAACCATCCAAGATTATACTGCCAGTGATTATCATCGTAATTTCCGAATAATCGAACACCAGGCGTCTCATCAGAAAAGACAAATCCACGAAAATCACTATTGAATTTTTGGATTCCTACCCGAGTAGAGACAAAGTCATAGCGATCAGTGAGGTTTGCAAGATGAACATCAGCAAAGAGCTCTTGAAACCCTAAGTGCGAATCATTGCGATTATCTCCACGGTCTGGATCAACACGCACACCTCCAACTTCTTGAATATTTGCAAAATTTGCTGAAAATGCTGGCGCAACTCGAAACTCATATTCAGGAGGCATAAATGAAGTGTTGCCACGAATAAGGGCAAACGAAGAAAAGATCGTTTCATTGAAACTGTTCTGACTGAATTTGCCAAATGTATTCAGGCTGTCAGGTCGAGCTGTTGCCGCAAAGCCAACGGGAAGCGGTGTTCTGCGAAATTCATACCCACTATCAGAGGTTATGTTCGTATCCAAGAACCATTCATGTCCTGGCTCACCAAATACAGGGATGTCACCTTTGAGCACGTTTTGGTTGTACGGATCATACCAACGCCCCTTATAGAACTGACGCCATCTATCAGGCACTGGTATAAATTCAGTCGAGCTTGCTGCCTCTGGCAGTGATTCATAAATACTAAAAGGAAACTTGGTATCGCTTTTACCTGGAATTTGTTGCTCTTGAGCAAACGCCCACGACGCACAAGCAACAGATAAAACGAAACATGCAGTCGAAAGTTTAGCGACAGACATTCTGAACGTTATCCTCAATAAATGGGGCTTCTGGGCAGCTTATATAGCGAAGCTGTGTATCAGTTGTCGCCAAGTTCACTTTATCAACACGCATATCATACGGTGCATTAAATCCAAGCACAGGATCACCAATTGAAGGATGCCCTGCATAGTTTAATCCATCACGGCTTGCACCAAAGTATGAAATCATATCATCCTGATCGATACCATCTCCGGAAATACCAACGGCACCAATAAGCGTTCGCCCTCTATAAAGGGGCACGCTGCCTGGAAAAATCTGCATACCATTTGCAAGACGTCGACCAACTGCACCAGAAGAGCAGCTTGAAGGAATACGCCCTGAAAGGGGCGCGACAACAGCAGGAAGTATCAGATCAAGCTGCGCACCAGTATTAAATGGACTCCAGCTTGCACCAGCACTTCTTCCTGGAAAAGGAAGTGACAGAGGTCCTTGGCTATTACTATTAATACCATCAGGAAAAAATGGACGAGCAAGATTTCCAACAGCACGACCTGTGACTGCAGTACTCCCATTAAATATATCTTGACCAATAAAAGCCGCTGTTGCTGCACCGTACCCACCAAGCACAGAAGTGGCATCGGCACTACTAAAGAATGCAGCAGTTCTCGCTTTTTGAAGCGACACATCAATACCAAACACAGGAGCATCTTCCGAGCGAACGAAACCAAGCAGCGTGCCATCATGATCAACGACAGAGATTGAAACTCGAGCAGCAGTATCAAGGGGGCGACGAATTGCAGCTCGTGCACGCTGTGCCGTCAAAAGCGCACTATCTAAAATTGCACTCACTTCAAACGATTGCAGCTCACTGCCTCCACGCGATGCACCTGAACGAGTTGCTTCTCCAACACTTGCAAGGATTGCAGCAGGTACTCCCGCACGGGCAGTTTGCAAAATACCACTTGCAGCAGTGCCAAACACAACTCCATCTCTGACTGTACCAGAAAAGAATCCTGCAACGGGCACATACGAACCTCCCTGTGGAGCTCTCGTGCCTTCGGGGAAAGGATCTGTTGCAGGATAAGACGCATCTATAAAACGAAGCGACTTTCCACCAGCAAAAATAACATCAGCGCGTCGATTTGAAGGTGCTTGAAATTCAAATGCTGCAGCAACTGCTATCTCTTCTTCACGATTATCTGTATCAGCAGCACGAATATCTCGATCAAGCGAGTAACTTCCATTGAGCTCAATACCAATACCCCCAACAAGATCTCCATCTTTATATAATGGAATACCACCAGGATCTGCTGCCAAGCCAAGGGGGAGTGGTCGTGGTCCAGCCGAGTTGCGGTTCATAAGGTCACTGCAGGGAAGCTGTGAAAACTGCACACCGAAAAGTGGGCCTCCTGGTTGTCGCGTCTCACCTGGTAGAAAATTTTCCTGGACAATCTGACTTGCGGTGCGTGTTGAAAAGGAATTGCCCTGGCTACTGAGGTAGGCACCAGTTCCAGCTTTTGAAATTGCAGCAAGTGTAGCTGGCACGACTGACTGTTCAAGTCCACCAGCAGCACCAATTTGCCCATCAATCTTAGTTGTAAGAGCAGCGCCTGACATTTGATATACAGCAAGCACATGACCAACTCTATCAACCACTGCTATGGTCGCAGCAGTACCTAGATCAGCAGCAGCCTTTGTTGCACGCCCTACGATCTGATCAACTTCAGCACCAGCAAGTGACCTATGAGGACAACTACCATCACAGGACCCATCAGCTCCACCTCCTCCACTGCCGCCACCTCCACCGCAGCTTGTAAGCTGCATAAGAATAAGAGCGATAAAAATAGAACGAATTGTTTTCATCGCACAGACTCCTTGAGCGTATGAGGTAGCTTCATAAGATTAAGGTAATTTGAATCATGAAAGTTATGACACGTACTGCATGCAGAGAGTGCTGGGGCTTGCGCATGGCACTCAAGACAATCTTTCTTTTCTGGCATCAGAACATCACGAGATTGTTTTGAGTTTTGAACATCTTTATGGCAGCTCACGCAATCAAGATGACTGTGTTTGTCATGAGAGAAGGATGCTTTCTTATACCAGCTCTCTGGTATCGCACCTTTCTGAATGTCATAGCTCATAAGCCCTTGTGCGACAGAAGAAGCTTTCTCAGAAACGGTATGACACAGTGCACATCCAGTCTTAGTAAAAAGTATGTGCGCTGTATCATTGACCTGCTTGGTTACAGAGCGCTGATCAAAGGTGAGCTCAGCTTGATTTGGAACTGGTATAAGCCGTGCATCGTCACCTTGAGGTGCTGTCTTTTTCTGATCGAGTGCAGCTCTTGCATAGACTTCACTTAAATACTCAATCACTCTCTCTGGATCGCCGTGCGGAACACTCTTACCTGGAAGCCGTTCATCGAATTCAAGGCTATGACAACGCGCGCAGTTTGTTTCAAAAGATATCGGCTTCATACCTGCCCCTTGCTCGTCAGGCATATGACAGCTTGCACAGGTAAGAGTCTCTGGCCCTTTATCACCGCGAAGACCGGCCTTGAGGTGCACTGCATGATTGAGTTTTACATCGCCAGTATCTTTTGGAGTCGAGAATGCTGGATGCGCAAGCCAATCAGACACATTCTTCAATTGAGCAGCAGGACTTGTCTGTTCAATCGTTGCATGGCAGCTTGTACAAAGACGATTATCATCATAGGTAACATGCCCCTTATGCTCGGTGTGACAAGATACGCAATTGCCTGTGCCTGTGCGATGATGCGGAGCAAATGCAGCATGCTTTGTTTGATTAGGATCGTAGTGGCTGGTAACAGCATGACACGAAAGACATCCTGCGTCAGAGGCTGGTTCAAATGCATTTGTATGACAGCTTGCACAGTCATGTGCAAGGAAGGCATGGTTTTTCGAAAGCTCACCAACTGAATGAGGCTCAATAGCTCTCTTTGAGAAAAGTGGTAGCAGCACATAAAAAAGTAAAATAAGGCCGACAAGAAAGAGCGACAATCGTGGTATTGATGGAACATAGCTCCAAATACTCAAACGCTCGAGGGATGTTGTTTGCGATACTGGCTCTTCACTCTTTTTATCATGATGCAGTATCCATGTACCTGCATCATCATAGATTGTAAGCTCAAAGCCTGCCAAAGAGAGGACATCTTTATTGTGAACGATTGCTTCACGGATAAGTGCACCATTAAGCTGCACACCACCAAGCGAGCCAAGATCTTTTACGTGCAAACCTTGCGCTGACTGCCAGAAGCACGCATGCTCAAGTGACAACGCACGATGTGGTATAATCAGAGTACTCTTACCGCCTCTTCCAATAATGAACTCTTCTAGCTCAAAAGACTGTGCTTTTGCTTGCGCTCCTTGATGAACCCCCGATGAACTTTCTACGTAACGAATCTTCATCTAAGGCTTTCCAAAATACAAAACAGAAAAAATATGAATTATCAGAAGCACCATACTGCCACAGGCAAGGGGCACATGGGTGATTAACCATGACTTAAGCCAGAACTGTACTAATGTTTCATGCTCAATACGCACAAGAAACTCATATCGCTTATCAATAAGACTAATGGCAGCGAGCGCATCTGTTCGCTCACCATCAGGAATGGATTCTAAAGCCCTTGCAGATTGCCCCTGCGCAAGTGAGACCGCTCGTGCACCAAATAAAAGCTGCGGAAGCGATGGAATACGGTAGGTATCGAGCGCTTCAATAAAGCGAAGAAATGCATCAGATTTCCCCTGTTCAAGCTTACGCAATGATTGCTGAAGCGATTCAAACTGTTCTATAAGATTTCTCAGACTCCCCTCTCCTCGATTCGATTTGATTCGCTCGGGCAGTGTGCGGTACAGGTAGACACCCCAGATACCTGTCACGATAGTAGCAACACAGAAGAGATAGGTTACGGTATGCACATTCCAATGAAATCGAAACCCAGCGTGAAGTGGTACAAGGATAAGAAGAGCACATCCAATCCATACATGAGCAGAGAGCATTTCTTTAAGCGTACCTGCTGACGAGAAATAAGAACGCTTTCGAACGCCAAACCATAAAAGATATACCATCGCGAGACCACAAACGATCCCAACAGTATATCCATAGAATGTTGAACCACTTTGAGGAAAGATTGGATTATCAAAGAGGTACCACACAACAAATAAGACGACAGCAATAGTGGCGTATGAGAGCCAACGCCATCGGTACAACGAGAGAAAGTTTTCCTGAGTCACCGCAGCACCTCTTTTTCATGAATAATCGTCAGCAGCTTTGAGGGGTTTACTCGCATCGCTGCTCCAGTAGGACACGACCTCACGCAGGCAGGCCCCCCTGGCAGCGTTGAACACATATCACACTTGGCTGCTTTGGCAGGCCCCTTTTCAGGTTTTCTAAAAAGATCAAAGAAAGAGGTCATCGGCTTTTTCTCGTACACCAATTGAATCACTCCATAGGGGCAATTTCGTACACAGTTGCCGCACCCAATACAAGAATCACGAATAATCACTTCACCCTGAGGATTTCGATGAAGTGCATCAGGAGGACAATCGGTCATACAGTATGGGTTCTCACAGTGACGACACGAGACAGGTATCTGTATAGAAGCAAAACTCTTGCCCCCTTTCCTATCGAGGCGACTATAACCACTGTGCGTTGCTGCACATGCAGCTTCACAGTTATCACATGACACACATAGATCAGAATCAATAAGCAAAAAGTTATCAGCATCGCTGACACCCTGTGCAAAAAGAAAATTCAAAAGCTCTCCAGTTTGCTCGTCTTGATTATGGACTATATTTTCAATACGACGCTCTTCTGCAAGACGGTGCACTCGAGCTTTAAGTTCAGGGAATGCTGCAAGCAAAGATTGAAACTCTGCTTTTGCAATAACAACGACTTCACAGTTCACCGCAGCACTTACTGTTGCACTGCGCACAAGCGGCTCTTCCGACAGGAGTGCCATTTCACCAACATAGTTACCCGCGGCAATATATGTCTGAATAATATCGGTGCCCTCACGGTTCTTACGCGATACTTTCACCGATCCTTTTCGTATGACATACAGCGCGTCCCCGATGTCTCCTTCACGAAACAGAACTTCTCCTTTTTTAAATTTTTTAAAGGTGCACGTCTCTGCAACCTGGGCAAGCATCGGTGCTGACGCTTCAGGAAAAATTGTAGTTTGAAAAGCGCGAACCAAAAAAGTCTTATCCAAGACAATACGCAGTGGATCTACTGATGCAATGAGTTTAAGCATCTGTTTGCGCGGTGTCTCAAGCAGTACCGTCTCTTTTGTTGCTTTGACCGTAGCGCTTCGACGACGCCCAGAGATAAGACCCATCTCACCAAAGAACTCCCCTCGACCAAGAGGAACCGAAACCGATGCGCTAATTTCTATGCCGACACCACCTTCAATGACACTCCAAAATGAATCAGTGTAGTCATTCTTTTTAAAGATTGTGTCACCTCGTTTTACAACATGGATCGTCGATTCTGCTATGAGCTCTCGAAACTGAGGCTCGGTAAGTGCTGCAAAGAGTGGCAACGCATTTCGAATCCGCGAAAGATTTTCGTTTGTATCTCCTGGGAGCTTTTTCAAACGCTCATCGATCAGCACTTGATCTGCTGGTTCAACAGGAGATCCCCTTAGGAATTCAACCACTTCATATCCTTGGTTCATCGCCTGCTTAATCAGGGGATAACCAATCAGAGCGCCAATAACAAAAAGGCCAGGCACCGTTGACTGATAATATTGATCGACAATGGGAGGTGTTGTTGGCTCTTTATTAGCAAACTGTAACCCACATCCCTCAAGGAACTTACGGGGCATGATACAGCCAATACGAGCGATAATATGATCAACTTGTATCGAAACTTCACCATCAGGAGTGGTGATATAAGCAAGACCCTGATCCACTCGCGCAAGATCTGCATCATAGAATGGCTGTATCTGCTCACTTTCAATTGCAGCAGTTATGAGAGCTACGTTTCCATCTTTTGCACGAGAGAACTCCCGTGTGCGGTTTAATATCGAAACTTTATTATAAGGAGCAAGCGCTATGGCATTTTCAATAGCAGCATCTCCGGCTCCGATAACTAAAATATTTTTGTCTCGAAAAGCATCAGGATCAGAGAGCGTATACGCAACAAAGGGAAGGTCTCCTCCAGGCACTTCAACTTTGCGAGGGGTACCCTGCATACCGATAGCAAGGATGACATATTTGGCTCGAGTCACACCTGCTGAAGTAACAATCTCAAAACCATCAGTAATTTTTTGTATCGCAGTGACCTCTGCTTGTTGCAAGTTCACCTGCAAGTTTTGAACGGCAGAGTTCCAAGTCTCTAAGATAGATTCGCGCGTTCCAGCTTGAAATCCAACTTCGCTTCGCAGGGGCAACCTACTTGGCTCAGCCATAACATGTTTACGAAGTTGATAATCGTAGATCGTATTACCAAGCTGCCCCTTTTCAAACAGCACATGAGCAATACCAAGCTTTGCACATCGAGTTGCTGCACCAAGACCCCCTGGCCCAGCCCCTATTATTGCTATCTCATAACTGTGTGACATTACTGTTGTAAAAACCAAACATGCGAGGCTATATTACGCGTAAGATTTAAGCCCGATCAATCCAAGAACGATGTTTAATTTATTTTCTTTTCGTCGGTTTACGCAACTGATCTTTTTAGGTTTGGTCTGCTTTACGAGCTCATCGTTCGCGGAAGATTCTCCTCATCGAGTGATGGGAGTTGGTTCATGTGCTGCATCAAGCTGCCATGGAGGCATCACTGCAAAAAGCACTGGGCCTATCCTAGGCAATGAATTCGTTACCTGGTACAAGCATGATCGACATGCAAAAAGCTACATTACGCTTCAATCGCCTGAATCAAAGCGAATAGCCTTCCACCTTGGACTTGGCAAACCACACGAGGAAAAGCTCTGCCTTGAGTGCCATACAACCCAAGCCAGCAATACTGGAGAACGGTACCGTCTGGACGATGGGGTTGGTTGTGAAAGCTGCCACGGGGCCAGTGAAAAGTGGCTACCTGCTCACACAGCTCAAGACGCGACACATGAGTCAAACGTGGCTCATGGTCTTGTCGATCTTAAAAACCTCTCAACAAGGTCCTCAGTGTGTGCTAGCTGCCACTTTGGTGATAAAGATAAAGTTATTACCCATCGACTCTACGGCGCAGGGCATCCACGTATCTCATTTGAACTTGATACCTATGAAGCTGTAATGCCAAGGCACTGGAAAGATACCTCCTACCGTGCCTCGCAAGGATGGGTTGCAGGCCAGCTGACCCTTGCCTCAAAGAACATCGAACTCCTGCAACGCCATATTGGCACCCATGAAATATTTCCAGAGTTCTCTCAATTTACTTGCTTCTCGTGCCACCAGAGTATTACCCAAAAAGGCTACATGACCCGTCCGCGGTCAGACGCTGTTGGTTACCCACGCATCAATGCCACCCATCTTGAAACGGTCACTCTTATCCTTCAAGCGGCCAATCACCCGAAGTATAATCAGTGGCAAGAGCTGCTTGCGACACTGCATGCAAGCACAACTCAAGATGAACGCGTAGCGCTCTTAGGTAAGCTTCGCGCATTGCTTGATCCGCTCAGAGCAAGCGATCTTTCTATAACGCCGCAGGCACTGCGATCTTCACTTCGAGTCTATATTAAGGCATATCCAGGCTTTGACCTTCAACTTGCAGAGCAGCTCGTCATGGCAGCAGCTTCTCTCAATCAAGAAACAAAAGATATCAATGCTGCTGATCTGAAAAAACTGTATGCGCTTGTAAAGAATGCGGAGAGTTATAATCCAGGACGAACTGCAGAAGCGCTCCTCAAAGCACTTGATTCAAAGTAGCTGCGTCTTCATCCACGCATCATAGCTTTGCGAGTAAGACTCTACAGGTAGCGCAATCAAGAACGGCACCTCATACGGATGAAGCTCTTTTATACAGTGTATACAGTGCTCTTTCAGTTCTTGGAGTGTCTTAGCTACTAGATAAACTTCGCTCGAGCACTCAAGCTTGTCCTGCCATATATAGAGCGAGCTTGCGATAGGCACGACAGAAACACAGGCAGCAAGTTTACGGGTAACAAGCTGCTCTCCAAGAGCAGTAGCGGCTGCTGCATCAGGGAGCGTCGTAACAATCACTATCATAATGACAAAGAACGCCAAAAATCAGGTCGATCCACAATTCGTGGCCCTGTTTGACCGATTACTTCTGCAGCGACAGCACAACCCAATCCTGCTGCTGCAATGATATCTTTACCATGGGTCAGACCATACAAGACACCTCCAGCCAATCCATCACCTGCACCATTAAGATCAACAACGGATTTTGCAACTGAGGGAACATGCCCAACGTTACCTTTATGAGAAACATATGCACCATGTTCACCTGCAGTCACAACAACATACTCATAACTACCCTTGAGCAGTTCAAGAGAAGAAAGGGCATCTGTACCACCAGTGAGCGTCATTGCCTCTGCTTCATTTGCAAAGACAAGACTTGCAGCAGCAAGCACATCACGAACTGATTGGCTAAAGTGTTCAACTACCCATGACTCAGAGCAGGTAAAGGCAATCTTAGTATCATGTTTTTTGCAGAGTGCAATTAAGGGATGCAGCCACGCATCTACTTTGCCAGGATTCGCTAAAAGGTATCCCTCAAT
>JBILLA010000036.1:0-16627 GCA_044376365.1 Bdellovibrionota bacterium | reverse complement strand
ATTTCTGCCTGCCGTCGTAGTCATCTATTGGCTCGTTGGCCACCGACAGCAAAATTACCTGCTGCTGGTCGCAAGCTACCTCTTCTATGGATGGGCAGTGCCCTGGACTGCCCTTCTCATGCTTGGAGTAACCGTTCTACATTTCTTTACTGCGCTATGGATTGAGCGCTCATATACAACCCAGCAAGATGCCACTGCAAAAAGGCTGCTCGTACTGTGTACGGTGCTATCGCTATCGATTCTGTCGTGGTTTAAGTACACAAACTTTGTTCTTGAAAATCTAAAATTCCTGTTTCCTTCGTTACCTGTGCATCTGTCAATCCTCCTGCCAGCTGGAGTCTCGTTTTTCACCTTTCATGCGCTCGCCTACACTATTGATGTCTACCGGCGTGAATTCAAAGCAGAGCATAACTTCGTTGATTTTAGCCTTTTCATGGCGTTCTTTCCCCAACTTGTTGCAGGACCTATTTCTCGTGCATCAAACCTGCTCACACAAGTGAATCGGCCTCGCTCTCGCTCTTGGCAACAAATGCTTGAAGGCATCGATCTGCTTTTAATCGGCTATGTAAAAAAATTAGTCATCGCTGACAATGTTGCTGTCTACGTCAATATGATCTTTGACCTCAAAGCCCCCTCGATGCTGCTACTGTTTATAGGGGGTATCGGATTTAGCATTCAAATCCTTGCAGACTTTTCATCGTACACTGATATTGCTCGTGGCTGTGCAAAGCTTTTGGGATTTGAGCTGATTGAAAACTTTGATAGACCATACCTTGCAACAACGCCTAGTGATTTTTGGCGACGATGGCACATGAGTCTTTCAAACTGTATTCGCGACTATATCTATTTTCCCCTCGGCGGCTCGAAAGTCTCAACAGGGCGTTGGGTTATAAATATTCTCTTTACTTGGCTGCTTTGCGGGCTCTGGCATGGCGCTGGGTGGAACTTTATTGCATGGGGACTCTATTGGGGTGTGCTCTTAATAGCGTATCGATTTATAACAATTATTCCTGATATTCGTTTTGCTACTCTCCTGCGACTTCCTATCATGTTTTTTTGGGTTGTTTGCGGCTGGATTCTGTTTCGCACAAAAGAGCTACATCTCTTTACAACCTATATAGCGCAACCTCTTTTGCCATCACAAACAGTTACACTTTGGGCAGCAATCGCAACGCTCTGTATCTGCATCTTTTTTGCAGTACCACTCATCTTGATGCGCGCAGCACTATCATGGCCACGTTTCCTTTCATGGTTAGGCTCATTCGCTGCGCCATCACGTATTGTTGCGTATAGTGCAGCACTCCTCCTTATTATGCTTTTCTCTGCTGAGCAAAGCGCAGACTTTTATTACTTTCAATTTTAAAACACGTGAAACAGGGATTCGGTCGCACCATTATTTTTTCACTACTCATCGGCCTTTTGGTGTTTGGTGTGATAGCACGACTTGAAATTTGGGCAGAGCACCACTTTAAACCAATTACTTTTAATCCAAAGTACAAACACCAGATTCAGCGAGAGCGACCTGATATTATTTGCGTTGGCAATTCTATGCTCGGCAGTAATATCGTGAAAAAAACCTTTGTACATGAGCTTTCAAAAGCATACGGTCGACCAATTCGAGCAACATTTATTATTGCAGGTGGCCTGCATACTGCATGGCAGTACCTTGTCCTTAAAAACCAAATCGCTACTGCTGCAAAAAAAGGAACGCCCGTTGTCTTTTTTGACTACGAGGATTACTACATTCGCCCCGAAGCAAATACAACTGCCACTGGTAAAAGTGAAGTACAGTTCCGTGAAAATATGCTCAAGGATGAGCCCTTCTTTCGCTCTCGAATTGGCTCAAACGGCTACTATTTTGCATCAGGATTTCCTTACCTCTACTCACAGCGCTTCCTTATTAAACGCGCACTTATCAGTGAGAGCGTGATGGGTATGTTAACGACACTTGGTATCAAAGACAGTATCCGTTCTCGTAAACTGAAGAAGAGTAACCCCGATGCACTTTCTTGGTTGCTTGGCTCTGTCTATAAAGGAAGTGCGTTCCGAGGAGGACAAGCGGACGATAAAGAGCGAAATGATCGTGTGCTGTTCCAGGGGGAAAATGAAGATGCATTTGAAAAAAAATTCAACGATTCCTTCCTTCCCGCAATGCTAAGCTTTGATGCTGACTTCCCACTCACGTTTATCCTCAGTAGCTCTAATAGTTCAATGCCGCTGGTCAAATCTTCTATCGGTACTTTTGCAGAACGTTTAGGTCGACACATTGAAGCTGCTGGAGGAACGCTCATCAATATGAATACTGTTCAAAGCGTCCAAGCTCACGGCTTAATGCATGACTCTCGGCATTTTACTAAAGGACGCGGCCGCGATACGAATACGAAAGCTGTTGTTGAACAGCTTGTATTACACAAAACACTCGAACATTAAATAAGCTCTTCGCCAAGGAATGCAATATCGACTGATGTTGTCATACTGCCAGTGACGAATTCTGGCGCAAATTTCATACCAATTTTATCAACGCCTATCATATAGGCAGTATCCTGTGGCACATTCAGAAATGTAAATAAACCATCTCCGTCAGTTATGAGCGTACCAAGAATGCCTGCATAGATATGTGCAAAAGGGATTGGTTCTTTTGTTTTTTCATGGCGCACCACCCCACGGAGGGTGAATGTTTTAATGACTTCGTAGTCCTCATCAATGACATACTCCATCCCCTCTTCACTTGCTTCTTCAAGAAGTGCTTCGAGCTTCTCTTGTGCTCGCTTAAGCTTGACTTCATCGCGCTCTTTCAGGAACTCTTCAAGCTGCACTAATTCTTCACGGAAAAGTTTTTCAAGCTCTTGCTTTGAGAGCACTTTTGCCTCCGGAGGCTTCACATCTTTCTGGCTTGCTTTTTCTCCATCAAGCTGGTCTGGTGTCTTCTTGGGTGCATCAAGATCCCGAGCAAAATCGTTCTCATGAAGCTGCACCATCACACGTGACAACATGGCACGCTGCTCATCGGTAAGCCCATGACGAGTTGCAAGTTCTTGAATTGCTTCATGGCAGATCTTGTTCAGCGTCGCACCATCGACACCATGCGCTTTGGTACTAAGCGCCATGAATTGCTCAACACGTAGCTTAAGTAACTCATCAATAGAGCTTTGGATGGTTTGTATCTTACTGGCTGTTTCTGCCTGCACTGCTTGGACTACAGGGTTTTGCAACTTACTTGCATCAACAACAAGACCAAGCAGTACTTTCATAGCTTCCTGCTTACTGGTAATAGGTTGTGTTATTGCATCGATAGCTTTCGCCTGATCGAGTGGTAGCTTTGGTTTTGAGCCATCAGAAGATGACTGAGGCCTTCGAACAACAGGTGCAGCATCACCGGTTGTTTTTTGTATCACCATGCGAATTGCTTGACGTACGTTCCCATCAGTGAGCGCAGCTTTTACAACATCAGCTACCTTTGAAACATTGCCATCTTTAAGAGCAACAGCAATCGCTTCCGTCACAGCTTTGACAAGCTCTAACTTATTCATTGTCTTTGCAGCTTCAATGAAATTTTTCGTGCCCTGCGCATCTGATGACTGACTAACCGTTACGATCTCAGCTATCTTTCGTTGAATCTCAACAGCCTTAACATCAGCACTTTTTGGTTTCTCTTCGATTGGACGCGCTTCTTCACGCCTTACCTCACGAGCTTTTGGCTCACGGTTATCTTGCGTCTCAAGCTGCTTTTGCTGAGTCAGACGTTCGCGAATACTCTCAAGGGTCAGATTTTTTTCAATCGCTCGAACTTCAGGCTGTTTTGCAACAGGAGCAGGTGCTTCGGCAGGTGAAGTATTTGGTTGCGTTGGTGCTTGCCGAGGTTCTGGAGCAGGCGGTTGTTTCGCAGATTGAGATGGCTCGGGTGCTCGCTCGGTGACTTGCGGTTTCTCTGGGGTTATTGGTGATGCTGTTGGTGTTGATGGCGGTGTTGGCGATGACTGCTGCTGAGGCGGAGTTACTGGCGATTCAGTAGGAGCTTGGCGAGGTTCAGGACGTGCTTCTGGTTGCGGTTTTGCAGGCTCAGTTGGTCTTGTGGCATCAACAGGTGGGGGTAATTGTTTTTCCTGCGGTGGTTGAGCTTGAGAGGGCTGTGGAGCAGTCTGTTGAGGCGGCTCTCGTCGAGGCTCGGGTTGGTCAGTACGTGATGGAGGCGCAGGTGGTGATGGCGGTGGTGGTGGATCCTTAGGGCCTTCGGCTTTTGAGACGAATGCTTCTGGGGCTTTTTCTAGAGTAGGTTTCCTGGGGTCAACGGGGGGCTTGTTAGGCGTTGTCGGATCATCCTTAACAGGTTCTGTAAAAATATCAGTTTTAGGTTCTGTTTTTTGAGCGGGGCTCTCATCTACTCCTTGATGTTGAGCATTTGAATGGCCAGTTGCACCATCGCCGCTATTATTATCTATAGCTTTAACTGAAGCTGCTGCCGCAAGTGCATCAGGATTATCTAGCTTGCTACCTGTTTCATGAACTTCACCAGTTTTTTGTTGAGCGTCAGAAGCTGGAGTGCCTATTGGATTGCCTCCTTGAACACTACCAGTACCACTTGGTGTCTGAGCTACATCAATTGCTGCTTGATTATCCGCAGGTGGCGCTACTATCGCTGCAGAGGCAATAACTACAGGTGAATTAGCTGCTCCGGGCGTTTGACCATCAAGATTAGGCGCGCCTATTGGTGTATCTCCTCGAACACCACCAGTACTACTTGGTGTCTGAGCTACATTAGTTGCAGCTGTTTCAGCGCGTGCTTCTTGAACTACTTGTCCAGCTTGTCCATCTATCGGTTGATTTAGGTCATTAGCTGCGTTAGTGCTGGTGTTTATGGGTTGTCCGTTAGCATTTTCTACAACCGTCTTTGGCGTATTCATCCCCCCACCTCCCTTTGCGCCATCTCCTGCACCATCACTCGAAGCTCGCGAAGCTCTCGCAAAATATCCTGAATTTCACTCTCTGCTTTGAGGTTCACTTCATAATCATTTTCAGAGCGTCGCTCTGCATGACGTCCTTGCAGGTTTTGACCAAGCATAATCAGCGGCATTAATAAGATCTGAATCAAGTTCGATAGAAACAGCCACAACGTAAAACTTTTTGGCGTATCAAAGGTCAGTGACTCAGGGGCAAACATATTCCAGCCAAGCCACAGCACAGTCCACGTAAGAATCGTCAAAAAAAAGCCCATCGTTCCAACGCGGGCAGTAACCACCATCGCGATGCGATCAAGCCGACTCATGCTCTCTTTATGCTCCCGAGCGACGTTTCGAATGTTCGAGCGTGGCTTGGTCATACAAAGATTCCTATTCGGGTTTTGCTGCGTTAAATGATTCTATTGGATCAAACAAGCTCTCAAGATCAGTTTTTGAAAGCTTCATCGTTGATAGCCCTTGCTCACTCATCAACGCATCAACCACTTTTGATTTCTTAGATTTGAGCGCCATGATTTTTTGCTCAACTGAGTTCTCAGTGACCAGACGATACACGGACACTGCTTTGGTTTGTCCAATTCGGTGCGCTCGGTCAACTGCTTGGCTTTCAACCGATGGGTTCCACCATGGATCATAAATAAATACAGTATCTGCTGCTGTTAAGTTCAGACCCGTACCACCTGCTTTTAAGCTGATCAAGAAAAGTCTGACGTTAGGATCAGTATTAAACGTATCGATCAACGACTGACGATCCTTGGTTGTACCATCCAAGTAGAGATGGTTAATTTTCTCTTCCTCCATCCAACGGCGCATAATCGCCAGCATCTCACGAAACTGCGAGAACACAAGAATTTTTCTGCCATTTTCCAGGGCATCAACCACTAGATCTTTGAGCAGATTAAATTTACCAGACTCAAAGCCCTGGATATCTTTTAATGCCTCAATAGAATTCGGGTGGTTACAGATCTGACGCAAACGAAGCAGCGCTGCCAAAATAGATATACTTGCCCCTGCAACACCTTTCTTCTCTATAGCGTCCATGACTTTTGGACGAACCTCCTCAAGCACCTGCGCATACAGCTGGGCCTGTGAGGTAGCCATTTCAACGTGCACCACACTTTCAATTTTCGGCGGCAGATCTTTTTCAACTTCTGCTTTCGTTCGTCGCAGAATGAAAGGCCGTGTTTTTGAATTTAAAAACTTCGTGACCGATGCAGCAGCTTCTGATTCAAGAATCGGTCGCTCTATGTTTGCTTTAAAAAACTCTTCGCTGCCCAAGTACCCTGGCATCACAAAGTCGATGATTGACCAAAGCTCAAGGGGTCGGTTCTCAGTTGGTGTTCCAGACAGGGCAAGTCGACCACGAGCACGAATTGATTTTGCAGCTTTTGTTACTGAGGCACTTGGATTCTTAATGTTTTGCGCTTCATCAATAATGAAGTATTCAAATTGATGTTTCTCAAGTTCTGGCTTATCAAGACGCAAGAGTGCATACGATGTGATGATGATATCGTGATTTGGAATCTCTTTGAATAATCCCTTACGCTGCGGGCCCTGCAACAAGAGGTAGCTCATATCAGGGGTAAAGCGTTTAATCTCATAACACCAGTTTGTAATCACTGAAGTTGGGGCAACAATCAGCACAGGTTTAGTTTGCTTAGCTTTTGCTCCTTTGCCAGCACTTGCGCTTCGCTTTGTTTTCAAGTGCTGCAAAAATGCAAGGGTTTGCACTGTCTTACCAAGACCCATCTCATCTGCAAGGATTCCACCAAGTTCAAAATCATCAAGAAAATTGAGCCAACGAAATCCTTCATCTTGATACGAACGAAGTTTGCCCTGGAAGCTTTTTGCAACTTTTATCGGCTCTATAGATTTGAACTCAACAAGCTTATTCTGCAGTTCAGTAAGCTTTTTATCCATGCTTACGCGCACAGCAGCATCAGAGAGGCGTCCAAGACTTACTGCTTGTGCAGTACCCAACTTGGCTTTAATGGTATTACTAATTTTATAGCTTGGATCGATCATGCCAAGCGTCGTGCGAAGCTGATGCAGACTACCCATTGGTACACGCGCGTATGCACCTGAATCAAGGCGTATCCAACGCTCTGAAGCACCACTCTTTGTTGATTTAAACAGGGTACTAATTGGCAGATTTGCATTGTTCTGTGTTAACGAAATGTGTGCATCAAACCAATACTGCGAGCCTTTCTTAAATTCACCTGCTTTTGCTTCTTGCACTGATACTGCAAGAGTCAGCTCTGCAAAACGCACACGTTCCTTAAGCAACTCTATTCCAGAAACAACCCATGGTGCTACCATCAGCTGATCAACTTTCGAGATAAAATCCAGTGCATCATCTTCATGAATCGTAAACTTACCTGGAGTCGTATGCTGCACAAAACCAAGTGACTTCAGTGTTTCAATATACTCTTGCTCTTTCGAACGATCAGGAAGGAATACAATATTTTTATTTTTTGGTGGCTGCGGGTATGCAAACTCAAGCACTGCATCAACCGACAAACGCTCTGATGATGCAAAATGTTCAGCACGATTATCTTTTACTGAAACAATAAGCTTTGGTGTTGGCTCTTTGATTTCTGAATCAGGTTGATACTTTTCATTCTTAATACAGATGAAATTCGTGTGGTACACACCCGTACGAATCTCTTCCAAGATTGGACCAACCTGAGTTCGAGGAATCGTAATAGAACGATTGTAGGGAAAAATTGAACAGATTTTTGCTGCTGCAGGTGAGAGCTGTAAGAACTCTCCATTGATAAGAGTCCAAAAAGGTTCAGTACCGATAAGCTCGCCCTGACGCTCCACATGGGAACCATCGGGCAGTACCCATTCCATAGAAACTTCTGCTGCGCCTTCTTTCCAGTCAATAATGAGCAGTGCTTCGAGAAGCTCTTGAGGAAAGGAGAGCTTTGTCTTTTTATCGCCAATAAGAGAGATCTTATCGTACTCTTGAATAATGCCTATAGCTCTTTCAATGCCACGGCTTGAGCTCAGATACCATAGCTGCTCAACTTCATCCCATGTACCGTACTCTTCAAGCAGTTTAAGTAAAATGGTATCAAGTGCACGCGATGAAACTTGTACTGCATCAAAAGCACGAGGCATCTGCAAGGTACCATCAAAGTGCACCTGCACTCCAAGACGATCCGTTGTGCAATGCAAAAGCACATGGACTTTTGGATAGTAAGCAACAGGGCGCTGCGCTGTGATTTCAATATGATTCAGATCATCAATGACACTTGCAATCTCGCTTGGCGAGGACATATTCATACGAATTTTAGATTCTTCGGATCCAAAACCACCTGATGGATCAAAAAAGCCAAGCTCATTTGCTTTAAGGAAAAGAGCAACTGCATGCTGACACCAAAACTCAAGCATATCTTCCGCAGAGCAACAACCACACTGTGCTTCAAGTTTGTTTTGTTCAATAAGTGTGAGTGATACAGAGAATGTTTCGTCAACATCCTTAACGATACCTCGAACGGTTTGAGCTGTGCGATTAAACTCAACAACGCCACCTGCTTTAAACAGCGCAGTGCCCTGATCAATCATAGACCGAGACGTCACGGTCTTAAGAAAGTCCTGAGGGTTAAGTTGAGTAGAAAGTTCAAGAATAGACATCAGCACATGATAGCATAAAGGCATCAATTTGGCGAAAATTTCTCCCTCTCATACGCTTTTTCAAAAACTTTTCCTTGCTCTTCATCATCTATCGGATAGACTAATAACAGAGCATTTTTCACAAAAGGATTTTTTCATGTCAGATCATAAAAACACACGCCGTTCATTCCTCAAACAAATCATCGTTGGCGCTGCCGTCCTGCCAGTTGCGGGAAGTCTCTGTGCTCAAAGTGCATCAGCTCAAACTGTACCCAATAAAGCTATCGATTCGTCGGATCCGATGGCAGGCAATGTTGGCTATGTCAGCGATGGAACCAAAGTTGATAAAGCAAAATATCCTAAATATGCCGCTGGTCAGCAGTGCAAAGGATGCGTGCTTTACCTTGAGGGTGGCAAAACCGTTGAAGGTCAAACTGGCGAATACGGCCGTTGTGGCCTCTTTATGAATGGACTTGTTGCGGCTGGTGGCTGGTGCAATTCATTCGCTGCGAAAGTTGTCTAACAGCTTAGCTGTTTGAACCCAGAAAAAAGCCCTTCCAAGGAAGGGCTTTTTTAGTATCGGCACATGTTCATCAAACATCGTTACCGAACTATGTTAATAAGCTTCGGTACACCCGAACCAGGTGCTTTCACAAAGATAAACTTCTCTGTTCCAGTTACTTGATACTCTGTACCTTTCAGTGCTTCGGTCGCATGAGTACGCAACGCATCATCAGTTGCATCAACAGCCACTTCGATGAGCGCACGCTTCTTACCCTGCACTTGGACAACCACACTCACTACAGACTCCTCAAGAAGAGACGCATCAAAGGATGGCCACGCTTCAGTTGAAACAGGCGTCGTGTATCCCTGCATACTCCACAGCTCCTCTGCAAGGTGCGGTGCAAGCGGTGAAAGGATTGTCAGGAATCGTGCAGCAAGATCTTTTGAGAATGCTTCTGCATGAATCGTATTAAGGCATTCCATCAAAGTTGAGATTGCAGTATTAAACTTTAATTGCTCAATTTCATCAGTCACTTTTTTGACTGCTTTATGAATAGCTTTTCTCACTTCAAGCTTTACCGCAGCATCAGCAACAAGTTTACTATGCGCTGCTCCGCCACTCGTGAACAGATTCCATACTCGCTTCAGAAATCGATAGTTACCCTGAATAGCTTTTGAATCCCACACACGCGCCATATCAAGCGGGCCCATAAACATCAGATACATACGCAACGTATCAGCACCATACTCAGCAATAACTGAATCAGGATTGATAACGTTCTTAAGGGACTTACTCATTTTAGCAATGATTCGCTCTAGGGGCACATTAGTCTTGGTATGCAGAAAGGTGCCATCTTCTTGCTCAACAACTTCATCAACTGGCACAAGCGCACCACGTGGATCTTTATACGCATGAGCAAGGATCATTCCCTGATTGTACAAACGTTGAAATGGTTCGCGCGTTGAAACATATCCAAGATCATAGAGCACTTTATGCCAAAAGCGCGCATAGAGAAGGTGCAGTACAGCATGCTCAGCACCACCAACGTAGAGATCAACATTCATCCAGGCCTTCTCAAGCTTTGGATCCCAAGGAGCATGTTCATTTGTTGGATCGATAAATCGCAGATAATACCAACATGAACCTGCCCACTGAGGCATCGTATTGGTTTCTCGGCGACCATGCTTGCCTGTGCGAGGACAAACAACATTGAGCCATGACGTTGCTTTCGCAAGCGGGCTTTCTCCTCCGTCAGATGGTTTGTAATCTTCCACTTGTGGCAATACAAGAGGCAGCTCTTCTTCAGGAACGAATGATACGGTTCCATCTTCCCAGTGAATAATTGGAATTGGCTCACCCCAATATCGCTGGCGAGAGAAAAGCCAATCGCGCAACTTATAGTTCACAACTTTCTTACCGCGATCATTTTTTTCAAGCCATGCAGTAATCAGCTCCTGAGCATCAGTATTCTTTTTGCCCTCAAGTTTTAAACTTTCAGCAACTTGATACTTTGAAGCAAGCATTTTGCCGCTTTCTGTATAGGGCACTTCACCCTCAAGAAGCGCAGTAATAAAGTCAGGAGTGCCTTGCTCTGGCGCAAGCACAGGACGAATTGCTATCTGGAAGGTACGAGCAAATTCAAAATCACGTTCATCGTGCGCAGGTACACCCATCACTGCACCAGTGCCGTACGTACTTAAGACATAGTCTCCAACATACACCGGTACTTTCTCATCACTGATAGGATTAATGACATAGCCACCAGTGAACACACCAGTTTTTTTACGATTATCAACCGTACGCGCAAAATCAGAGAGCTTTGCAGCATCCTCACAATACTTCTTTACTTTCTCTGCTTGCTCTTTCTTGGTAATCAACGAAACCAACGGATGTTCAGGAGCAATCACAAAAAAGGTTACGCCAAAGAGCGTATCTGCTCGAGTCGTAAACGCAGTAATTGATTCATCACTACCTGCAATTTGGAATTCAATTTCGGCACCAGTTTTTTTACCGATCCAGTGACGTTGCTGCTCTTTGATAGCTTCAGGCCAATTAATATCTTCAAGCTCTGATAAAAGTCTTTCAGAGTACTTTGTAATACGAAGCATCCATTGCTTCATCGGCTTGCGGAATACATCATGACCGCCGCGCTCTGATTTACCATCGATGACTTCTTCATTCGATAGCACGGTACCCAATGCAGGACACCAGTTCACCATCGCATCGGCATAGAATGCAAGACGATGCTCAGCTTGATACTTTTGAATAGCAACCTCTCCTTGCGCAGCAACTGAAGGAGGAATAGGTAAGTTTTCAATCGGGCGAGCTTTCTGCTCTTTATCACAAAAGTATGAATTGTAGAGCTTAAGGAAAATCCACTGTGTCCACTTATAGTAGTCAGACGTGCACGTCTTGATTTCACGGCTCCAATCATATGAGAGGCCGATCTTTTTCATCTGCTGCGTAAACACATCACAGTTTTTCTCGGTGATGATGCCAGGATGCTCTCCCGTATTGACCGCATGCTGCTCTGCAGGCAGACCGAATGCGTCGTATCCCATCGGATGCAGTACAGAGAACCCATTCATCCTCTTAAAGCGTGAATAAATATCAGTCGCGGTGTATCCCAATGGATGACCAATATGGAGACCTGAACCAGAAGGGTACGGGAACATGTCGAGACAATAGAATTTTTTTGCGCCAGGCTCCCCTACTTTAAAGGTTTGGTTTTTATCCCAATATTGCTGCCACTTAGATTCAAAAGAAGAAGGATTAAATTCAGTCACGGTTCGCTCCCAGGATAGTCAGACTCAACGGAAAACAGTCTAATCTTGATTATTTTCACATGCAAATGCTCTCTCTGAAGGCGCTCTCAAGAGCTCAGCTAAGCGGCTTGCCAAAGTAGATCTCTTGCACCTTGGGATCGGAAGTGACGGCATCTGGATGACCATCGGCAACGATACTACCCTGGTCCAACACCACGATACGATCCACAAACTGACGAATAAACGACATATCATGCTCAATGATAAGTACTGTTTTTTTTGCCTTAATAAGAAGCTGTATGGCCTGCGCGACCTCTCCTTTGAGCTTGGGCGATACTCCAGCCGTTGGCTCATCAAGCAGATATACCGAGGCATCCATCGCCAGCGCGCGGGCTATTTCAAGTAACCTCATTTGGCCTCCAGAGAGGTTGGCAGCCTTTTGATCGTGCATATCTGAGAGCCCAACAGAGGCAAGGTATGAAGCGGATCGCTCAAAGAGTTCACGTGTATGCCTTGGTGATGGGATATAGGTGCGCCAAGCAGACTCTTTCGCGCTCAGCGCTAGACTGACATTTTCAACCACTGACAGCTCTCGAAAAATTCCAAAATTTTGAAACACTCGCCCAAGCCCAAGCCGCGCTCGCTCATCAGGTGCTTTATGCGTAAGCTCAATGTCATTAATATAAATTGAACCTGCCGCAGTGGGCGTAAAGCCTGAAATGGCATTAAAAAGTGTTGTCTTTCCAGATCCATTTGGCCCAATAATCCCTGTGGTAGAAGTAAAACTAGTTGAAATTCCTCGAAGAATTTTTGTTTTACCAAAACTGACTTCAACACTATCTAAGCGTAACATATCGTTTTATACTTCCCGCCGAGCTATGAATATTTTCTTCCCTCGCACCAGCACAGCAAGATACAAGGTAATTGCATATAAAAATTGGCGCCCTGGCCCCAGAATAGATGAGGGCATGTCTGCAAACCGCAATACTTCTGGTAGCACTACTAAAAACGCAGTTGAAAGCAAAACAGACCAAACAGAGTACAAGCCTGCAAGAATGATGATTGAGAGAATAAAAATCATCTCTGAAAGCGAAAAAGATGTTGGATCAATAAACGACAAATACATCGCAAAAAAACCCCCAGCGCTTCCCGCATAAACTGCACCCAGCATACACGCAACTGATCTCATCTTTGCAGCACTGACACCAAGTGCATCAACTGCCTGTTCAAATTCTGACTGTGCATACAGATAACGCCCAAATGGCGCAGCATGGAGCATCAATGATATTCCAAGAAAACAAAGCGTTGCTATTGTTAAAACAATAAAGAAGAGCTCATTTGCATCAGTCGAGATGCCAAATAAAGTTACTCGCGGAATGCCTGCTATTCCTAACACACCGTTGGTTACCGATGACCAATTGATAAATACACTGACGATACACAAAGAAAGTGCAAGGCTTCCCAGCGCAAAAGCATCTCCTCTAAGACGTAAACTAATAAGATATACTGGGTACATAGCCAGCACAGCGCCAACTGGAGCAAGCATCAGTGCTATCCAAGGCACGATATGCATCTGTGTGGTGAGTGTTGCAACAACGTATGCACCAACTCCAAACATTGCAACGTGAGCAAGATTAAATAGCCCACCCCACCCAAGTACAATTTGCAGCCCCAAAGAAAGGATGACATAGATTTCGATGAGAATAATGATATCAAGCAGGTATGGATTCATACAGCACGCCCCTTGTTACGAAAGAGCCCCGCTGGCTTTAAAAGTAAAATGCAGAGTACCAAAACAAGAGCCACGGTATCTCTATAGCTTGCTGGTATTGACCAGACGCCAAGATCAAGCCCAACGATTAGTGACTCAGCAAACGCAATGATAAAGGAACCAAGTATGGCTCCATACAGCGATGTCATACCACTAACTACCATCGCAGCACATGCTTTTATCATAATGCTACTTCCCATGAGTGGTTGCAGGTTGGCTTCAAAGCCTAAAAATATTCCAGCAAAAAAAGCCAATAGTATCGCAATAAATAGTGTTGCTCGCTGTCGCCATGCAATCGAAACACCAAGTGCTGCAAGATATGTAGGTGATTCAGCCAATGCTTGAAGCTGACGGCCAAAGCTACTGTGACGCACATAGAGCGCAATCGCTGAGAGGCTCACTATACTGGTAACAATAAAAAAGCATTGCACATTGGTGAGAGAAAGCTGAAATGGCAATGTAATTGCATCATGCACCTCTGTTGAGAGTGAGAGCACTGACACACCAAAAAGCATCGAGATCGTCGCTTCAATTAACATTGCAAGCGCAAGCGTTGAGATACAGGGCAACACTGGATGAATTGCAATAAAGGGAGCAAAAAAACATCGGTGCACAAACCATGCACAAAGATACCCAACGAGCACCAGTGCCATAGCACTGAGGAGAACTGATGGCAGTACTACCTGCACGGTCAACGCATAAAAAAGATAGGCGCCAATCATCACAAGCGCACCATGAGCAAAATTAAGCACACGGAACGAAATATAGGTCAGAGTCATGCCTGTTGCAGCAAGAGCATACAGGCTGCCTGTCGTGAGTGCATTCAGAAGCAGTTGTGGAAGGAGGCTTAGCGATTGACTCATGGGATTGCGTAAGGGTACCGCGATAGCGCTTAGCAGAAAAGCCAGATGCGTGACCTGACAGTGAGAAATAATACTGGTCAGAGCATCTCTTTGCAGTACACTATGGCTATGCAAGAAACTGAGTATATTTGGCATAAGGGATCATTTGTAAAGTGGCATGATGCACAGGTACACGTCCTCACACACGCACTTCACTATGGCAGCGCTGTCTTTGAAGGAATTCGAGCGTATGAAACGCCACAAGGAGCTGCAATCTTTCGTCTGAAAGAACACATTGCTCGTCTTTTCTATTCAGCGAGCGCACTTCGCATGACGATTCCGCACACCGAGGAAGAAATATGCCAAGCGACTATAGACCTTGTTGCCAAGAATAATCTTGCTGCCTGTTATATTCGGCCCCTCGCCTACTACGACTATGGTGTGATGGGTCTCAATCCTCGCAATGCACCAACAGCGCTCTCAATTGCTTGTTGGCCATGGGGTGCATATCTTCCACATGAAATGGTTGATCTAAAAACGAGTTCCTATATCCGTATACATCCTCAATCAACAAAAGCAGACGCCAAGATTAGTGGACACTACGTCAACTCAATTCTTTCCGTCCTTGAACTACAAGGCACCCATTACCATGAGTCACTCTTATGTGATGTTGATGGGAACCTCATGGAAGGTCCAGGCGAAAATCTTTTTCTTGTTTCACGGGGCACACTCTATACTCCTGCGCTTGGTGGTATCCTTGCTGGTATTACCAGAGATACAATCATGACGCTTGCAAAAGACAGCGGCATTACTGTTGTTGAAAAAACTCTCAATCATAAAGATCTTTTTCAAGCAGATGAGGCTTTCTATACAGGAACAGCAGCTGAAGTTACCCCTATCAGAAGCGTTGATGACAGACTTATTGGACAAGGTACTGTCGGACCAGTCACTCAGATGATTAAGCAACGATACGCTGAGCTTGTACGAGGAAATCTTGATCAGTACCGTTCTTTTTTAAGTTATGCTCACCAATAAAAACAATAATCAGTATCTGTAAGATCTACTTCAAGCGTTCCTGCTAACAAGAGTATTGCTTCTCAAAGTGCCACAGTAAAATTACTGCGAATCTGAGGGGTCATTGCATATGTACTATCTGCTCTCGCCTCAGCGGTCATCAACGATTTAAGGTCAAATTGGTGCAGCGTATGATTAAACAAAATAGAGTTTAATATATATGCCCAACATCCTTGCACATGGCCAGCTGACGGAATCTGTTCGGACGCAGAAGCAGTGATAAGAGCCGTTTTATTGAACGACGGATCTTTGGATGTAATATCTTTCATATAGGCAGCGTTTAGCTCGCCGCAGTTCTTAGAAATATCGATAACGCATTTCCATCCAGGATGTGCATTCAGCGCTTGCAGAAAACGTTCATAATCATCGATTGGTCGTGGGTTGATTGGTTTTTCAAGGTTCGAGAGCCGATGACCATCTATGATAATTAATAAGAGATCTGTATCAGAAGCACTCTGCGCGACGTTCTGTAAATATGTTTGCACTTCATCAAAAACATCACTACAAACTTTATTGATGTGATTCACTTCATAGGTTTGATTCGTGCTCACTCGAAACTGCTGCTGACTGCGCACCCAGCTTGGTTGTAAAGGATCTGCTTGCGATAGCGACTCGAGGATATGACGGGATAATGTGGAATGACGATCTTCCTCTGATACACCACCACTCAATGCCAAACCAAGTTGATAAAACTCGGCATGTTCATCGATAGCATAACTTATGAGCAAACAGCGACGCTTTGCAATCATCGGCTCGTGGATGTGACGATTTTCCGTCTGAGCAGAAGGCACCATGCGAAGCGAGGCAATCTCTGGTGCTTGCATAGCAAAAGCGATATCGGGTCCGTACAAGGCAGCGAAATCTGCATCTTCAGTACTGGAATCTTGAACAACATTAATCACTACAACAACCTAGGTTTTAGGCTATTATAGTTTCATATACTAAACAAATGTTTATTTTACTTTGTATCTTTTTCTTTGAGCTTATTAACAGCAGAACGAAGCTCAGAGAAAAACGGCAGCAGTGACTTCTTGGTGTTGTTTTAGTTGGAGTCCCGTCGGCGAGAGCACGAACAAAAATTTCTAACTAGATGG
>JBILLA010000180.1:0-5374 GCA_044376365.1 Bdellovibrionota bacterium | reverse complement strand
CCAAAGAGTCGCTCATTACCACCAAGGTACTGCTCAATCTGGGTAGGATTGTCGTTTAATACCTGCTCAACAAGCTTTTCAATGGCACTGTCGTCGGTAATCTGCTTGAGCCCTTTTGCCGCAATGATGGCTGCTGGTGGCTGCGATGTTGTATACATCTCTTCGAAAACAATCTTTGCCATCTTGCCAGAGATCTCGTCAGCATCTATGAGTCTGATAAGTTCTCCAAGGTCAGCAGCTTTCACAGGTGAAGTCTCAATCGTCTTGCCGTCTTTATTGAGGTATCCAAAGAGCTCGCTCGTTACCCAGTTACAGGCAGCTTTTGGGTTGCTGCAGACATTATATACATTGAGGTAATAGTCGATGTGAGCTCGCTCAGCGGTGAGTACTTGAGCATCGTACTCAGAGAGTGAGAATTTCTTAGTGAGCTCTTCGACAAACTCTGAAGGAAGCTTGGGCATCGATTCTTTAATAGCTGAAATCCAACTATCTTCTACAAGGAGCGCAGGAAGATCTGGATCGGGGAAGTAGCGATAATCTGCTGAATCTTCCTTTGTCCGCATAACGCGTGTGGTGCCTGTGGCGCTATCAAAGAGCATTGTTGCTTGGATAACTTTATTGCCACTGCGAAGTACGGACGCTTGTCGAGCCATTTCGTACTCGATTGCTTTCTCAACAAACTTAAATGAGTTTAAGTTTTTAATTTCTGTGCGTGTCCCAAACTTTAAGCTCCCGCGAGGACGAAGTGAAACGTTTGCATCGCAACGTAGGCTTCCTTCTTCCATATTGCCGTCGCTAATGCCAAGGAAGCGAGCAATCTGACGAATCGTACGCAAGTACTGACCAGCTTCTTGTGGAGTTCGGATATCAGGTTCAGAAACTATCTCGAGAAGTGGCACCCCTGCGCGGTTAAGGTCAACAAGGGAACAGCCAGTACGAGCATCATGGATATTCTTACCTGCATCTTCTTCCATATGGATACGGGTGATGCCGATAGTTCGCTCTGCGCCATCAACATCGATAGTAATCTGGCCTCGTTCGCAAAGCGGTTCATCGTATTGAGATATCTGATAGCCCTTTGGAAGATCGGGATAGAAATAGTGCTTTCGAGCAAAGTGAGATTCGCGCCGAATCTCGCACTTGAGTGCAAGACCAAGCATAACGGCATACTCAACAGTTTTCTTATTGAGCACAGGAAGAGCACCAGGCATCCCGAGTGTTACTGGATCAATATATTCATTTACCTCACCACCAAATTTTGCAGATGATGGAGCGAAAATCTTTGAGTTCGTTGCAAGCTGGAGGTGAACTTCCAGACCAATGACTGCTTCGTATTCGGTATCTTCAAGGGTCATACGTTTTCCTTCTGTGATCGTTTCTTATTTGACTAATTTTTTGTGCCAGGAAGTTGATTGCTCGTAAGCATAGGCAGCCTGCACGAGCCGCGCTTCATCCCAAGGTTTTCCTATAAGCTGAAGCCCAACGGGCAATTTATTTTTGTCCTCACCGCATGGCAGGCTTAACGCAGGCAAGCCAGCTAAGTTCACGGGTATAGTGAAAATATCATTGAGGTACATCTGTAGCGGATCTTTCTTTGATGTATCGTTAATCGGGAAGGGGCCGCTTGGAGTTGTTGGTGAAGCAATAATGTCGCACTTTGTGAATGCTTGTTTAAAGTCTTCAATGAGGAGCGTTCGAACCTTCTGTGCTTTTGCATAGAAAGCGTCGTAGTACCCCGAGGAAAGAACATAGGTACCGATAATGATGCGTCGCTTCACTTCATCACCAAAGCCTTCCGATCGACTTTGTGCGTAGAGGTTTGCGAGTGATTTGGTATCTTTTGCGCGATGACCGAAACGAATGCCGTCATAGCGAGCTAAATTTGAAGATGCTTCAGCAGGAGCAATAATATAATAGACTGAGAGTGCTGCTTCTGTGTGTGGTAGTGAGATCTCAACAGGGATTGCACCAAGTGACTCAAGCTGCGCTATCGCTTTTCGAATACTGTCAGAGACTTCTTGTTCCATGCCGTCGACAAAGTACTCTTTTGGAATACCAACTTTTAAACCTTTGATATCTTTTCCTATCAATGCAGTGGAGAGAGGGTCGTTTCGTTGAATGGATGTAGAATCTTTCGGATCGAAACCTGCAATTGCATCAAGGAGCAATGCTGCATCGGTTGTCGTGCGTCCAAAGGGACCTATCTGATCGAGTGATGACGCGTATGCGATAACCCCGTAGCGACTGACCCGTCCATAAGTTGGTTTGATTCCGACTAAGTTACAGAATGCAGCAGGCTGTCTAATAGAACCACCAGTGTCGCTTCCAAGTGAGCCAGCAACGAGCCGACCAGCCACGGCAGCAGCAGATCCGCCACTGGAGCCTCCTGGTACCATTTCGTGGTGCCAGGGGTTTTTGACTGCTCCAAATGCAGAGTTCTCGTTTGATGAGCCCATCGCAAACTCATCCATGTTGAGTTTGCCAAGCGAAACAGCGCCAGAGCTGAGGAGTTTTTCGGTTACTGTTGCACTATAAGGAGGTATAAAGTTGTGCAGTATTTTGCTGCCGCAGGTAGTCCTTGTTCCTTTGGTTAAAATGACATCTTTAATACCTACAGGAATGCCAAGGAGTGGATTGCTTGTTCCTTGCGCACGAGCAGTATCTGCAGCGTGTGCCGCAGCAAGTGCTTGCTCCGGTTCAAAAGTGATAAACGCATTAAGCGACGTATGTGCCTGAGCTCTATCGATATAGCTTTGTGTGAGTTCAACACTTGAGCATTGTTTTGTCGTAAGGGCTTCTTGAGCCTCTGCAATAGTAAGCGTGGTTAGATCGGTCATAAGGTTTAGTGTTCAGTATTTTGTTCAATAATAATTGGAACGCGGATAAAACGACCGGAACGGTCAGGAGTGTTCTGAAGTCCTTCCTGGATAGAGAGCGACTCTTGAGCGATGTCATCGCGGAAAAAGTTCGTGGCACCGTGAACATGACTTGTTGGAGCAACCTGTGAGACATCAATTTGATTGAGGTTCTCCATATAGCCAAGAATATTTTGGAGCTCATTGGTGAATTTTTTCTGCTCATCAGGAGAGAGGGTGAGGGCGGACAGTTTTGCTGTCTTGGCAACGAGCTCTTCGGTGAGCTGGTGCGGTTTCTTGGCGTCTTCAGACGTACTCATAGAGGTTCCTTCGTGAAAGACCCACCTTATGAACGAACATGGGCAAAAAGTGCTCGCTGCTCTATCATAGTGATGGTTCAAAATAGGGCTTTAGAGTATCCTCTTTTGAGAGAAAAGTTAAGGTTTAAGGAAGGTCTGTTATGCCCAAAAAAACGTCTGGGTCATATGACTATGACTTGATTGTTATTGGTTCTGGTCCTGCAGGTCAGCGGGGGGCGGTGCAAGCTGCCAAGCTGCGTAAGCACGTCCTGGTTATTGATAAGCGCGAATTCGTCGGAGGTGTCTGCGTGAATGCTGGTACCATCCCCAGCAAGTCCTTTAAAGAGGCAGTCCTGTTCCTCTCAGGGTATCGCCAGCGAAACGTATACGGTGCTGGCTACCGGGTGAAATCAGAAATTGAAATGAATGACCTGACGTTTCGCTGTAATCACATCATGCAGCGTGAAATTGAGGTGATTAAAAGTCAGCTTCAACGAAATCATATCGACGTTGCCTATGGCCAGGCTCATTTCGTCGATGAGCATACTATTTCTATTACTAGCACCAAGGGTACTGAGCATGTGACGGCTGAACAGATACTTATCGCCGTCGGAGCAAAACCGCATCGACCTGATAATGTCGCGTTTGATGGTCAGCGAATTTTTGATAGTGATGATATTCTCGATATAAAAGAGCTCCCACGAGAGCTGCTTGTTGTTGGTGGCGGTGTGATTGGTACCGAGTATGCATCGATGTTTGCAGCACTGGGTGTGAACGTCACTATCGTTGATGGTCGAAAGCGTCTTCTAGGTTTTGTCGATGAAGAGATTATTGAAACGCTTCAGTATCACTTGCGAAGCATGGGAGTAACACTTCGACTTGGTGAGCAGGTACTGAAGTGTTCGACTCGAAACGATGGGCAAGTAGCCACTGAACTAAAAAGCGGAAAAATTATTGTTTCTGATGCTGTTTTATTTTCAGCAGGACGAGTCAGTGCAACCGAGGATTTGCATCTTGAAAAAATCGGTCTTCCGATTGATGACCGTATGCGTATTACGGTGAATGAAAATTTTCAAACTCAGATCCCTCATATTTATGCTGCCGGAGATGTCGTTGGGTTTCCAGCGCTCGCATCAACCTCTGCAAATCAGGGACGTCGTGCGATTTGCCATGCTTATAATATCACGATGAGTAGTCAAGATATTCCGCTACCGTACGGTATCTACTCTATTCCTGAAATATCGTACGTAGGGATGAACGAGCAGGAGCTTACTGAAAAAGAGATTCCCTATGAAACGGGACAGGCCCGTTATAAGGAGATTGCGCGAGGACACATCATTGGGGACGAGACTGGTATGTTAAAGGTTCTTTTCCATCGTGATACGCGTGAAGTGCTTGGCGTTCATATTATTGGTGAGAGTGCTTCTGAGCTGATTCATATCGGCCAAGCAGTGATCGCTTTGAAGGGTGGCTTACGATATCTGACTGATGCAGTGTTTAATTATCCAACCCTTGCTGAGTGCTATAAAGTCGCTGCGTATGATGGCTTTAATAAGTTGAGTCGCGTTGCATGATCGATCCGCAGTTTGTTCGCGCATTGATACATCGCCTACGAACTCCTTTAGCAGTCGTGACGAGCGATCTTGAGTACATAGATAAAAAATTTCCCGAAGCAACTGCAGATCGCACGCTTCGTAATACAAAACGTATCGCTGATGTGCTTTCAAGTATAGAAGCGCTTCTGGATGCTCAGTCACTTGCTGCGGTAGCCGCAGTTGCAGCTCAATTTTCTGAGATAACAACTACCAGCTTATCGGCGCATTCATGGAGCTGGACAACGACACCATACGTTCTTCATCAATCATTCGAAGGTATACTTCTAAAGGACGCACTCGCTCGACTTGGAGCAGTTCTTACAGAGAGTGCAGAACAAACTGGTCAGGTGAGCGTAACGGTATCTGTTGCAAGACAGCCCTAATAGGTTGAAATTACAATGCTTTTTAGCAGGCATTGGCGACACTTATAAATTTTTACCTATCTCGTATCGAAGTTCGCTATTCTTAAGATTCTATGGCTCACCTTAAGAGTGCCGACAAGGCCACCGCTACTCAACATATCCTCTTGGTCGACGATGACAGTGAGCTGCTCTTAAGTCTTACCCGAACATTGAAAGAGTATCTTCCAGATATTGCTATTCATGCTGCTGGTACGAGCTCTGCG
>JBILLA010000179.1:0-5387 GCA_044376365.1 Bdellovibrionota bacterium | reverse complement strand
CGTACTGAAGCCCCAGCGCAACCATGCAAGCACCTGTCAGTGTCGCAATATCGATAACGACATGGGCTTTATCCTTACACGCAAGGGTAAGGGCATCTGCAAGGATAAGGCGCCCCTCTGCATCCGTGTTTAAGATCTCAATGGTTTTTCCGTTCATTGCTTTGACAATATCACCAACACGCGTTGCTTCGCCGTTGATCATATTCTCAGTGGTTGGAATATAGCCTCGCACTTCAACGTTTGGTTTCAGTCGCGCAACTGCTTTCATCACACCAAGTACTGAAGCAGCGCCAGCCATATCGCCCTTCATGCCGATCATAGAATCACCAGGCTTTAAAGAGTAACCACCCGTATCATAGGTGATACCCTTTCCAACAAGCGATATTACTTTTGTCTTTGCTGTACGCGTTACTGGTGCATAGGTCATCTTGATAAGATATGGAGGAAAACTTGTGCCCTTTGCAACTGAAAGAAATGAGTGCGCACCCATCTTCTCAAGCTGTGTTTTCTCAAAAACTTGAAGCTTCAAACGTCCCTGACTTGCGACCTCTTTTGCTACTGCAACAAGGTAAGGTGGCGTGCAGTCATTGGGGGGCATGTTAATAAGATCTCGCGCAAAGATTGTTGCTTCAGCAAGAGTTTGCGCTTTAAGAAGAAACCGATCATCGATACGCTTACAGGGAACGATAGAGACTTCCTGCAAACGCACAGTCTCAGATTTCTTAGATTTATACACAGTATACTCATAACTACCGAGCAGCACCCCTTCTACGAAAGCAGCAAAGGATGTTTCCTTATCAAGGCTCAGTACGGAAGGAACGAGGGTAGCATTCGTAGCGCATACCTCTTTAGCAACAGCAGCAACCTGCGCACCAAGGGATCGATACTGATCATGCTTAAGAAACGTGTCTGCAACCGCAGGATCAAATCCAGCCAGAAGGATGCTTGGAAATGCTGCACTAAGACCTGTTAGGAGGAGACGCTCCTCTTTCTTACCAGCAAACTTACGCTTTGAAAGTAGCTGAGATACGCTGCCGCCAAGCAGAGCATCAAGCGTAGCGAGGGTGGGGCTTGTGTAAAATGCTGATTTTATTGGCTTTTTTTGATTTTTGACGGCTAAAACCTGGCTCTCTGTAACAGGCAAAACGAGCAGATCTGATGAAAAGTGAGTAGGAAAGGAGGGGTGAGCAGAGAACTTCATAATTTACTAATATAATCAGATAGTTACAAGACCTAATCCGTCTTCAAAGTAGCCGAAATTATACACTGTTTCGGGCTATCTTCACAGCATGAAAGCACTGCAGCTTATAAGAAAATTTATGAGAGATTCCTCAATATTTTTGAGCTTTTAGGGAAACTTCGCTGCTTTTTGCAGAAAGCTCTTTAGGCAACCTAGCTTTAGGGCGACCAGATAGTTCAGGAGTAGCCAATGACACAACAACTCTTCATTATTCAACTCTCTGAAAACCTTCCGCGTGGCATTCGTGAAATGCTCGTTAAGAAAGGCTTCGCCTCAACTATCACTGAGAGCGTAGAAAGCTTTACTGCTGCCGTGAATGAAGCTGCAATCAAAGGTACACGAAAAGATTTCATCACGCTGCTTTGTTGTGAAGATCCTAAAGATCAGAAGGCTTCAATTGATGCGCTCGTTGAGCATAAGCTCTCTCTTCAAAACCCACTGCTCCTGATTGGTCGTGATGCTGAGCAGTTGGAATCACGCCTCATCAAACACTTTATACTCGCGACAGCATTGCCTACTCCTTCTGCTCTTGGGGATATCCTTCGCAGCATCGCACACTTAACCAAGTACACCGAGCGCATTAGACAACAGAAACAGCCTGTTGAAACTGACGAAAAAGAGCCCACTAAAACTTTCTATGAAGAGTTTCGGGCAATACCAGAAACCATCATTTCGCAATTTGATACATTAGGACTTTTCAATAAAGATCTTGGTGGGGCGCGCTATGCGACAATATTTCATCCACACAAGTCAGAAGATCAATTTTTTCTTCCTAAGATCCCTGAACGCAGCGCTTTCGTCGCTGACTTTTCGCGCTCACTCAACGAGCAGCAGATCAGTCGCTTTAGTAGAATTCAACTTTTAAGTTCGCTCATACTTTCTGCACTCAACCTTCCCGAAGATATTCTTGAAGATGGGCTTACTGCTGCAGGGATCTATTCATATGGATTCTTCCAGAGCGCTAAAATTACTGCTCACGGTGAATATCTTTCACACCATAAGATTCCACTCCGCAAAGAGATCTGTAGCCTTATTAAAGATACCATTATTGCACGACGCGAGATTGAACAGTTCGGCGAAACGGCAGCGATTGTGAAAAAAATCAGCAAAATTATTGGCGAAGAAGAATCTACGGATAACGATCCAATCTCACTTGCAGCTTCCGCAATTGCCACTGCTGATGTCGTCGATCGCATTGTATATAATCATAATGCATTTCAACCAATCGCTGCGTACTGCCTTCTTTCTAAGCTTAAGAGAGAAAAAGTTGCTTTTATGCATCCACTGGTTCTTGCCGTACTCATCAAGATTCTTTCAGAAGGGGCAACGTCAAATGCTTCTGGTTTAGCAATCACTAAGAAGATGAAAAATGTTGCGCGCTTAACACATGCAGCGAGCGAAATTGAAGAGCTCATCCTAAAACAAGAACATATTGCCGTGCGAATTCGAGAGCTTGTGCCTGGTATGCGCGTCTCTAATCCTGTGATTACCTATGATGGTCGTGCAGTGTTGGATGAAACTGTGGTGCTCGATCAAGATCTTATCTTGCGACTCTGGCAGCTTTCCACCGTTCGACCACTGCAAGAGTACGTTGCCGTCGAAAAAGAGTAGGGGCACTTCACGCACGCGTGTGCACCCCTACGACATCAGATACTACAAAAGCTCTTGAGCAAGCTTTGACGCGACTTTCATCGTGTCAATCACATAGGTGCCACTTTCGATCTGACTACGAATTGTAGCGACCTTGTCTGTGATGCTTGAGCTTGAAGCAGTGCTCGCAAAAAGTACTTTTGCTGCGTCATCTGCTTTATTGGTTTGTTGTTGCGTGCTTTCTGGTTGCGCTGTTTGGCGCTCAGGAAAGCGCACGACTTGAGAGACCGCTCCATTGAGCGATTTAATATTCATAGTTCACCTCGTCCTTGACGAATAGGGGCCCTCTACTACGAGCGCTCTATTCTCATATTCCGTTTCAGCCATCCTTAGCCAATGACGAGAATCCTTTCTACAATAAGCACTTCGACTTGTACCAAAATTGTCTTAAGCTCAATCTGTTAAAATGCGCTAAGAAAATCTATGAAATTTAAAATTATCACCGAGTCTCCAGTCAAACAGAAGTTTGTTCTCGCAGGAGAGGCAGAATATACCACACGGCTTCAAGCGAGCGCTCCTATTGAGCTTGTAGTCGGTGGCATTGAGAAAATTCCCGCACGAAGCTTTGTAATCGCACTTGATGAAAATGGCACCGAGATGACCTCAGAAGCATTTGCCGAGTTCCTCAGAAAAAAAACAGTCAGTGGCACCAGCCATTTTACCTTTCTTATCGGTGGCGCTTCGGGGCTACCTGACGCGATGCGAAAAAAAGCCGCAACGACCATCGCGCTCTCAAAGTTAACCTTTACCTATCAGATGACTCGTCTTATCCTCGTTGAGCAGCTCTACCGAGCAGTAAGCATCATCCAGGGCAAGCCATACCATAAGGAGTAAAGCGCATGGGTAAAATTAAAAAATTTGCTGCAATCAATATCAAAAAAATTGTTGGTGGCAGAGACCCTGTACGTGTTGTTGAAGAGTTCCTTTTGAAACTCAATGTCGATCCAGATGCCGTCCTCAAAGATAAATCGGTTGAGAGTGCTCGGTGGCTTGTCCCACTCAATAAAGAAAATGAGCTTGAAGTGCTCGTTGAAAATATTCGCTCTGCTCAAGAGACGACTTTCTACCTTGGCATTAATGTGATGACGGTGCCCATTCGTGGCTCTGCTGATCTTTTAGCTGCTGCACTTGAAATCGCTGATGGTCTTGTTGGTATAAAACTAAGCCTTGTTGGCTACTACTTAGTACTCAGCGCAACACTTGGTGGTGCTGACATTGCAGTTGATGACCTTGAGTATCACTATCGGCTCATGACTGCGCAGCGCCGTTGGTTTCTTGATGCATTAAGTGACGAGATATCTCCGATTGTGACTGAAGAGTCGTAAGGAATATTGATACAACTAAATCCACTGTTTTCGTCGAAAGTACGCGAGCATGGTGATTGCAACGCCCAGCATCAGCAAAAGAATTGCAGGGTAACCCCAAGCCATTTGAAGCTCTGGCATATGGGCGAAATTCATACCGTAAATACTTGAAAGAAACGTCAGCGGCATAAAGATCGTTGCAATAATCGTGAGCACTTTCATGACTTCATTGAGTTTATGGCTCATGCTTGAAAGATAGACATCAATCATTCCAGAGCTAATGTCACGCATATTTTCGATAACATCAATAATTTCAACAGCATGATCATAAAGATCGCGAAGATAGATACGCGATGATTCTTGAATGAGCTCTGAATCAGATCGCTCAAGGCTGCTTGCGAGTTCACGAAGCGGCCACCCTGCACGACGAAGATTCATCATGGAACGCTTTGCGCTGTAGATGCGATTGAGTGTTTGCTGTGTTGGTGTCTTCACCAGCTCTTGCTCTATTGCTTCGAGCTCTTCTCCCATCTGCTCAAGGACGACAAAGTAATTATCAACTACTGCATCGATAATAGTGTACGCTAAATAGTCAGCACCAAGCTTTCGCAACTTACCTTTTGATTGGCGAATACGATCGCGAAGCGCATCAAACACATCATCATGATTCTCTTGAAACATGATAACAACATTGGCTCCAACGATAAGGCTTAATTGCTCAATTTGTACCTGTTTGGTCTTGGCACAAAACAGCACCATGCGAAGCACAACAAAGAGGTAGTCATCATGGTCTTCTAATTTTGGGCGCTGCGTTGCATTGGCGATATCCTCCATGACTAGTGGATGCAGGCGGAACTGCTTGCCAATTTTTTCAATTATCTCTGGCTGGTGAATGCCCTCCACTTCAACCCATGTAATGCTCTCTGGATCCACAGGTATCTGCTGCGGCACATCCGCTAGATTACATACTTCTTCATAGGTTTCAGCATTAAAACGAAAGTAACTAATCTGCACACTAGTTGCAGGTGGTGTACCCACATAGACGACAGAGCCTGGTGGTAAGCCAGCTTTCTTTGAACGTTTACTTTTTCGTTGAGTCGTCTTTGTAGATGCAGACATACGTATTTATCATAGACAGCGTACGTGCCTTGCGCTAGCAGAAAGCGCACCACGCTATGATCTAAACATTCTTT
>JBILLA010000178.1:0-5417 GCA_044376365.1 Bdellovibrionota bacterium | reverse complement strand
TTATTAAGCACGAAAGAAGCCCTTCTGTTCGAATGAGTTACAGTATTATAAGTCAACTGCTCTTAATAACAAAAAAAAATAGGTATTCTTTGGGGTATTCGGGTAAAACCTCTGTAAGTTGCTGATTTTATTGCAAGCAGGCTTGCCTACTGTAGGATAGGTATCTCTTATTATCACTTTTTTATATTGGTCTGCCTTATGATTGCTCAGTATGGATGAGAGTAATCAAAGCTGGGGTAAGAGTTCACCAAGTAAACGGGAGTCATCTTTTCTTGAAGGACCGAAGGCGCGTGTTGCTGAATTTTTGAGCGTCTTTCGTATCGCGATGGAATTTCTTCGAGGATTTCGCGGATTACACTTCATTGGCCCATGCGTGACTGTTTTTGGGTCCGCACGATTCTCGGTTGATCATCGCTACTATAAACTTGCGGAAGGAATTGGTTTTGCAATTGCAAACTTAGGCTTCACTGTTATGACAGGTGGAGGACCAGGCATTATGGAAGCAGCAAACCGTGGTGCAAAAAATCGCGGAGGACTGTCGATAGGTTGTAACATTAAATTACCAAAAGAGCAGCAACCAAATCCCTTTCTTGATAAATGGATAGAGTTTGAGTACTTCTTTGTACGAAAGAATATGCTCATGAAATATTCATATGCATTTGTTGCACTGCCAGGAGGATTTGGCACATTAGATGAAATTTTTGAAGCACTCACGCTTATACAAACTGGTAAAATTAAAGACTTCCCTGTCATTCTTATGGGTGTTGATTACTGGGCACCAATGCTTGAATTTATGCGTGCTCAGCTTGTTGGCCAGCAAGCAATCCACCAAACAGATCTTAACTTTATTACAATGACTGATTCGATTGATGAGGCAATCGATGTTATAAAAACTGCAAGTATCAAGAAGTTTGGTCTTCAGTTTACCAGAGCAAACCGCCCAGAGTGGATTTTGGGAGAGCAGTAGGGGAGCAGTCGAAGTTATGTTGCAATTTCTTTAACTGCTTTGTTTGCGATCTCCATATATTTCTCAAACTTACCGTCTTTATACGTAGACCACGGTCTAAAATTTTCGCCATGGTTGCTAATTTTATAAGCGACCTTGGCATTTTTTAGCGGGTCGAGGAGCTCAGATTTTTTTGCTAGTCCATAGTCGCCTACATCGTGAGCTTTGGTGTTGACCTGGAAAAGACCCATGCTGTGTTCGCTGTGACCATTTCGACCACGATAGACGAGATTAGGTTTGCCGCGTGACTCTGCCATTGCAATGGCAACGGCTTTCACAAGTGCATTACCTGAGAAGCCTGCCTTTTGTGCAACTTCAGCAATAGCTTTTGCACGTGCGAACTCAGTGTTTTGTTTTGCTTGATGACCTGGGCCAAAGATAGCTGGAAGGCTATCAGTAATTCGCGCTGAAACTTTTGCTAGATCAAGTTTTGCTCCAGAGGATGTATGTGGATCTTCATTTGCTGTTTTGATGTTTGCCGCTATACGAAAGATATGATCGCGAAACTCATTGAAGCATTTTTGTTTCGTTGAGAGGTGACCAGATGAAGCATGAGCTTCGGTTTGATTCGTAAGGCGCTGCTCAATAGTCTGCATGCGCTTTATATACTGCTCTTTAGTTTTGCCTTCATATGATTCGGTAACGACTGCGTTCCAATGTTGTAGATACTCACGCATCAACATGGTGTTAGTCAGGTGTGGATGGTTTGCATCTTTAGATCCAAGATCTTTGATTTTTTTCGAGAGATCATTTGAGAGCTCGCATAAAGCTTTCGAGGTAGTTTCTTTTGTGAATTTTTCAGAAATTGCTGCTGGGTTAAACAGCGTGGTGGGTGCAGAAGAAGAGGTGGGTACGGCAAGCGGTGTGGAAGTTGTAGGAGTATTGCCTGTTTTTGGTCCAGTGCCTGAGTGAGTAAGAGGTGCGATAGCCATAATAAGTATCCTTTAAAAAACTGCTCGGATATGTAGCTGTTCTTCCCCACTAATCTGTTTGAAGAGGGGGATTGGTACTAAGAAAATTACGGAGGCTTTAACTGCATGATATAATTAAAAAAAGGAGAGCATAAAGCTCTCCCGTAACGTATGAGGTGAAAGATATCACCTCAAGCGACACTATTAATTTTTTGCAGGCATCGTTCCGCTGATAGTGGTTTGACCAACCCAGAGGATGTTATTGACGATACCAACTAGTGATGTCCAATCAGCAGGTGAAGCGATTTGAGTGTCGATCTTGCCGCCCGCAGGAACAAGAGCAAGAGCTTGGTCTTGATCTTTATCAGGGATTTGCCATCCAAGAACACGAATCGATTCAGCGTGTGTCGTAAATACATTGCCATTTGAGCGAACACCCGAGCATGCAGTGAGTGACGCAGCAAGAAGAGCGATAGTAATCATTCGAAGTGCCATACATAATCTCCTAAATACAATAAATTGCTGCGTTTCTGAATCATTGCAAAAGCATGAAGCCCTAGTAGCAGCATCTGAGAGAGGCTATGACACACTTGCCATCCGCGCAAGCTCCTTCAAGCAACAAGGTACAGGGTAACTTTTGCATCAATCAATGACCTATAGAGAAAAACTGGCACAATGTTCGTCAGAAACGAAGGATGAGTTTCTTAATTTTCTGAAAATTTGAAAAATCAGCTTTTAAAAAAGCTACCCTGTACCTACAGAGCCTACTACAGAGCCTACTACAGAGCCTACAGAGCTACCTGTAGCAAAAGAACTTTTCCACGCTCGGAAATTGTATGGTTCGATGTTGGAAATCTCAATGAGAAGCAAATCGCTTTTCAAATTGCCAATACTATTAAAATTGCCCGCGAGTAAGCTGAGCTTCAAAATCACTTAATGAGATCTCACTCTTTGGAAGCTCTGTTGGATAACCAAGAGCTAAGAGTGCTGCACATACGTTATATCTATTTTGTTCATACCCATCTTGTAGGACTTTAAGAGAGATCTTATATATATAATCGTCTGCAGTTCTTTTACTCTTACCACCCAGTACTCGTGATGCAATTTCCGCTGGATTTAAGGATGTAAATAGCCAAGGTATAACTTTCAACTGTCCATCTGTAAATTTAACCTTATCTAAGGTACAAATCGTCGATCCGTATTCTTTTACTTCTTTTCTATAGTCATGGTTTTCCAACATCAACGCCGTACGTAATACTTGCAAACTCTTGAAGCCAAATTTAGATAATGTACTGTCATCGCCATAGGGAAAATCCATATGAAAATCCATGGTTCTTCTGCCAACACTTGCAACTTTTGCAGCCCATTCCCTTGATGAGGCAACAAGCAATGCGTTGAGATGACCAATAACAACATCAGTCAGTTCAACAGTATGATCATTAATATTTACAGAATGTCTTTCAGAAATTGTCATGAGGGAATTTTATCACCCCTCTCATGCTAAGCAACTTCAAGATAACGCACCGTAATTGCTATAAATAAGGCTATTTTTGACCTAAAACAGCTTTGTTTTAGCCGTATTTTCTTCAGTATGAAAAATACTTAAGAAATTCCTATCGAGTTTCTCTAAACAATGGTGATAGGAAAACCAATGCATTTTCGATGAGTAGTTAATACATAGAGATATGGATGATGATTTTAGAGGATAGGGGTATTATTAGTTCAAATTGCGTAAATTAAGACATAAATCTGTAGAGAAACAGGGAATCAGGTAGGGAATCAGGTACAGGGTAACTTTTTGAATCAATAAATAGCCTATAGAAAAAATGGCTCAATGTTCGTAAGAAACAAAGGATTAGTTTCTTAATTTTTTGAAAATTTTAAAAATCAGCTTTTAAAAAAAGCTACCCTGTACCTAATCTTATGTACCTAATCTTATGGCTGTGTGCGCTGAGGGTAATCGCAGAGTTCAACAAGCAGGCCGTCTTGTTTTGAGGGCATGATGAAAGCAATGCGTGAATGCTGTGCGCCAGGACGGGGTACGGTATCAATAAGGGCCACGCCAGCGGCAGCAAGTCGAGCCAGTTCATCCTCAAGGCGTGGTACTTCGTAGCAGATGTGGTGCATTCCTGCGCCCCGTTTTTTAAGAAATCGAGCAATCACGTTAGTTTGATCTTCAAGGTTTAGAGGAGCAAGGAATTCAAGCCGTGTATTGCTGCAGGCAAGAAATGCTATCTCAAGGCCGCGATCTGCCAGTACTTCACGATCAACAACCGAGCCACCAAAGATGCGTTGATGGTACAGCAACGCATCATCAAGATGTGGGACAGCTATACCAATATGATCAATAGGGAACTGAAATAGATCTGCCATGCCCTTAAGCATAGCAGAGCCGTATTCGATTAGACAAAGACAGAAACATGCCGAAAGTCGCTTGTTTTAAAGAGCCCTTTATCGGTCAGTTTTAATTCAGGAATGACTGGGAGTGGAAGGAATGAGAGTGCCATGAAAACAGACGACAGGCTACTACCGAGTGAGCATGCTTTTTCTTCTACGGCTCTATAGGCTGGAATAAACGAATCACTGTTTTGATCTGACATAAGCCCTGCGATGGGCAATGAGATAACCGTTTCTTCATTACCATCAACGACACAGACACCGCCTCGTGCGTTGATAACAGCATTAATCGCACGTGTGATCTCTTCATCAGAGCATCCAGCCGCGATGATGTTATGACAGTCATGGCCAACGGTACTTGCAACGGCACCTCTCTTCAAACCAAGTCCCTTTACAAAACCGATTGCAGGTTCTGCATGGGCTGTATAACGGTTTAAGCATACGAGTTTAAGAATATCTCGTTGCGTATCACTTTGTACTGAACCATCTTTTGCATTCGGTGTGTTCTCAAAGAGTTCTTCAGAGATGAGTTCGCCAGGAATAATACCGATGACACGAATCGTGTCTGATGCCCTCTGTACTTTAAGTGCTTCTTTCGTGATTGGTTGAGCATTGAAATTATTAATCAAACTAAGTGGTGCATCATACTGCATCAACGACTGACCTTCCTGAGACACAAGTTCGCCATTGATGTATGTCTTGAGCACTTCAAAATGTGGGCTCTTTGCATTATTAATGACGTTAAAGTCTGCGGGGTCGCCAACTCGCAGTAAGCCGACATTGAGTCCGTAATGGAGGACTGGATTCATAGAAGCCGCTCCGTATACATCAAGTGGATTAAAGCCACGGGCAAGTAATCGGCGCATATGCGGTTGCAGTTGGTCCGTGATGTGCTGTGGTTCTGAATCATCAGTGCAAAATGCAACTTGTTTCGGATATTCAGCCATAATCCGAAACAAGCTTTCGAAATTTTTTGCTGCGCTGCCTTCACGAATCTGGATAAGCATATTCAGCTGTGCTTTCTGTCGTGCTTCTTCGAGAGTGGTGCACTCATGATCTGAGCTGATACCAGCAGCAGCGTATCGTTTTAGATCTTCTCCTAT
>JBILLA010000177.1:0-5434 GCA_044376365.1 Bdellovibrionota bacterium | reverse complement strand
CGCTCTACAAACCGTGGGATACATGTTGCTTGGTATTGCAACTGGCATGTCTCTATTCTTTATATGTTGTCGATCTCCTCAAAAAACTTGGTCAACATTTTCACGGCAGATTGAATACAGCAAGCTATTTCGTTGGGGGTCAAGCTGCTTACCACGCCATACCCGCGAACTCTCAAATTATATCAAAGATATTACCCGTCCTTTACGCACCCACAGAGCATGTATTACATTTCTTGTATGTTCTCTCCTTACTCTTGGTAGCGAAGATAAGCAGGCAACTGGACTTATCCTTGCAGGTCTTCTTATGGCAACTGCAGCACTAGGCTGGAGGTTCAATACTCCGGCACTAGAGCAGCCAAGTTTACAAACAAATCCACATCATACTATCGGCATAGCACTTCTGATTATTCTTGGAGTGACTGCCATGAGTATTATAAACATGAGTACAGATGTTATCGCCCAAGGTCATATCCACTTGTCTTGGAATACATTAGTCATACTAGGATATCTCTTTTTTATTCCAGCAATCGGAGCAATCGGCACTAGTAATGACATCTATGATAATTTTGCGTTCCAAATAGTCGGCTGGCAAGCTATCCTGTTTAGTTGCTTTGCTGTTGTCGGAAGTATCTTTGCTATGCCACTACTGTTACCACTGTGTGGAACCATGACATCTATCATTATTGGCTGCATTGGTGAATATGGCAACCAATATAAAAGCTATCGTCTTCATGGCTCACTTGCTCAACAAACTGTCCCTGTCACTATTGGATATCCAGGGACAAAGATATACTTTGAACCAATGACTGCGGCATGTTTTCAGCTCATGAAAGAAATCTTTACCGAGAATGGTTTTAAACCGGGCGATGATATTCTTGGATTATTTGATGTTCCAGGCTTTGTCCATGCTATGGGCGGAGTATCTCCTGGTCATCAATGGCATTACGCAAGAGGATATCCCGAAGAAATGCTTGAAGTGACCTATCAACACCTTGCACAGGTACCGACAGAACGTCTGCAAAAATCTTTTCTTATCCAACGTGACTCAATTGAATCATTTCAACATTATCTTCAAAAGCTTGAGCTTTCCATTCCACAAGACTATGTATTTGCTGGTAATCTCTTTTGGCCTCATAGTAAGGAAATGATCACTATCTGGAAACCTATTCAGACAGTAACTGCAATTGATACTATATCGCTCGTGAAAAAAACTCTTATTCACGAAATTACTATTACCAATGAACCGCAGCGTTCAGAGCTTATGTCGTTCCTTGAAACATCACGCTATGAGCCAACTTATCAAAGGATCCTTGAAGACACTCTCTTACGTCAACATCGTTTTGCCGAAGCCGCCGTTCTTTTGGAGTATCACCTTCAAAAAGACAGGACGAACCTTGAAGTCTTGTTAAACTTGTTAACCGCACACATAGCAGAAAAAAAAGTTCATGATGCTCTCGCAATCATCGACCAAATAGTGGCAGTGAACCCGAATATACCTGAAGTTTTAGAAACGAGGAGTTTTCTGCTCAGCCAAACCATGGTGTAATGGCAATGCTTTGAACAACTCTACGACTGCAACATGTCCTATCTGCTGTAGCCTCGACACCACACCCCTTGGTGATACGATACCCTATTCATGGTGCTTGTCGTGCGACCACCGTTTCCGCACTTCGATGCCACATGAAACATCGATGATCAATGAAACGCTGGATAAACAACAGATCATAAAACCATCGTGGCTAACCGCTTTTTGGAAAAAACAATGCTGTGATTTTGCTTGTCAAAGTCATTCCTACTTGATATACGAGCTGCTTCTCGACGATTTCTTTATTGCATCAAAGATTCTTTTCAAAAGATCCTTGGTCTTGAAGTCAGCCCACCAAGTCTGGCCTATGCTCAATCAGTCATGCACTTTTGCCTTGAGAACACTCTTGAGCCTCTTGATGTTACAGGCGTATCATGTGTCACTGCATGGCATGCTTTTGAGCATATCCTTGCTCTCATAGCACTTTCGCAAGAACTTTCTCAGCCCTATCACGTTGCAGACCTCGCTGATAGTACTGCAAGAGAACATTTATATAATGCGATCTTATCTTTTGATGAGCCAATCGCAGGCTTAATTACATCAGCGGGCTTTGGTTTACGCGGTAACTTTGAGACTCACGACTTACTAGCACAACAAAATCTGATCCATGTAAATATTCTTTCATTAACAGAGCTCACCTCAATTGTACTGCGCAAAATGAAGCGTCAAGGCTTTGGATCCATTATTTTAGTCGCTTCATCAGTTTCAGAAATTCCCGTACCAGGCATGGCACTCTATGCAGCGTCAAAAGCATTTGTTGTAAGCCTTGGTCGATCGCTCTGGGGCGAAGTACAGGGAAACAATATACACATTCAAACGGTGTGCCCTTCAGGGATGAAAACAAACTTTCAACGTTCGGCTCAGGTCAAAGTACTCAAAGAAGGTGCCGGGCTACTTGATCCTTTCGATGTTGTGGCACGTTCACTTGCTGCGCTCAACAAAAATCAACCAACAGTATATATAGGCTGGAAATCACGTTTAACCAGCATGATACTCAATCTGCTTCCTGAGAAAATAAAGATTACTGTATGGGCTATTCTTTTTAAGAAGCTCCGATAAGACGTACTTTGCTATCATCAAGATAAACACGCTCTATACTTTTGCGAGTCTAAGGAAATCTCTCTAGACTTAACGTTCTATATTGGTTCAGAATACAGAAATATTTATCACGCTCGCTTCTTTAAATCTGGTCTATGCAACAAAACTTAGCATTTCTCACGAGTATCCTACCTGCATCTCGTATTACTGACGCTCGCGAGGATCTTATTTTTTTCGGCAAAGACTCCTGTAAAGAGTTCGAACCAAATCCATCTGTTATCGTTTTTCCAGAAACAGTTGATGAAGTTTCCCAAATTGTTGCAGCATGTCATGAACGTGGTATTCCTATTGTCCCCTCAGGAGGCAGAACAGGGTACAGTGGCGGAGCAACGGCAACTGCTCAAGAAGTAGTTTTATCTTTATCAAAGCTCAATAAAATTCTTGAGATTATTCCTGAATCAGGATTACTTCGATGTCAGGCTGGTGTTACAACAGCGGCGATTCAACAGAAAGCTAAAGCAGAGGGATTATTCTATGGCGTTGATTTTTCTAGTGCTGGCTCCAGTCAGATTGGTGGAAATGTTGCAACCAATGCTGGAGGATTACGCGTTGTTCGATACGGCACAACAAGAGAATGGGTCGTTGGTCTAAAAGTTGTTCTTGCCGACGGTCAGCTTTTGACACTCAATGGTGACTTAATAAAGAACCAAACTGGCTACGACCTAAGACAGTTATTTATTGGGTCTGAAGGAACATTAGGAATTATTGTTGAAGTAACACTTAAACTTACTGCGCCACCGCATCAAGAAATCATTGCAATGCTTGCCGCTCAACATCCAAAGCATTTCTTTTCTGCATTAAAAGAGCTTCGAAAAAAGCGTTATACTATTCAAATGTTCGAGTATATTGATGAAGCTTGCATGACGTTAGTGACCAACTATAAAAAGCTACGTCAACCATTTTCAGAATCACACCCCCACTATTGTCTGGTTAGTGTCGAAGCAACTTCACCTGATACACATGGAGCATTTCAGACTCTGCTGTCGGACCTTCATGCACATAACGCACTCTCTGATGTTGTGATAGCTCAAAATACCAACCAGGAAAAAGAGCTCTGTATGCTGCGAGAAGAAATATCTGATGCCATTAGGCAAAATCTATTTCCTCATAAATATGATATTTCTGCCCCCGTTCATTCGTTTGATATTATTTTAGATTCATTACGTGCAATCATTTCGCAGGAATGCTCTGTTTGCAAAGCATTTTATTTTGGCCATATAGCTGATGGAAATATTCATATTTCACTCACAAAACCTGACACAATGTCAGTGGATGAGTTTAAAGAGCTCTGCCATGAAGCTGATAAAAATATATTTTCCGTTGTCGCAACTTACAACGGGAGCATCTCTGCAGAGCATGGCATTGGGCTCCTAAGGAAGCCTTATCTTGAAATGTCGAGGACAAAAAAAGAGATTGATTTGATGCGACATATCAAAGCAGCATTTGATCCGCGTGGGATATTAAATCCGGGTAAAATATTTTCGTAATAATCTTATCGCTGCAAGATAGTTGCCCCAGAGGACACTGAAGCGTTAGGATTCTCTTTCAAAAAAGAAATGACACATTTAATAATGTAGTCTTGTGTGTCTTCACTAAGGTATGGATGCATTGGAAGAGAGATAACTTCTTCGGCAGCTTGTTCTGCGTGCGGCAGCGAACCTTTTTGGTAGCCTAAGTGATCATACGCTTTCTGAAGGTGCAGTGGTATCGGATAATATACCATGGTTGGAACACCTTGTTCTTTGAGTGTCGTAATCATTGCATCTCGTTTTGAACTTCGCAGTGTATATTGTGCCCAAGAGGAATAATATCCTTCAGGAATATAGGGTGTCTGCATGAGCTCAGCAAAAGCATCTGTATAGCGATTTGCGACTTTATTGCGAGCACTAAGCTCACTATCAAAAATCGCTAATTTCTCTATCAGTATCGCTGCTTGGATTGTATCTAATCGACTATTAAGGCCTATACGAACATTTTGATATTTATGTTTACCCTGCCCGTGCACTCGTATAGAGCGGATAACTTCTGCAAAAGACTCCTCCTTGCAAAAAATAGCTCCTCCATCACCATAGCAACCAAGAGGTTTAGCAGGGAAAAAAGAAGTACTCGCAATAGGAGCAAGGTTACCTGCTCTTTTTCCAAAAAACATTCCCCCAAACCCTTGTGCAGCATCTTCAATGACTGTCAGGTTATATTTCTCTGCAATCTTTCCTATGGCCTCATAATCAGCAGTCAGACCAAAGAGGTCAACTGGTATAACTGCTCGTATAGTGAGATGAGGTGATTTCTTTTGAGTAGATATAATTTGCTCCTCAAGTGAGGCGGCTGACATTGTGTATGTGTGAGGATCGATATCGACAAACACAGGAGTTGCGCCAACGAGCGAAACAACTTCAGCAGTTGCGAAAAAAGTGAATGCTGGAATACACACTGCATCACCTGGTCCAATGCCCTGCGCCATGAGTGGAATTAAAATCGCATCGGTACCATTTGCACAAGTAATCACATGATGAGCTTGCGTATACGTTGCAAGCTGACGTTCAAGCTCCTGGACTTCTGCACCCAGAATGAAGGCCCCTCTATCCAAAATACTAGCAATACGCGCATCAATTTGAGGTCGTATCCTTTGAAGCTGGGCCCTGATATCAATAAAATCTATGTGGTGTTGTGCCATTGAATGTTTAGATGTCTATACCTTTAAATAGATTTCTTAAGCCCCTACTAATTATTGATACTTACCTCTAATTTGTT
>JBILLA010000176.1:0-5455 GCA_044376365.1 Bdellovibrionota bacterium | reverse complement strand
AACAGAAGATTTCCAAAAAGTACTTCTTGAATAGAGATCTGCGGCTGAAGATTTGTTTGGAATAAGATAACCCCTAAACCAAGAAAGAGAGTGAAGAGAACCGCAAGGATAATGTCACTTCGATGGCGTAAGCGATCATCCATAAGTGCAAGGATGACTGCTGCGACAAGCGAGAAACACAGGGCTCCAAGCCAAGGCGAAAAACCTAAAAGGCCAGCAAGAGCAATACCCAACAATGAACCGTGCCCTAATCCCTCTCCCAGAAAACTCAGATGGCGAGACACGACAAAAACACTGACCATACCAGTAATCAATCCGATAAGGATCGCCGCCAATAAGATCTGTAAAAAATATGGATCAGAGAAAAGTTCTAGCAACATCGACTCTCCTCGAAACTTTTTTTAATTAATTGCTCGTCTTCAATACCATACACCCAATCAACTGCAAGACTGACATGATGCAGATCATGCGTTGCAAGCAATACTGAGCACGATGGCGTTATAGCTTGAATCACACGCATCACCGATGTTTGATGCTTCACATCGATACCAGAGGTTGTTTCATCAAGAAGCAGAAGCCGAGGTTCTCCAAGTAATTCGCGTGCAATTGTCGCACGCTGAAGCTGTCCGACAGAGATAGTGCTCACACGCTCAGAACGGATAGAGCTTAGACCAAGCTCCTCAATCAAACTATCACGCTTCTGAAGTGTGGCTGAAGAAAATTGTTCAAAGAAACCGGTTACTCTTGTTGCTCCAAGGGTAATAAATTCTTCAACGCACATGGGAAGGTACTGAGGGATAACCACACGCTGTGGAACGTACCCAATACGATCACTGACACTCACACCGTCATGCGCCGCATAGGAGAAATTGCCTGACAGCAGCGGCAGGTCACGGGCAAGCGTGGCCAGAATTGTTGATTTACCAGCGCCATTCCCGCCAAGAAGTAAATTAAATGTTCCCGCTTCTATCTGAAATTGCTCGGCAGACGCAACGATCCGCTCCGGAAATCCAAAAGCACAGCGGCTTGATGATATAATGTTCACAATCCAGGCTCCCTCACTGGAAACGCATTTCGAATACTGCGGTAGTATTCAACGAATGAGCTAAAACCGGAAGCCGACTCTTGCACATGGAGGGTCGGAATTTGAAACGACTCATGAATGACAGTAAAAAGACTACCTGGAGATGACGAGGTCCCAATAAAAATAAGCTTGGGATAGGCTGCTTTATACTGCTTAATTTTTTGCATTGATCGTGGAGTCATTTCTGCATGCGATCCACTCGAACGGAGGGTACCAACCTCCTTACATCCTATGAAGCTCGCCCACGCCGTAAGCATAGGATGATCTGAAACAAAGGCACACTCAGCGGGAACAGGCCTATCAAACACTTCTTTGAGTGCTTTCACGGTTTGCTCAAGCGAAGCTACGTCCAATGCTGTGCCACGTGCATGCGAAGCTGCTTGTGCAACCGTTGGCAGATTATCAATGACAAGCTTCGGATTCAGCCATCCATGCTCTGACATAGTTGCAGGGTCACCAATACTTATTACTTTCGTGTTCCACGAAGTTGATGCAAGAAGCATGGTATTAAACTCAACACCACTTGAAGTCAGGATCAGAGGTGCCGTACTGAGCAGCTTTATCTGACTGGGTACTGCTTCGAATGCATGTGGATCGACACCTGCAGGTATAAGCGTCACAATATCTTGCTCGGGCACCCCAAGATCATGGAGGAGAATTGCAAGAGGATGCACCGTGACAACAATCGGCGCAGCAATTGCAGTACGTATGCAAAAAAGCGTCACAAACGAAAGAACAAAGAGTCGAACAAAAAGGATCTTCACAGTACGTTACCCTTATTAGTCACTCGCGATACTTTCAGACAAAGGTGGACGCATCAGACGCAACCGCGACTCGTACGCTAGGCGAGCAAGATCGGGATGACTTTGCTCAAGACGAGACATTTGATTCAGATGATCAGCTGTCTGTGTAATCAAACGAGCAGCATCACCTTCAGCAACGCCTGAAAGTTTCAAGAGCGAAGAAAACTCAATCCACGACTCGCACTGTGCCCACGTGATAGCAGTGAGTGCAGCATTTGGAACCACTTGGATATCACCTTGAAGTGGATTTGCCTGAGCATCTTTAACACGAATCGTGATCCGTTCAAGGTGTCGCAACGATTCTTTCTTGAGAGGATTAGGTTTCAAGCCAAAATAGGTTCGGTGTGCATCGCCAGAGATACTAGCAACCAGCCCAATAAGCTCATCAGAAGAAACTTCATCAAAGATACCATCACTAATTGCTTCAGAAAGCTCAAGGACAAGGCTTGTGCAAAGCTCTGCTGCCCAGTCACCCTTTTCACTGAGTCCACCACCTTCAAGGTAGCCAAGCTTACGGAGGCCTTCAAGGGTACGATTTAAAAGCTCTTCCTGTCTCGTTTCAAGTGCGTTTGCTTCACTTCGCAGACGACGAACACGTCGCATAATACGTTTTTTCGTCTCACCAGGTAGATTAGCATCATCTTGAGTGTCATGTTCTCGAAGCGATGCTTCATCAAAGATATTTTTTGCCATACGTCGATCTGAGTACGCAGCAAAACTTTTTTGCACGGTATACTTCAGATCATCAACGTTTCGAAACTTCAACAGATTCAGTACTGTCGATGGTGAAGCAAAATACTGAGAACGCAACGGCTCAGGTGGTTGTTTGGATATCTCATGCAACACTCTGGCATCGCAGTAAGGTCCTGGTGCAACCAAACAGATACCAATAGCATCTTTGCCCCGTCGTCCAGCGCGACCAGACATCTGCTGAAACTCTGACGACATTAGATTTTGGAATCCATCATTACCACGACGGCTATGTGCAGTGACAACAACACTCCGTGCTGGAAAATCAACACCCGCTGCAACGGTACCAGTTGCGATTAATAAACGAAGTAATCCACGAGACATGAGCTCTTCAAGGAGCAGTCGCCAGACAAGAAGCTGTCCTGCATGGTGAGCACCAACCGCAGTACTTATCAGTGCGCCGTACTGGACATGGTTATAAATAATTTGAGGATCGAGGGCATATTTAAAGATTACATCTTCAATAGCCTTTTGGATCACTTCAGTTTGGGCAGCAGGAATCGCACCTGCCTTGGAACGAACCAACTGTTCAACATCAAGATCGCACTGACGACGCGAACTGCGGAACAAAATACCGGGCAACAGATTATCTTTCTCGAGGAAAAATAAAACTTTTCTAACTGGATATTCTCCGTACAACATGGCTTACCTTTTTCCTCGTTTATGTCCGCCACGTTGCGGCGCATGACGTGAGCCAGCGCCTCCTCTCGCGTTTTGTCGATGACCTTCTTGTCGTCGACGAGGCGAAAGACGCATGCCAGCGCCATCAATACGGATATGTTCGTAATATTTCTCTACTGGCTCAAAAATACGACCACTCTCAGACGAAAGAGGCATAACACCAATGTCTGGATGCAGAAAGCCTAATCGAAGCTCCACAGGACGATCTCGTTTAATAACAATACGACAAGGGCGACCACGTACTTCTGATATCCAACCAGCAACTTCTGCTGCATTCGAAATAGACGCTGATAGCATAAGCAGTGTTGATGAAGTTGGCGTGAGAATAATACTCTCTTCCCATACAGCACCACGCTGTTGATCAGAGATATAGTGCACTTCATCAAGCACGACTAAACCATAGCCAGCAGAATCTTTATAAAGTTCATTACGGTAGATCTCTGTTGTTGCTACGACCACAGAGGCATCACCATCAATTTTTCTATCACCAGTAAGAAGACCTACTTTCACACGCGGCTCAAATGTCTTCTTGAGTTCTGAATACTTCGTATTTGAAAGCGCCTTAAGCGGCGTCGTATAAACGGATCGTGCATTCATACCAATCGTAGCCTCAATGGCTTGCAGTGCAATAAATGTTTTGCCTGCACCTGTTGGTGCTACGACCAAGGTATCAACCCCTTCAGATACCAATGAGATAGCTTCACGCTGAAAATCATCAATTTCAAAGTGCGAAGATAGTGGCGCACCAACACCATGCAAGAGTCGTGCTTTCTCTTTTTGGAGATCTATTTTTCCACCTGTATGGTGTTTTGGTTTTCGGTGGCGATCATCAGACATATAAAAAACTATGAAAAAGAATAACGAGCAGAAACAAACCTCGATAACTGAGGACAGGGTTGTTCTTTGAGTGCTGGAAGAGTTCCCTGAAAACGCACCTGACCATCAAACAGCGCAACGACTTCATGGACACGAGGAAAAAGTCTTCGCAGATCATGACTCGCAACGATCACGGTTGGTCGATACTCTTTATGAATCGTTGTAATCAGGTTCATAATGACACTACTGGCGATAGGGTCAAGTCCTGCCGTTGGGTCATCGAGCAAAAGCAAGCGTGGTCGAGAGATTAAGGCCCGCGCTAAACTAATACGGCGACGCATACCACCGCTTAATTGACCAGGATACTTTTGGCTCGCCTTAACAAGGCCAACACGTGACAGCATCTCTTGTACCTTTGCATGAACACGCATTTTCTTCTCTTCATCAAGATTCCAAGTTGGAACCTCGCCATCAACAAGGGGAAACACAAGATTATCGTATACATTCATCGAGTCGTAGAGTGCGCCCTCTTGGAACATCAGACCGATCTCATCACTTTTGCAAATATCAAGTTGATAGGCACCGTAATCAGCTTTCAAGACGCCAGCAAGGATCTTAAAAAGTGTGCTTTTTCCAGAACCACTCGGCCCAATAAGACCAGTGATAGAACCAGGCTCAACAGCAAATGAAACACCATTGAGAACACGGCGTTGCCCAAAAAAACGGTGGATGTCCTCAAGGATAAACATGGAGGGTCACTCTAAAGTACCTTTCAACTCAGATAGTATCTCTATTTGAGCTTCGAAGGTAGGTGCGATAAGGAATCGCTTTCGCCACTGCTGACCTTTGACCATCTGAGAAACAAGCTGTTTGAGCTTGCCAGAGGCCTGGACCGGGGAAAACTCTTCCAGTAATAGATCTTTATAACGCTCAATAGCAGCAAGATATTCATGATTTGTTCGCACTTTTGATTCACCCGAGGAAAGCTCAGAGAAAATCCATGGATTTTCAATAGCACCGCGACCAATATAGAGGCCATCTGCACCAGATTGGCTACGCTCAAGGGCTGAGGCAACAGAGGTCACATCACCACTACCACAGACTGGTACACGAACATGTGATTTTGCTTCAGTGACAAAACTCCAATCAGCAAAACCTCGGTAAAGCTCAGCACGAGTACGACCATGAATAGTAATTCCCTCAAAGCCTTCACTCTCAGCTATATGAGCAATTTCAAGACAGTTTTTCGACTGTGCATCCCACCCTGAACGCATCTTCATGGTGAGGGGAAGAGAAACTGCTTTTCTAACTTCGTTAAAAA
>JBILLA010000001.1:10000-49230 GCA_044376365.1 Bdellovibrionota bacterium | reverse complement strand
CCGTTAAAGGTTCAATCAGAAAAAATACAGCTATGAAACTTTATCTGGTACAGGGTAACTTTTGTATTCGCAACGCCTGCTTCCAGAAAACCAGGCAGTACGTTCGAACAAATTAGGTCAAGAGTTTCCTCATAATACATAGAATATTGTAAAAATAGTTACCCTGTACCAGGTAATCTTTACCAGGTAATCTCTTTTTCAATACCGATGAGGGCTCTTAGTGTTTGCAGATTGCGCAAGAAGCCATGCAGTTAAATATTGAGTAGAGGCGTTTTACAAAAAAATTATACTAATGTTTAAAAAATCTCTAGAAGTAAAACGTACCAAGTAAATTACTATTGATCGGCAAAAATACCCTCTAAGGCTTTTTGCCAATACAGACAGCGGGTTCCACCAAATCTTTGCTCTAGAGGATCATTGGACAATAACAATCGTTCAGATGATGGATCAATATCAACACCTAGCGTTTCAAGAGCATTCACATCTTCTTCTAGAATACGATCTTTTGATTTAATTTCGACAAGTAACGGTCTGCGTCCAGGACGCTCAATTACCAGGTCAATTTCAACGTCATTTTTTGTTCGAATGTATGACATTTCCCAATCTAGGCGAGCGTAACTTATTCGTTTTTTGAATTCGAGTATGACCCAATGCTCGAATGCATCTCCCCACGCTGAAGTTTGTGGAAGTAGGGGGATTGAAAGTGTTCTATCTAATGCTCTCTTAATTCCTGTATCTATAAGAAAAAATTTAGGAGCAACGCGCTGGGCTTTTCTTACAGAGGTATGAAAAGAAGGCAACATAAATCCTAACAGTGTGTCTTCGATAATCTCAAAATAGGTTGCAACAGTAACATCATCCACACCAATTTCACGGGCTATTTTTGATTTGTTAATAATCTTACCATTCATTTGTGCCGCGATTGCTAAGAATTTACGAAAGGGTGCAATATTTCTTACCCAACTCTCTTCTTGAATTTCTTTTTGCAAGTATGTTCCAACATAAGCTTGAAGATATTCTTTTACAGATTGTGGATCCTCACTTATGTATGCCTTGGGCAAGGCGCCATTCTCTAGACATTTCTTCAGATCAAATTCACTTCCAAGTTCATAAGTCGAGAAGGGAAATAAGTGGTATACCCACGCACGGCCAGCCAGCAGATTTACACCTTTTTGTTTTAATCTTCGGCTGCTTGATCCAGTAAGTACAAACTGCCTATCATTTTTTTGTATTTGTTGGTGAACAACATTTAATAGTTCAGGAAGTTTCTGTACTTCGTCAATAATAACTCTTTTGTTGATATTTTCAGGTGATGTAATAAGGGACAAGAACCTACCCTTGTGAAGTAAAAGATCATCAAATGTTTCTAGGTCAAGCAAATCAATAAATAGGGTCTCCTCTTTTGGAAACAGATGTTCAAGCAAGGTAGATTTTCCCGTTCCTCTTGCACCGAATAGAAAAAAACTGTTTATTTTTGATAGGTTGCACAATCTCGGATACATACTCCGAATTTTAACGCCATTCTCTGAGTAGCGTCAAGAAAAAGAAATAATAAATAATTGGAATATTGTAAAAATAGTTACCCTGTACCAGGTAATCTCAAAAAACCTTTTTACATATTTGGTACAAATTATAGGAAATTCCATAACTACACGAAATAACTGATAAATATACCAATATTTTTTTATTCACATTCCTAAGAATAGTCACATCTCTTCTCTTTACCGTGCCATGAGCGTAGGCGTGTACGAACCCAGCCCCTAAGTCCTAAATTTCATCTGCACCGTTTAAGCCCTTAAGTTCGATTCTAACTACAAGCTTTTTATCGACATATGCCCCAAATTGCCAAAAACAACAATCAACGTAGAACCGACCAAGGTAGTCAGGAAAGCTCACGATCTTCAGGCTCTATTTTGCCTGCAGAGCGACGACTAAAAATTCATAACCAAACTACACAAGGACAACATACCTATATTCGTGACCTCGAAAAAAGAATAAGTCAATGTAACATTGCAGACCATCTTACAGGACATACAAATGTTCTTAGACAAGAACTTGGTGCTGAAAAAAAATTATTAGAACAGTACAAGAAAGAGCAAAAAAGACTAGAAACCCTTTTTCTTAAAGAGCAACAAACACAAAAAAAACTTCTAGAAGCAAAAAATAACGAAAGACTTGCCAAAATACTTGGAGATCAAAAACTTGTAATTAAATCTCAAGAAGATAGAAAAAAATTAGAAGCCGAAAAAAAATCAATTAAACAATCTACTAAATCTGAAATTAAGTTGGCAGATTACAATAATGACAAAGAAGTTGTAAGAAAATCTATCGAGCGGGTAATCGATCGCGCAGATAAATTTGCATCAGGAGCTAAAATAACCCGAGATTGCGCTATTCTTGCTGGAGGCGTCGTTGCTGCAATCCCCACTGGAGGAGGAAGTCTTGCTCTTGCAGCCGGTTTTACACTTGGCGCTGGCACTGTTGCTAATATGGCAGAGCAAGGTACTTCTATGGGAATTGGTCATAAAACTAACAATCAAGCATTGCGTGATTTTGGAAGCCAACTTGTGCAAGATGGAATTAGTGCTGCAACATTTTTTGTAGGTGGAAAAGCTAGCCAAGCTCTTGCGACTACAGCCATAAAATATACGTCAGGAAAAGCTACCGGTTATTTTTCTACTGAATTAGGTAAACAGATTTTAGCTTCACAAGCAACGAGTGTAGCTTTTACATCAGTTGCAAACCTTGCTGAGGTCTCTCAAAAAGCGATTGCTGGTCAATCACTTACATCAGATGATCTAAAAAGGATGGGATCTAATTATTTAGTCAACGGAGCAAGTTCGCTTCTTGGTTTTAGAACTGCTGCATCTATTAATTCTGGGAACTTAAATAAGTTTCAAATTTCGAGTCGGCAGATTTGTGATGTCGCAGGAAACATTGGATTAGCTTCTGCTCAATCATATGTCTTAAACGATGGTAGAATGGATCCAATTAATATTCTTCAAGCAACGCTTAGCACTGCCGCGCCTTATGCGGTTTCTCGTGGTATAAAGATACCACTTCCAACTCAAAAAAATTCTTTTGAAGTTCCAATTAATAAGGAAGATAATTTCTACACATTTTTCTCAAGAGATAAGAATCCCACAGTCGTAGATAAAGTTCTTTCAATGCCAGAGGCTAAGTCTTCTGAGGGCGTAGATATCGTTTACGTTGATACATACAAGGATTCTACGAAATTTATACTGTACGATAAGGGTGGGGATAGTATATTAGAATTTCAAAATCCTATTAGAGCAAAATCATTAGCAGATGAAACCAACTTTAAGATTCGTTCCGATATCCATAGCGATGGCAGTTGGATACAGATGGGAAATGAAATATGGCAGGTTAAATCATCAACGAGTAGTGAAGTCATTTTGAGCAAGCCAAGAGTTATCGTTAAAACAATTCGAGATGCTAGTGATTATTTTGATACCCCTCAGATAAAACTCAGCGATGCAAAAATTGGGGATGTATTTACTGACGCTGCAGGACATAAGTTCGCCGTACGAGTACACGAAAATTCTGAAAACGGTTTCCGAGGAAAAATTACATTTGTATCACAAAATGAAATGAAAATGTCTGCGGATATATATGAGTTACTTGCTGCACCATATAATGAGCTAAGAACACAACCGTCAGAGCCCACGAAGCTCGGATTTCGAGAGTCGTTTGCCAAAAATATTCCTAGAGTAGGTAATTCAAATATTGCAATTATTCCGGTAAATAAAAAATCTGAAAAAGAAATTTTTGCAGATTCCTTTATGCAAGATCACTATTCAAATGATGCCGGTGACATAATGATAAAATATAGTGATGTTACAAAAGCTTACAATTTGTCAAGTGAACTAGAAGGGTATGTAACTGTAAAAGATAATAAAGGCGAAGAGTGGATCTTGCCTAATATTTGGGTATCAGAACTAGTTGATGCGAAAAACAAAAATACTGGTCAGACAATCTATTTTTCTAGGAAGGAAAAGCCTGTAGATGCTCATAAGTACAACATAGATATTGCATTACCTGATAATAGAACGCATCGGATTGAGCTTCAAATTCCTGCTATACACGGTGTAAGAGATGTCATTTCACTCAACAGATTCAGAATGTCTCTTTCTAGACAGCCAGTTCATATAGTCGAATCAATAAACCACATAGAGCTCCAACGAACAGATAGCGCAGAAAATCAATATCACACCGCTATGGGTAATAGACACATAAATGTTGCGGCATGGGCATCAGACAATAGAATTTCAATTTTCAGTGGGACAACTAAAGAACGGCAAAATTGGTGGGATACCGTTCTAGCACATGAAGCTGGACATACGTACGCCACTATGAAATTTGGAAACGTCGATCCTAATGAGCTGTGGATGAGTGCAATTATTAAAGAGGGTGCGCCACACATGGGTTATGGATCTTACGCTTTATGTGAAGATTTTACGGTTACTTTAGAGCTTTACCACAATACCGACGGAGGAAGACTTGATCAGTCTGCAAGAAGAAAATATCCAGAAAGATTTGCGCTGCTCGATCAAATGTTTGCAGGCAAAAATGTTAAGACACATCCGCTATTTGACTCAATCATTAAAGCCAAGCAGTTTGTAAAAGATTCGACGCAAGAATTATCCGCAGTGCGTCCGCAAGTTCAAAAGATACTTTCTGATGCAGTAAAGGATGGAACAATATCGGCGGGACTAATTTTACTTCTAACGAATTATTTATTATCAAAAAAAGAGTATGATAAAAAGATTGAATATTTTATAAAAAAATTAAATTAAAAATGCAACACGCTTTAGACGCTAAACAAATATTAAATACACTGATAACAAGAGATCCTAGCTCGAATGAAGATCCTGTTTCCGAATATCGGTTGCAATTCCAATCTTTACTTGAGGCTTCTATGTCACAAGTAATATCGATCGATGAAAGCAGTAGATTTATCATAAACTATTCGCGGTATGCAGATGGGATACTTAATCTGGTTGGCGCTGTAGCTTGTAACGTTCAAGAATCACGTTCAGATCTAATAGAAACGCTCAATAAAAAACTCTTAGAACTGAATAGTATTGATCCCGCAAAAAGTATCCCAAATAGTTACACAGACAAAAAAATCCTTGCTCAATATCTAAAAGATATTAAAGAAGTAGTGAATCGTGCTGTTGATTCCTTGCGGCTTGAAGAAATATCTTAATAATTTTTGGTATTTAAGATATACCTTTTTTCTATAATTTGCTTACTGTATTAGGTATTGGGTTCCCATCACCTTTTTGCAAGTACCTTAATACAATTTCTCCACAAGGGGACATACGTAAGAATAAAAGAAAAATTTATTGGTACAGGGTAACTTTCAACATAGTCTAAACTACGGAAGGTTTTTATTTAATCCAAGTTACCTTGTACCAGTAAGTATCTATGGATTATGAGGAAACTCTTGACCTAATTCGTTCGAACAACTTGCCTGGTTTTCTGTAAGCAGGCGTAGTGAATACAAAAGTTACCCGGTACCAGGTCAAATTTCCATTTACAAGACCCTGACCTAGTCTATATAATCATACTTTATAATACGCGGCGAAATATAAAGCATGATTACTAGACAATGTAACCCACTGTTGTCACGCAGTTTTTTTCTTTTTGGAGCAAGGGGAACCGGAAAAACTACGCTATTAAAAGCATTTCTACCAACTGAAAAAACGCACTTTATTAACTTACTACTACCAGGCGATTTTGATGAATTTGCAATTAATCCTGAAGCCCTGATAGCCAGGGTTAATGCATTACCATCCACCCATGAATGGGTCGTTATCGATGAAGTCCAAAAACTTCCTGGCTTACTTGATATCGTCCATCACCTTATTGAAGAAACAAAAATCAAATTTGCATTAACTGGATCAAGTGCAAGAAAGTTAAAAAGGAAAGGTGTTAATCTTTTAGCTGGGCGTGCATCTGTTTACAATTTATTCCCTCTTTCCTTTCAGGAGCTTGGCAGTTCATTTTCACTTCAAACAGCATTAGAATGGGGAACACTTCCATCTGTTATTAACGCAACAACTAATCCTGAGAAACAAGAATTTTTACAAGCCTACTGTCATACGTATTTGAAAGAAGAAATTGCTGAAGAGCAAGCAGTGAGGCGGCTTGAGCCTTTCCGTAAATTTCTTTCAGTAGCAGCGCAGTCAAATACAAAAATTATTAATTACAAAAAAATTGCAGATGATGTTGGGACTTCTGCAGTCACCGTAAAAACATATTTTTCTATTTTAGAAGATACACTATTAGGGTTTTTACTTGAACCTTTCCACGAATCAGTTCGAAAAAGTCAAAGACAAAGTCCTAAATTTTACTTTGTTGATACTGGCATTGAGCGGGCATTATCTAAAAGTCTGGATGTTCCGCTCAGAGAGGGTACATACGCATACGGTGACGCATTTGAAACATTTTTCCTTAATGAAGTTATTAAGGCTAAAAATTATCGTCGTAAAGATTTTTCTCTTTCGTATCTTCGTACAAAAGATGATGCTGAAATTGACCTAATCATAGAGCGTAGCCCTGGCGACCGAATTATTGTCGAAATTAAATCTACTAAAAAAATCCAAGAATCAGATGCGAAAATTCTCAACAGCTTTGCTAGTTCTATGAAGCATACTAAAGCTCTTATCGTATCCCAAGATCCCAATCCTAAGTTGTTTGGAAAAGTAAAAGCTGTTCCTTGGCAAGTCGGAATTGAAGAGATTTTTAATTAGAGTTTCTTAGCTCTATAATAATTTAATACAACCCAAGTATCTGCTCACCATAAAGCGCAAGTTTGTTTGCACCAATTCCATGAACAGACTCCAACTCACGAAGTGTTCGAGGCATTTTACGCGAAATTTCTTGAAGTGTTTTATCACCTAAAATCATATACGCAGGGATCCCTTTCTGCCGAGCAATATCAGCACGCCACTTTCTAAGGATTTCAAAAAAATCTTGATTATACGACTCTTCGCCAAGCTGAATTCTTCGGTCACGCCGTTTATCTGAACTGAGGGGCGCAGAAATAAGAGGTCTCTTTAAAGTGAGACTTGGTTTTTCCTGAATAAACTTCATTCCTGTTTGGGTGACTTCAATTGTTTTGAATTTTTCAAGATTAATTCTTAGTAATCCTGCACTAATAAGTTCTCTTCCGTAATATTGCCAATCGATACGACTTATATCGACTCCTATTCCAAACGTTGAAAGAGAGTCGTGCCCCCATTTGATTACTTTTTCTGTTTCATTGCCTTGTAAGATGTCTACCAGATGAACAAGTCCAACGTTAAATCCGCTCATTTGTTTCACTCGAAGTGCACAAGAGATTAATTTAAGTGCAATCTCAGTTCCATGTAGGAGGTCACGAGGAGCGATGCAATTATCACATGTGCCGCACTTCTCAAGAACTTCTCCTTTATCAGAGCAGTATATTTCACCAAAATAGTGAAGGAGCGACACTCTGCGGCATTGAGATGATTCTGCAAAATGAATTAACTGCGTCAGTTGCGTTTGGGCGGTTTGTTGTTCAGTTTCATCTTCCATCTGATCGATAAAAGATCTTATTTTTGCTGCATCTCCTGGGCTGTAGAGCAAAACACACTCACTCGGAATGCCGTCTCTGCCTGCTCTTCCTGTTTCTTGGTAGTAACTTTCAATATTTTTTGGAAGATCGTGATGAATGACAAATCGAACATCAGGTTTATCAACTCCCATTCCAAATGCGATGGTTGCAACCATGACCTGAGTTTTATCGATGATGAAGTTATCTTGACGTCTTTCTCTAACTTTAGCAGTTAATCCTGCGTGATAACTTTCTGCTTTAATATTTTTCTTTTTTAGGGCTTCAGCAACTTTTTCAGTTTGTGCTCTGCTTAAACAGTAAATAATTCCTGATTCATTTTTGTGTTCAGCTATGACTTCAAGGATCTGTTTCATTGCAGACATTTTTGGGGCGATTCTGTAAGAAAGATTCGGTCGATTAAAACTTGCAGTAAAAATAGCGGGATTTTTTAATTTGAGTGACTCAATAATATCATCTTGCACTCGTTTTGTGGCTGTAGCTGTAAGAGCAATAATAGGAAGATCGGGAATTTTTTCTCTGAAAATTTTTAATGCTCTATATTCTGGTCTGAAGTCATGTCCCCATGATGAAATACAATGTGCTTCGTCAACGGCAAGTGCTTCAAGATTCAAAGAAATAAGTTTATCAATCATTCCATCCATCATGAGGCGTTCTGGTGAAACGTAAAGAATTTTGATTGTATTGTTATAAAGCTGCTTCCAGGTCTCTTTTGCAGATGCTTCATCATGTGAGGAATTTAAATATCCAGCATTTATGCCCATCTCTTTTAATGAATCCACTTGATCTTTCATCAGGGCAATAAGTGGTGAGATGACAACGGTTAATCCTTTACGAATAAGAGCTGGAAGTTGATAGCATAATGATTTACCTCCACCGGTAGGAAGGAGGGCAAGCGTGTCTCGCTTTTCAAGATGTGACTCAATGATTTGTCTTTGGATTGGACGAAACGATGTAAATCCAAAGTACTGTCTTAATACAACGGCGAGAGGATCAGATTCGGATGGTGAGATGGGATTGTTCGACATGTATTTATTTTGTCATATGCTTCGTATGTTAGAGTTGAAGAGTTTCCTAAGTTTATATGAAAAACGAGTGGGGCAAAATCATATCTATGAAGGTATTGACGTTGAAATAGATTTTATTTGCAGATTAGCTCGCGATTTAAGTACATGTAGCCTTGTATTTTGAATGTCTGCCATGAGGCACTATGCCCAGATTCCTACATCAACATTAAATCGAGTTGATACACGAATATCACTCGTTAACAGTAATTTACAACGATTTAATGAAATTTTTTGGGGTGCCCACACATCCATAGTTTCAATAAATGTGAGGCCTCGTTCGAAAAGATGTGGCTCGAATTCCATCAATATCTTCGTGAGATAGCGTTGCTGCAATAGCCTTTGGAAAACCCCATCGTACAAAAAAACTCCAATGGTTCAGTGATTTTGGGTACGCTTATAATATGTTTCCAGAGTTCTTAAGGTGCGGCATCTATGTTTATATTTGTAGTAACGAAGGGTGATTGAGTTGGTAACTCAGAGAAGTGCCCTACGTAGGCAGATACTAGTGGAGAAAGAATGATGCCTATCACCTAACTGCTCTGTACGTTGTATCCATCCGAGGATATAATGTCTCCTAAAGATGCGCAGGCACTCTTTTTTACAACAGACAATGTTGATCGATTTAACCGACTTGGTTCTATGATACTTGCTCCGTTAAAGGTTCAATCAGAAAAAATACAGCTATGACACAGACACAACAAAGAGGACTCGGCTGTCACGTCTCAATTAGTGGCGGCTTTGAAAATGGAATAAAAAATGGTGCAGCGCTTGGCGTTGATACTATTCAGGTTCACCCTTGCGCTCCGCAGCGATGGAACTTTAAACCTTTTGCTGATGGTTTTGAGGATGCTTTTTTGGAAGCACGAAAAAACTCAGGCATTACTCGTGTGTTCTTTCATGGTATTTACCTTATTAACTTAGCAAATCCAGATCCAAAGCAGTTTGGATTTTCAAAAACATCTTTGCAGCATGATTTACAGCTGTGTGCACGAATTCACGGTGAAGGTATTATTTTTCATGTTGGTAGTTTAAAGCATGCAGAAGATGAAGCATCGGGCTTGCAGCAAGCAGCAGAAGGGCTCAACTATATTCTGTCAAAGACTCCAGAGCAGAGTCGATTGCTTCTTGAAGTATCAGCTGGCTCAGGCAGCGTTATCGGTTCACGCATGGAACAGCTTGCTGCAATCTATGACAAAGTCGAGCAAAAAACCCGTGTTGGATTCGCACTTGATACGCAGCACATGTGGGCAAGTGGGTATGATATCAAAGGTAATCTTGAAGCAGTTGTTAAAAATATCGGCGATGCGTTTAGCTTTGATAAAGTGTGGGCGATTCACCTCAATGATAGTAAGACCGCCCTTGCAAGCAGGATAGATCGTCATGCGAACCTTGGAGAAGGAGAAATAGGAGCAGACGCGCTTGAAGCATTTATTAATCATCCAAATTTGCGACACATTCCAGTGATTCTTGAAACGCCTGGCTTAAAAGAGGCGGCGACTGCTAAAGTTGAAGTTGAAAAGCTTCGTGCGCTCGCTGTGAATTAAGATGCTTATTTTTCTGTTTGCCCTCTTAGCGCTCGGAGCAATTGCTTCCAAGATACGTATCGGCTCGCTCTATGTTGGTCCCTTGGGTGCTCTCTTAGTTGGGATGCTTGGCGGTGTGTATGGTATTATCGTTCCGCAAATCCTGATGGATGTGGGAGTGCTATTCCTTATTTTTGTGCTTGGTGCGCAGGCAGGGCCACGATTCATTACGATCTTTCGTAAAGAAGCACTTCGTATCTTAACAGTCGGTCTTGTTGCAACAAGTGTTGCAACCTTTGTTGGGATCTGGCTCTCGTCGTATCTTTCATTGGATGGCGGTATCTATCTGGGCGCAATGACTGGCGGACTTTCAAGTGCAGCAGCACTTGCTGCGTTGCTTGATTCATTAGGTGGTCAGTCAACAGCACCAGTGATTCTTGGATATTCAGCAAGTTATCCGCTCTCAACTATTCTTGTATTGCTGTGTGTGCCTGTTTTTTCTTATTTTTTACGATCACAATTTGTACAGGATGAGCAGCAGTGGATCAGTAAAGAGCCACAGCCCCTTGAACGACGCAGTTTTGTTCTGACGAATACGCTGCTTGTCGGTAAAACAATTGAACAAATTGAACCGATGAAAGTGCTTGCAGTGAATATATCGCGACTTACTCGTCAGGGTGAGCAGCATGTGTTCAGCCCTCAGACTGTCTTTCAGCACGGAGACATTATTACTGCCGTTGGAGAGCCTCGTGCCCTTGATGGTCTTGCAATGTTGATTGGCGAAGTTGCACATGATGCGGTGATGGATGGCAAAGACCTGATCTCGTCAGAAACATTTGTGACATCGTCTCGCTTTGCTGGCAGATCAGTGCAAGAGCTTGATGTACGTAAAACCTATGGTGTGACTGTTACAAGAGTTCGTCGTGACGGTGTAGAGTTTTTGGCAAAGGCATCGCTTCCCCTTGAATTTGGTGACCAAGTAGTTTGTATCGGTGCGCCTGAAGCTATTGAACGATTTACGAAAGCTATTAATCCTGAAACAGCACGCTTAAGTGAAACAGAGCTGATACCGCTTATTCTTGGACTTGCAGCTGGCATTCTCTTGGGTTCTATTCCTGTGTCGGTATATGGATCGATGCCGATTAAGCTTGGCTCATCAGGTGGCGTGTTCTTGGTGAGTATGTTGCTTGGATATATTCGAGGCATTGGAAAAATAAGACTTTATCTTCCTGTTCCTGCTGCGAATGTAATCCGTGATTTAGGACTACTCGTTTTTATTGTTGGCACAGGCACCCTTGCTGGACGCAGTATCGAGGATCTTCTTTCAAGCGATGGCTTGCATGCAGCGCTTATCGGAAGTGTTGTGACGATGACGCTTCTTGTCACTTCTGGTGTTACTGCACGGTTACTTGGCTTTGATAGTTTTGCTTCGATTGGTCTTGTCTGTGCTACCGTAAATGCGTCCTCTGCACTGCCGCGCTCTGGCTCAAAGTACTTACGTGAAGTTGCAGCGCTTTTTTACGCAAGCCTGTATCCAGTAACAATTATTGTGAAAGTTATTATCGTACAGCTCTTAAAATTTTAGGGGCCTCGTAGAAGTCGTCTTAGACTGCATGTGCGTTCGTATGAATGAATAGGGTGCCTATTCCCTTATGAAAAAAGTTACCCTGTACCTCTTTTCCTTTGCTTAACGATGCGTAAAGGAGGAGACTATCGTGGCAAAAGAGTATGCCTCTTACATTTCCTGTTAGTGGCAGCGAAGAGATTTTATCTTTGTAAATGATGGAGTTTGGTATGAGTAAATTTGATGATATTAAAAATACTGGTATTGCTGCGCTTGCTCTTCTAACGTTGCCATCATTAAGTGGGTGCGACTCGACACCCGCCCCATCTTTAACACCAGAACAAGCAAAGAAAATGCGTGCGAATGCAATCAAAGATATGGAAAATGGTGTGTACATATTGCCTGCCGATTTCATCTCTTTTAATGAGGTTGAAACATTTACATTCCCTAAGGCTCTTTCTGAGTTCCGTGAGTCTCACCCAGAGTTAAAAATCATTTCTGTAGTACCCGGCGAAATCAAAAGTTCTGGAAGTGGAAATGGTGCGATTGGTTACTATGATTACTATGTTGTTGTAACTGAAAAGAAGTAAACGGTGCTCTGGTACGTTCAGTAATAGCGGTATTCTTTCGCCTCTCGTGCTGCCTCCTACGTTTGTGTTATTTTAATTCACAAAGAGGTGCAAACTCATGATACATACCAAGCATACAAAATTTCCTCACCGAATTCTTTTTATAGTCTTTGCCAGTATCGTTTGTGTTACTCATGTCTGTGCCGAGCCTCAAGCGCAGTCTCTTGCTGCTCCAGTCGGCGTAGTCTCTCGTGATGCGCCAACCCCAACAGTGTCTGTTCGAAATTGGGCACTAACCGTAACGATCAAAGATGCGCATCGCAAGACAACCCGAGATTATTTTGGTTACGTGCTTGGTTTTGATGGCAGTGTCTATGCAAAACGAAAACTGCAAGTTGCCAATGGTATAGGCAAGATGGTTGTTCGAAAGATGCCCTCTGGTCTTTATAAAGTGGTGATACAGACAAAGCGTGGTATCCGCCCATCGTCAATTCTTTCTGAACCAGTGAGCACCTCGATATCATGCAGTCCGTACGGATTGAGTACGGGCTTCTTTGAAAGAGCTTGTTAATTGAGGCATGCAGATGCCTTATGCATCATTATCCAGACAGTGCACGATGTCTTGCTAGGCTTGATCCTTTCCTTTTTTTGAGCAGCCACATCCAGTGCACCCACCTTTATTCGATGAGCGCAGTCCACGTCGTACTAAAAAAAAGATAGCGGCTATAACCAGTATAAGGACAAAAATCTCTTGCAGCGATGCGCTCATGAGTGACTTCCTCTTATCCTTTCATCACAGTATAGGTGATCCACGACGCGACGTATGCCATCGCAAGGCTATAGCTGAACAGAAATACAACCCATCGGTAGGAACCAGTTTCTTTACGCACAATCGCCAGTGTTGACATGCACTGACACGCAAAGACATAGAAAACCATCAGTGAGAGCGCAGATGCGAGTGTAATTTCGCCTGATGCATATTTGTCTTTGAATGTTGTTAAGAGTGTTTTGGTCTCACCATGTTCATCGGATGCCGCGACGTTATATATTGTTGCCAGTGCGCTTACAAAGACTTCTCGAGCAGCGAATGATGCAACGATACCGATGCCCATCTCCCAGTTGAAACCGAGCGGTCGAATCGCAGGTTCGATGTAGCTGCCGATCTGTCCAGCAAAGCTTTGATCGAGATGTGGAGCAGAGCCATCAAGATCACGAGGATAGCTTGATAAGAACCAAAGCAGGATGGTGCAAGCTAAGATGACGCTTCCAGCGGATTGGCAAAAGAGCTTGATACGATCCAATACTTCACGAAGGACGAGCCTTGTTGATGGGCGACGAATACTTGGAAGCTCCATAATAAAGAATGCTGGCTCTCGTTTGAGTATAGTTTTTTTGAGGATAAATGAGATGCATGCAGCGCCAAGAATACCTAAGACATAGAGGCCCAAGAGCGTTAATCCTTGCAGTGAAAGTACACCGAATACTTTTGTATCAGGTATAAATCCAGCAATCATGACTGTGTAGATCGGCAGCCTTGCACTGCAACTCATCAGTGGCGCAACTAAGATCGTCGCTAAGCGATCTGCCCATGATGGAATTGTACGCGTTGCCATAATGCCAGGAATTGCACAGGCGAATGAAGAGAGTAGAGGGATAAATGAACGTCCCTGCAGTCCAACGCGACGCATAATCCCATCCATAAGAAATGCTGCACGACTTAAGTACCCACTATCTTCAAGAATGCCCAAAAAGAAAAAGAGCATTGCAATTTGTGGAACAAAGACAAGCACGCTGCCAACACCAGCGATAATGCCATCGACGAGTAGACTTTTTAGTTGTCCATCCGGCAGTTGGTCACCAATCGTTGAAGACAGGAGTCCCATGCCGTATTCAATGAGCTCAGTAGGATACTGAGACCATGAAAAGATAGCTTGAAAAATAAACGCCATGATAGCGAAGAAGATAAGTCCACCCAAGATAGGGTGCGTTAACACCCAGTCGATTCGTTTTGAAAGGGTGAGGGCAGAACTAATTCGACGGATGCACGTTCGTTTCGCAATCTCGGCGCAGAATGCATAGCGATGAGTTGCTTCATAAGCAAAAGAATCAACACCTTTATTTTTGAGTGTCGTTCGCGCATGAGCAACTTCTTCAATACTTTTTTTATCTTTTGCGTGCACGGCTTCGCACAGCAACTGAAACCCTTTTGCTGCAGGCTCGTGCTTTGCAAGTACTTGAGCAGTGCTCAAGATCGACTCATCCTTGCACCAAGCGAATGCTTTTTTCGATACGACGGGTTGTTGCAAGCTCAGCGCCATAGTCTCTTTGAGTGCTTCAAGACCAAGGCCTTTCTTTGCAATAATTGGGACGACTGGCAGATCAAGTGACTGCGACAGTAGTTGCTCATAGACGGTAATACCATTCTTCGAAGCAAGGTCGATCATATTGAGCGCAATGATCATGGGAATTTGCAGATCGATAAGCTGTGTGACAAGAAAGAGGTTACGCTCAAGGTTTGTTGCATCAACAACGCACACAATAAGATGAGGACGCTCTTCAGGAGTTGTGAGCAACGCACGAGTCGCAATTTGTTCATCGATTGATGTGCTTGAAAGGCTATAGATTCCTGGCAGGTCGGTGAGCTCAATCGCTTCATCAATACCGATAAGATCAAGCCGGGCAGTTTTTTTCTCAACCGTCACACCGGGATAGTTGGCAACTTTATAGTTAGAGCCTGACAGTATATTAAAGAGGGAGGTCTTCCCGCAGTTTGGATTTCCCGCGAGTGCGATTCGTAACATGACGTTAAGGACTCTTTATAGAAGAAAGCTAGACGAGGATAGAGACGGCTTCGGCTTCAGAGAGGCGAAGAGCCAGTGCAGAACCGAGGAGTTCAATACAGATTGTGCCACCGAAGGGGGAGCGCTTTGTTACGCTGACCTGACGTCCTTCAACAAGCCCCATTGAGAAGAGGCGGTTACGGACGACAGAGTCATTCGTATTAATTTTACGAATGGTTGCTGTTTCACCGTTTTTTACCAGGGCAAGGTTAGAATCTTCAGTAGTATAATCCACACTTTAATTATAGTGTATGCGCTCGGTAAGTCAAAGAGGGGGATGTGTTATATAGATTTAAACTATATAACTCTTTGAATAAAAAGTTTGCTCTATGAATTTTCAATGTGATACTCTGTTTCCGTAGCGTTAATGTTCTTGGACAAAGTGTACGGGTCTTTTTAAGTGTTCTGTTCTCTTTGCTTCATACCTTTAACTTTTTTATTACTAATACAAAGCTCAAAAGCAAAGAGTAAACTATGTCCAAAAAAATATATGTAGGAAACCTTCCCTACTCAGTACGTGATGATTCACTTAAGTCTATGTTTGAAGCCCACGGCGAAGTGAGCTCTGCTCGCGTCGTGACCTATGCAGACTCTGGAAGAAGCAAAGGTTTTGGTTTCGTTGAAATGGCAGATGAAGGTGCAGCAGCATCAGCAATCTCTGCTCTTAATGGTACCGAACTTGAAGGCCGTGCAATCAATGTCACCGAAGCGAAAAGCGATGGTGCTGGTGGTGGCGGTGAGCGTCGTGGCGGCGGTGGCGGTGGTTACCGTTCCGGCGGTGGCGGTGGCGGCTACGGTGGCGGCGGTGATCGTCGTGGCGGTGGTGGCGGCGGCTACGGCGGCGGTGGAGATCGTCGTGGTGGCGGTGGCGGCGGCGGCGGACGCGGTGGCTACGGCGGCGGTGGAGATCGTCGTGGTGGCGGCGGCGACCGTGGGAGAAGATAATTCCCCCCTCGTCAGTGAGCTCGGTAAGATTTGCCTCTTATCGAGACCATTACAAAATGAAGAGCCCTCTGGGGCTCTTTTTTTTTAGTATGAATTCGGCAACTTGCTTCGTTAAAGCTCAATAAGACTTATCACATAAAGTGCATATTATTTGGCATCATTTCTGCACTCATATGTTGTGAATGTAAGAAGTCTCAAGGAATGAGGCATTTTTTTCCATAATGCTAAGGAGAGCAAAGAGCTATGCAATTAAGAAGTGATGTTGTCAATAATACTAATGTAGCAACCGTTGCGGGCAATCTTGGTCTGCCAACGGGGGGTGGCTCAGGAAAAGTTACTGACGCAAAAAATAACGACTCATCAACTGATGCGTTTTCAAAATTTTTAAAGTCGCAGCTCAGCGTGAATGCAGCTGGTGAAGTCGATGAGGAAGGGCTCTATAGCGCAATTGTTGCGCAGCGCATTCAGAACCTCAAAGGAGATAGCGGTCTGACGACTTTTAAAGCGCTCCTTGCTGATTCAAAGAAAGAATATCGTTCAGTAGAAGAAGCGACCAAGTGGGCACTGATGCAAATGCAGCAGTCTAATGCTATTACGTATGAGGAAGGTAATAAAATCAATGCTGAAAGTTTTGATGCTGCGCAGCTTGATAGCAATAAAGATGTGCTCTTTGATGGTGTTGGCGGTGTTGGTGATCCAACAAAAGCAGTTGCTTCATTAAGCACGGCATTAAAAAAAGCAAAAGAAACGATTGATGCTTTTGCTGCAGGTAAAGTTCCTGTTGAACGTCCGGTCGCCGTTATCAATACAGGGGTTTCTTATGTTGGTTCAGTAAAGCCTGATATGTTCTCTGGAAAAGAAGCAACTGGTACGGCTGCTGCAACGGGCACACCGAAGGGTGGTGTCGTGTTACCAACTGGTCTTAAGATTGATGGCGCTGGTGGATTCTTGTTTAAGCCAGTTGCAGAAAGTGACAAAAAGCTTGCCGTACTGTCACCTGATGGTCTTGGTCCTCTTGTACAGGCGATATCTCTCAAAGACAAAGATGGCAACCTCATTGAAGAAGGGCGTTTCACTTCTTTTGGTGATGATGGCAAAACCCGTGCGAAGTACTCTTTCAAAAAACCAGGTGGTAGCTATGAGAAAGATCTCACGGTAGAGATTCGCTATATCGACGGCACCGTATCTTTATACAAGATTCCGGACCCGAGTAAGCGGTATGACTAAGTTGCCATCACCAGTGAAGGAGTTAGCAGAGCTCTGTTGGTGAGCCTGTTTCCCCTTCAATTCGTAGAATATCTCGTTTTAGATTCTTTGCAGCTTCGCGCACATACGCAGCACGTACAGCACCTAATCCTTTTTCACCGAGCTCATCGGTAAGAATTGAGAGCGCTTTGGTCACTGCTTGCGAAAGTACTAAGAGCGCATCAAGTGAAACACCCTGTCCAGCTTCAGTCGCTGTTTCTTCAAGAAGAAACGAGCAGATTGATTCAATGCGTTTCGCGTATGGTTCCCATTTTTGTACACCATGCTGATCACGCTGTGCAGGTGTGCGTTGCATTTCGCGTGCGATCTGATTTTCAATAGCACGGCATGCTTTGAATAAACCATCTTCGAGTGGTGAACGATTTTTTTCAGTATTCATATTGGTAACACTACGCTACCTGTTTTTGAGGCTTCGTGTCGAGCGATTCTTCTGTCGACGCACTCTCACCTTCTGGGCTTGGGTCGAGAGTCGCAAAAACGCCATTGGGGAAAGTATAAATCAGGTATTCATCGCCACCAGTTGGGCTACGAAGCATGGAAGGAATGGTAATAAAACCTGCAAGATGACCATCTTCACGAAGACGTTCGATGATGTATGCGGCAAGTAAGACTTTATGACGATTCACTCCAATGCGTTGCTCGAGGTAGAGATCGAGCGCAACTTTCGAATCTGTGCCAATACTATTGGCTAGATTAAATGCCGCTACTTTTTTAGGAGACCATTCAAGAAGCTCTTCTGAAAGTTCAAAAATCTCTTCAAGGATGGAAAACTCGCGCTGAATTGAGAATGTTTTTAAACTTCCAAGCCGCGAGCGAAACGAGCTCAAGAGCGGTCGAAGCAACATGTACTTTTCATCAACGACCAGACTCTCTGCTGGCTCTGAGGCAAGGAAGATGCCTCCTGCAATGCGTGTATTTTGTCCAATAATGGGTCGATTGCAGTAGTAACCATGGGGATTTCGTGTGTCACAGTAAGGTCGATAGTGAGGCGTTTTGGCAACTCGTGCTACCGCAACATCAAAACGATTTTTGTAGTCGTAGTACGTCACCCCATCGCTTGGGATCTCATCGGGCAGCTTTTTTTTGCGCAAGAGAAATGAGCACAGGTTGTCGAGAAACCCCGGTTTATGCTTTGAAATGGTGTCAGATCCTCCCATGCGATTGATTTCTCACTAAATTTTGGTAGCGTACGTACCTAAAGCAGGGCTCGGGTCGTCGGTACTCTAAGATAGATCCGAGTGAGATTAATTTTTGGTTCTAAAAATTATGATTAAATTAGTGCAGAGTCTTTATCTTCTAATAATATCAATAGGTTGTGCTTGTCTGATGCATGCTACTGCAGCGCAAGCTCAGAATCTCCTTGTCGATAAGAATGGAGATGGTGCGGTAAAGATCCTAGCCTTTGGCGATAGTTTGACCTTTGGGATCGGTGATGGGGGTCTTGATGTAGAACTTGGTAAACGGGGCTATCCTGAGCGAGTCTCCTCATTAGTTGGCGTGCCTGTTGAAAATGCGGGCGTTCCTGGCGAAGAGTTTTCTTCAGATGGAGTCAACAGATGGGCCAATCAGATTACTACGTCTTCAGCAGACATTATTATTCTTTTTGAAGGTGCCAATGATGCGTACAACGCTGTCGCCGCTCGAACGATGCGCGATGCATTTCAGCGTGCTGTAAATGCTGGCACGATTGTGGGCAAAGAGGTCATGCTCGTGACACTGCCGCAGCCTTGCTGTGAGCATGGTGGACAAATATCTGATTCTAATACGTACTCAGCGGATCTTACGGTTCTTTCGAACGTCAATGAAATTCCCCTTGTAGATCTTAAGCGAGCGTGGGAAACAACCTGCGATAATCTTGGTGAATGTGATCTTTATAATTTACCAGAAGGGCTACACCCTAATGCAAAAGGGTACACGGTTATCGCGCAAACAATTGCGGCGAAACTTGTAGGAGTTGATATATTTTCCCCTGGTGGTGCAGCAGAGCTCGAATCCGCACTTGGGCTTCCTCAGGGAACTGTGATTGTAAAACCAGATACAAGCTCTAAAGCTTCATAAAAGGAGTACGCACGATGAAATCTTACACAAAGCTTTTGTTCACACTCTGTTTATCAACGATGACCCTTGTTGCATGTGGTGGCGGCGGTGGCGGAGGAGGGGGCGGTTCTTCGGATGAGCAACGTGCTCGTCCATCCACGGGCTTTCGAATCCTTCATGCAAATATCGACCTTGCTCCGGTTGATATTTTTCTTGGTGCAGAAACTGCTTCTCGAGGGCGAGCTCGCTTTGCTCGTGCTTCATCTTGGATTGATGCCCGTGGTCCTCAATCAATTGTTTTAAAGCGTGCAAATACTACAGAGCAAGTTGATAGTGTTGCTATCAATCTAGCTCCCGATGAAGTGCAGTCAGTCTTACTCTATGGAGACTTCAATAATTTTGGTCTTAGAACTGCATCAATTGATGATACCTTGCCAGCTCTTGGTACTGGCAATGCTGCTGTTCGCATTATTCACGGTGCCGTTGGTGCTGCTCAAATTGTGGCTAATGCCGGTGCAGAGACGCTTTCAACAGGCACTGCATTTGGTACTGCCTCGAAGTATACTGTTATTCCTGCAGGTACAAGTGCACTTCGTGTGAAGCGAGCTGCTGATAGTAGTGTTCTGTATGATCGTGTTTTCACCTTTGAAGCTGGCAAAGCCTATAGTGTGCTTGTTGCTGGTGATGCGAACTATCTTGCAACTGGGCAGGTGCTTGAAGATTCCTAGTGCATCTATGCTCTATAAAAAATAGCAGCTCAGAAAAAGCAGTATCATTGAAGCAGCAACGGCAAGTTTTAAAACCATGCCGATCATCACTGATACTGCAGTGACGATTCCAATTTGACCTGCGCGGTACAAGTTTTGGCGGACAATGAATTCACCGATGAGGGCACCGATAAGAGGGCCAAGAAAGATGCCAATAAGGCCACCAAAGATACCGATAACGCCGCCTATTGCAGCGCCCCAAAGGGCAGTTTTACTTGCACCGTAACGTTTTGCACCAATGATTGATGATGCAATATCGAGCACTACAGTGATAAGTGTCATCAATCCAAGTATACAGACAGGGATAATGCCGACTCGTTCGAAATTATCGATCCAAGACGCAAGCAAAAATCCCAGAAACATCACTGGTGTTCCTGGAAGTGCGGGAAAGAGTATGCCAATAAGCCCCGTCAATACGAGTAGAAGAGACGTACTCCAGAGCAGTAGATTACTCAGCAACGATACACTCAATTTCTACGTCTGCGCCAAGTGGTAGTGCAGCAACTTGAATCGTTGAGCGAGCAGGCTTATGGCCACCGAGCCAATCAGCATACAGCCCATTGACGATCTGAAAATTTTTCAGATCGGTAAGGAAGATAGTGGTTTTAAATATTTTCTCTTTACTCGATTTGCATCCCTTCAGGACAGCATCGATATTTTTCATAACTTGTATAGCTTGTGCTTCGATTCCGCCATGAACAATCGCACCCGTGGAAGGATCGAGAGGGATTTGGCCAGAGAGAAATATAAAGCCAGGGATCTTAGCTGCGATTGAATATGGACCGACGGCCTGTGGAGCGTTATCGACAGAAGAGATAAGTGTAATAGATGACATGGGTATGGACTCCTAAAAATTACTAGCGTGGTTGAAAGTAGCCGCCCGTAGATTAATTTAGCAGCAGTTCATAAAGCAAGCAGGATCATGGGTCGACTGGCTTTAGTACTGAGAAAGTTTTTTGCTCAGGATTCTATTAACCAAGCCAAGGAGGCGACTATGAATATAAATAGGGTGCAAGAAGCACCAGTTACCACGGAGCGGATCCAGCCGCCCCGACCACAAAAGCAAGAAGAAGAGCCCCAAAGAAAGCAAGAGGAACAGCAAGTGCAAGAGGAAGCCCGACGAGCGGATTCTTCTCAAACACTCGATGTACAAGCCTAACATCGTAGTGCACTCAGCGTTCATGAATGGTTGAAGAAGCGCAAGGATGGGCTTTCTTTAACTATTCGTGGACCTTCTTTTTCGGCATAGACAGCGCACTATCGAAAAAATGGTCTCCACCCTCTATACTCGGGGTGTGAATACTCTTGAGATCATCGCTGTCGTCACTGGTATAGCCAGTGTTCTTTTTTCAATTCGACGACATGTCCTGACCTATCCCATTGGCCTCATTAGCGTCTTGCTCTATGTATGGTTTTGTTACCATGGAGGTCTCTACGGAGATATGATGGTAAATCTTTTTTTTGCCATCTTATCTATCACGGGTTGGTACGCCTGGGATGCTAATGCAGATACAGAACATCTCGTGCCAATCAGTGCGTTAGCAAAACGTCATCGTTACAGTTATCTGTTTGCTTCGCTGGTGTTGATTCTTTGTATCTGGTTTGTGCTACATTATTTTACCACCAGCACCGTAGCGTTTCCTGATGCATTCGTAACGGGTCTTTCCGTTATCGGTATGATCCTTATGAATCAACGTAAGATTGAGCACTGGTGGTGCTGGATTATTGTCGATGCATGTTCTATCCCACTCTTTTGGAGTAAGGGATTACCACTCACTTCTCTACAATTTGGTTTGCTTCACTGTTTTGCTTGGTGGGGATTTTTTTCTTGGCGTCAGCAGTTATCAGCCTTGGATAATGACGTTCTCAAGGAAGGGTTCAACAAGCCGGCTTAGTGCTTCAGCAGGATTGCCTGCACTCGGATGGAATTTTAAGCGGTGCAACAAAACAGGAGGAATTGCTTCTTTGAGGTCATCTTCTGTCGCATAATTTCTGCCAGCAATAACGGCAAGAGCTTTGACTGCTTGCTGTAGCAACAGAGCAGCACGTGTCGATACGCCGTACTGAATCTGTGGATTGCCACGTGTTGCTTGTACAATGTTAATAATTGCCTTTTGAATTGAAGGGTGGACAGCAACCTGAGCAGTAAGCTTGCGCGCGGCAAGAATTTCATCACGAGTTGTTACAGGAGAAAGCTCTGCAGCTGCATGCATGATGGCATCATGCTGATGCAGTAACGCAAGTTCGGTTGTTGCATCAACATAGGGCATTGGGATTTTAAATAAGAATCGATCGAGCTGTACGTAGGGCAGAGGATAGGTACCAGCCATATCAATTGGGTTTTGCGTGCCCAAGACAAAAAAGAATGTATCAAGTGGATAGGTATGGTTATCAATGGTGACCTGTTTTTCTGCCATGCATTCTAAGAATGCTGCTTGCACTTTTGGACCAGTGCGGTTGATCTCATCAGCGAGCACGATGTGTGCAAAGACTGGTCCATGAACAAAACGAAATGCAGATGTTTTGGAATCAAATACAGAGACACCCAGCACATCACCGGGAAGTAGATCAGGGGTAAACTGTATGCGTCGGAATGGTAAGATGTGCCCAGATGCATCGGCAGGCGCAATGAGTTTACCCAGTGCTTTTGCAAGTGTTGTTTTTCCAGAGCCTGGATAGTCCTCAAGCAGGACGTGACCGTCAGCAAAAATAGCAGCGATAATTTTTTTAATCGTGTCATCTCGACCTTTGACGACCTGTCCAAGAGCAGATCGTAGTTTTTCTGAGATTGCGTGCGCTGAGGAAACATCTGGCATTGTCATAATGGATAAGGGTACAAAAAAAATGGTTATACGGATATATCAATTGAAAACAGGTGTTCAGTAAGACGATTAACAAGGTCGGTGAATTGCTCGCCCTTGAGCTGCATGCGGCCCCCAGCCGTCATAGGAGCTGTGACCTCAAAGGTAAGGATGCCATCATTTTGAGAGAAGGTAATCTCAACGGCAGTTTCGCTGGTGGTAGGGGTTAGTCCAGCACGGCCTAACATGGCAAGCTGCTCAGAGGTAAGCGTACCTTTGAAGCGAACTGGCAGCACAAGCCCGTGGTAGCGCAAAACAACACGGTTAAGCTCAAAGAGCTGTTGAATCATCTGGTGATATTCATCGCCATTTCTATCGAGTGATTCGAGCAAGAGTGCTTTGAGGTGGGCCATGAAAAGATCGTCAAAGTGTGAGCGAGCTTGGCGCAAACTTGAAGATAGAAGAGCAACACCTTCGGCAGTATCACCGTGGAAAAGTTTATTTTCACCAAGGTATGCATCATAAAAGACGCGCGCTTCGGTACGTAAATCGTGGGTAACTTCCTGGTTGATGCGCTGTTGGAGCGCATGAGGAGAAAGCCCCCGCAAGAGTGTGCCGAGCGTTGGATACTCAAGCAGTGCATCGGTATTACGGATTGCAATATCTTCGATATTTTTTAAGTTCTCAATAAGGAGGCGACGACCCTTGCGCTCATACCACCAACTGAGAATAGAGTGTTGCACCTGTTCTTGGAGTAGAAAGAGTGAATCAAACCATGAATCAACAATAGTAAAGCTCAGTCGATGAGCGATGGCATCGTGTGCTTGGGCGAGTGATTGCAAGAGTGCTGCTTTTAGATCATCTTCACTGGTACCGATTTTGCCAAACCATTGTCTGTCTTTATTTGCCTGTTCAAATTGCACAAGCGCTGCCTCTGGTTTTCCTGACAGAAGTAAGATTCGTCCACGACCAAATGTGAGTAGCGCTTTGTGCTCTTCTCCATTTCGAAGAGGATACTGTGCGACACATGATTCAAATGCATCAAATGCTTTTTTGGCACCTTCAAGATTCATCTGTTCAAAGTAGAGCAGTGAAACGTTGAGTGCTGGCAAGATATGTTCACATCCATCAGGCATACCTGTAGCTCGAAGCCAGCTACTCTCTGCTTTTTCATCCATGAAAATTTCTTTATAGACTTCACCGCTATTATTGAGTGGCGTTGCAGGTTGTCCTAGAGATCCCTGTGAGAGTTCCCACCCAATTGCATCACGGAACACTGCGAGTGCTTCTTGAGGTTCACCGTGCATAGATAAAAGAATGCCAAGCATGTTGAGTGTTCTGCCAGGTTCAGCACCCGCCAGGACACCTTCGCGTGCAACACGAATAGCTTCCTCGATTTGTCCTAGTTTCATCAGTATCCATGCGCGCGTTCCTGGATACCATGCTGCTTGGTAGTGCCATGAATCAAACTCATCGAGTGCTTTGAGTGCCCCTTGGTAATCATCCAAATTAAGTCGAGCTTGCGAGATGAGATACAGAATCTGAGCATGCTCTGCTGCGGGGCGAGGTTCAAAGTAAGGAGGTTTCCCATGTTGCTCGAAGAATAGTTGTTCAGCTGCACGTATATATCGCAGGGCAAGTCGAAAGTGCCCAACATGAATTAAGTAGTATCCAGATAGCATGATGTGAGCACGATAGTTTTTCGGGTCTTGTTTGAGTGCGCGCAGTAGTTTTGTTCGAGCATCTAAGAGTCGTTGATCATCGAGCAGGTAATCGGCTTCTGCGATAAGTTCGTCAGCACTTTTGAGTTCATCGAGTTTTTGGCTCTCTGCTTCATCGCTACTCCAGAGCGGTTCTTCAATTTGGGCTGCCACTGGTGGTACGACAAACCCCGCATGAAGAGTGAGCACAAGAACGATGCTATACAGAAGATGTAATAGGCACCTCATGGCCAGCTCCTTTTGAGTAAGAGCACGCATGATGATGGATTCAGGAGTGCGAGTATTTTTTTTGTCCATGGCAGCTGCCCAATAAGAGCGTACTCAGCATCAATGAGTGTCTTAAGTGTAGCCTGTGTCAGCGAAGGGGCTTGATCCAATTTGCTTGCGACCGCAAGAGGCGTTATGGAAGATAAAAGTTTCAATGGAGTTTCATGGCTTATGCGCTGTTGAAACTCGACAAATGTTTCTCCTCGATGACGATGCATCCCGATGTCATAGAGTATTGAGATGAGGCTTCTATAGGCACGAAATATCTTTGTATTGACTGAACTTGGTAAGAGCCAGCTATAGCGTATCCACACTTTGAGTGCGACTAAGATCCCTAAGAGCGTTACACAAAGTTCAAGCCAAGGTATCTGCTTGAGTGGCATCTCAAAAGTGAGTGGTTGTTGCAGTCCAGGCTCATCAAGTTTTTTTGCTGCAGGAAGAAATTCATCATTGCCCAGCATGCCCATGAGCTCTTCAAGCAGTTTGTAGTCCATCTCAGAGTTGCCGTGACTTTCGACACGAGTTGGTTTGGTATCGAATGGAATCCAACCGTATCCTTCAAAATAGACCTCAGCCCATGCGTGTCGGTCGCTCATGCGTAAAAGAAGGTGACCATCCTTCGCTTTGCTCAGATCTGTTAAGTAGCCAGTGCCGATCCGTGAGGGAATCCCGAGTGCACGAAGCATAAAAACAGTTGCATGTGCGAAATGCACACAATAACCGCGCATGTCGCCAAATAGGTACGGTGCAACTTGATCGTCGCCTTTGGGGACGCTGTGGTTTGGTGTCAGCGTATAGATAGAGTTCTCAGAGAGGTACTGAATAATTTTTTGAGCTGCAGCAGCAGATGAGAGCGCTTGGTTGCCAACAAGTCTTGCAGCAAGCGATCCATAGCGTGGATCACTCACCGTTTCGAGGTAATGAGCACGTGTCTCGGCATTCCAAGATGCATCACCTGCATGAGCTTGTTCAAGAGCAGCGAGTGGAAATGTTGGTACGAGTGAGACTGCGTGGAATGCACCTTTAAACTTTTCAGGATTAGGATTCTTAATAGGATTAATGCTGATTGGAAAATCGATAGCAAAAGACAGGTTATGGTTTGCAAGGAGGTAACTTGAGAACGAGAGCTGCTTTCGAAAGGGGGCTTTTGGTGGTTCGATCTCAAATCGCTCATTTGGAGCAGTACGGTGCAGATCGGTATCATAGGTGCCAGGTGCAATGACGAGCTCATGGTGTCCAAGGCTCGAGAGAGCGTTCTCTCGAATGTACATCATTGGTTGAAAAGGATTTTCAGCGTAGTCACCATCAAGGCGTATCACGGCAGCTGGTTGCCGAGTGCTTCCCATGGCGCTGTTAAAACCAAGAGGGCTGATACCTTCTTCTGATGCTTGTCCAACACCCTGTGCAACGCGCAGTTGCTGCTGCTGGAAGTAAAAACGAAACAGACCATGCCCAAAGAGGGCAATAATACAGATGACGCCCATTGCAAAAACAATTCGGCGACCTCGACGCTCGCTCCCTGATGACAGCCATACGTTTGATTGCGATACCATCTCCCAACGAGCCACCATGACGGAGTATGCAAGTATCATAAGAGAGACAAGGAATCCTGCCGTGACCAGTAGGGTGAGCGGTTCAAGATTCAAGCGCCATGCAAGATCACTTAGGAGTATAGGATTGTCAAAATTAAAATTGCGGTGGCTTGCAAACGTAACCAGACAAGTGCCAATAAGCCCGAGGAGCTCAATGGTAGGATAGCCTGGAAGCCGCACAAAGAACCAAGACAGCAGCGCCACAATACTTGCGCCAAGAAGAAAAAGTGTTATGGAATCACTCCACAGATCAAAGATAAACGAAGTGCTGAGTCCAGTTGCTGGTAGCAGATCAAAAAGCTGCTCAATTCCGATGTATGAAAACGCAACAAGTGCGGAGACCACAAGGAACCCAAGAAAGGTAAAGCGCTGTTGGTTAAGGGTATATGAGAACGTAGCACCTGCAATCAATGATGCTGCAATCATGCCGTATGAAACTTCAAGATCAAGCAACCACCGCACCGAGAGTGCAACGAGCATTATGATAAAACATCGAAATAGGAAAAGATTTCTCATGATAGGTGGGTATGCTGAAGTTCCTGCAGAAAAGACTGTTCCAGGGTTTGTCTGTGGTTGCTATCTCGTTGTTGAGCTTTGTTATGCTCTTTCATGAAGCTGAGCAATGCATCAATACGATCGCTGTGTTGCACTGGAGTGATGTCATGATCGGTATGAGTAGCAAGGATGACCGGTGTTATCTGCTTTTGTTTGAGCGTGCTGTAGACTGCACGGATAGCAGCAATCAATTCCTCAAGTGATTGTTTATCGGTTGAGGATAAGTCGATGAACAGACCAACTGTTGTGGTTTGCAGCGTTCCTTGTCCCTCTGTAATTAACCCATCAATGATATCAGGATTGAGGGGATGGTGAGCAGTGAGTAGAGAACATTCAAGGAATTTCTCTGGATCAGATGCGATGTCTTCTTTACGGAATTGAAGCCCAGCCGCAACGACATCAACGCCACTGTGGTGCATCTGCTGCATGTATTGGTAGCACTGTGCATAGCCTGTATCTGCCATGGGACCACCAGCAACCAACAGAATTACTTTGCCATCGGGAGTCATAGTTTGTTCAGGATGACGTGACAACAACTCGCCAGTGCGAGCAAAAACTTTCCACACAATTTTTCGAAGCCCATCAGATGGATGGTATCGTTTGATATCATAAAGGTCGGTGCCAAGCTGCGTAGCATCAAGTTGATCATCTCCTTGTTTGACACTCGCATAGAGAGGATCGAGTTGCTCAAAGATGCGTGACTGTGGGTAGACAGTCGTTGCTTCCGCAGAGCTCTGCGATAGCTGTTTTGAGTGGAACTTCCAGAAGCCAAAGCAGTCTTGTACTGTCCAGGAAGCGGTTGCAATCCGCCATACGCCACGGTGCGCAAAGACAAAGGGTACGTTATGAATACCTTCGCGATGACATGAGGTGTCAAGAATCAAACGCACATTATCGTGTACCTCATGTTCAAATTCCAAGCTCAACGCGAGATCGGTCAATGGTGGAAGGTTGCCGTTCTGAATCGATAATCGAAATACAGCAGGTGTTTTGCTAAAGACCGTTGTGGATTTCACACCAACTGGCATGCCAGCAAGTGGTATAATGCTCATGTGACGAGCAAGGGATCGCCCCGTACTGTACACCAGCAGTCCACTCAGGCTGACAGTAATTGCCAGTGTGATGATAGTATAACTTGCAAGAATGTCATTGTCTTTCCATGCGAACAGTATCAGTAAGAATACTGCAAAGAGAGCAGAGATAAAGGTGCGCAGCGTCGGATAGAATCGCAACATCATGGTTTCGGTTAGATGATTTGTTATAGCAGACTGACGGCCAAACGACCACTATCGGTATCGCAAAAGGTCATCGACTTTTGAGCTGAAAATCCTCAGACTGTCTGTGTGGAACGATCGGGTGTAGAGATACAGAGGCTAGAGATTGCGTCGTCGGTGCGAGCCTATCGGGCTCAAGAGCACCTTGTGCCAGTATCTGAGGGTCGCAGCGTTGGTAGGCAGCCTTTGCCAGGCGAGGCTGGCATACCGTGGAGGATGCTGCTTGGCTTAGAGCATAATATCTGTTCGCCGTCTGAACCTATTCAGCAACGGCGTGTTGTTGCTGCCGTACCTGAAGTCCGTTCGGTACTAGAGTGTCTGCCTTCGTGCCTCTATGAAGTGCTTGAGGCACAGTACCAACCAGTTCCCACATGCGATAAGTGTTCGCAAACGGTTCAACAGTCGCAGCTTACATCAGTGCTCAATGACTTTATGTCAGTGACCGAGCCTGTTGTCGTAGCACTTACCGTGTCGACGGCAGTGCTTGCCTCGCGTGATGGCTTAGACTGGCAAGCCGCATGTGACTTCTATCAAGCAGCTCGAGTTATTGAGAATAGTATTTTAGTAAGGCCACAGCAGGCTACAGATCCTCAATACCTTGTGATTGATACCATCACGGTATGGGCTCAAGATGCTCAACCAGATCTGTATAAACGAGCAGAGCAAAGGCTCCGTGAGCTACTCATACAACATGGAGAGCTCTGTCTTATTGATTTTAAAACAGATGAGAAGCACCTCAAGGTAGTACACCATCAACGTTTTGTCGCATCACCTTATTACTGCTCATCTTGTAAGCGATTTCTTGTTTTGGGATCGCTGCGTTCACAGCTCCAACAGATCTCACTGGCTGAAATGACTTCCTTTTTAGTAGCGAAAGACCCTCAGCAGATGAGTCACATGCAACAGTGTTGGCTTCAATGTCTTTCAGATATGAGTGTGCAAGCACTCTTTGCGCATGACAAAGATTTTCCACGTCTTATAAAGGCACTGGCGAAGTTTGTGGCAACAGAAGATGAAAAAGCTGGAGCACCTGTTTTTCTTGAGCTCGCCAAGCGTTCATGGTTACCCAGTGCGCACTATCTTGAAGCAATACTCAAAGCTGCTGTACCTGAAGTACAAACCTATACTCCTTCTGCGCATCATCTAATCAGAGAACACCGAATAGATGCATTGTCTGATCTTGCATCGTCTATTTGCTATACACCAAGCATGCCCATGCCGACTATTGAAGCATGCGGTAGCCTTGGCGCATTACTTGCAAAGCGGTTTGCGGTAACGCCTGGAGCGCGACGTATTGGGATGACTGCAAAAAAAATTCACAGCTGTATTGCAACGGGAATATTTCCTGAAGCAGTTGATGATGCATCAATTGGATACCTATCAGTGCCTCTTACTTCACTCGCAGAGCTTCCCATCGAGCAACTGCTCATACATTTTGAAACTGATACGATCCTTCATAATAGTTTGAAGCTACTGACCAGTCTTGGATTTGGTTCTTGCTTGCTCCACGAGAGCCCACGAGGCCTTTTAGAAGCAGAAAAAGAGCGCTTGTGGCTGTGTACGAAGTTATTGGCAGCACAGCGCCGTCGCCAACCGAGCTGTTTTGTGGTAGAAGATATCGACAGTGATATAGGTGAGGGGAGCTGGAATGGGTTACATCAGATTCTCCAACAGCTTTGCAAGAATAACCATGTCATCTTTAAGGCAAGCTATGAAGCCGGGAACAAAAAGTTCATTCAGTATGCGTAAGCTTCTTGGGTCTACTCGAGAAGAGCGTCGCGAGCGTATTCGTGAGGTCGCGTACCGCAGACGTTACCTCATTCCAAATTTAGTGACTCTTGGAAATATGTTCTGTGGCTATCTTGCTATCATGTATGCCACTTCAAATAGGCTCAATGAGAGCGTTCTCACACTCACGATAGCTATTTTATTAGATGGCCTTGATGGTCGTGTTGCACGAAAGCTTAATGCAACGTCACCATTTGGAATGGAGTTTGACTCTTTCTCTGATGTCGTTTCATTTGGAGTAGCGCCTGCCGTGCTGACCTACCATTGGGCGTTTGTAAACAGCGCCAATGAGTTTGGTGTCTTTATGACTTTTATCTTTGCGCTTTGTGCAGCATCACGACTTGCTCGCTTTAATCTGATGCCTTCAAATCTGAAAGGCTTCTCAGGGCTTCCAACGCCTGGAGCCGCTGGTGCTGTGTTGGCAGTTGTACACTATATGGGACCTGTTGCTCAGGAAGATCATATTCTTGTGCTTGGGACGCTGCTTATGGGAACGCTCTCATTCTTAATGGTATCTCAGATAGAATTTTTTAGTATTAAAGTCTTGAAGCTCAAAGGCATGAGCCTTTTTTGGCAGCTTATGCTTGGGGCAATGATTGCGCTTATATGGTACAATACAAAGATTAGTTTCCTTGTTGTTGCACTCGGGTATGCTTTTAGTGGACCCGTGAAAGCAATTTTTACAAGGACTGAACGTAAGGCCTAATCCCCGTAAGGCTTACAGGAAGCTTCTCAACAAAAGTTCTTAATTAATCAGGCAGCTTTCAGTGGCTTGAGTTTTCAAGCGGCGCACGCTGTGGTGCTATTTCCACTGGTAAGTGCAATGAATAGATGTAAATTGGAGTCACATTTAACCAAACGCTTTTTCGCCCAATCAAACGTTTGTGACCAATGTCTCGGAAGAAGCATTCAAGATCTTCTGCACGTTTAGCGCGAGCTTTTGAAACTACTTTTCCAAGTTTTCGAAGCCCGATGTACTCATAGTGCGTCATGATAGCATCTGCGTTGGCAAGCTTATTAAACTTGTCAAAAATCTCTTCAACGAGGGGCATATCAAAGTTAAGGAAAGGAAGAGCGCATACAATTATATCGAATTTTTTGGTTTCCGGGACAAGCTGCACTGGACCTTCAAAAAACGTTATGCGTTCACAATTTTCTGCATACTCCGGCAGTGCGGTGATGTGCTCTTTCAGCACAGACATGAACTTTGGATTAATTTCAACGACGGTCAGGTGATCACCAGGCATCATACGTTTGATAATTTCAGCCGTGACTGGGCCAGTCCCTGCGCCCACTTCAATAATATTGATGGGGCCAGTGCGTTCTGACATGGGATCGGTCAGTGCCCGTGCAGCCCATTTTGAGCTATTAAAGGCAGAGCCAGTATTCTTGAACTCCTCAAAACATCCAAGGAGCATGGTTAAGTTACGTTTTAACATATTAGGACTGGCAAAATACGAAATAGTTTTCGATAGTTCAAGGTATGAATCTTACATGGAACCATTTCAAGAACTCTTATTATTATAACTCTTTTCACAGCTTTGGTCTCGATTTTAGCCGAGCACCCCTAGAAACGCCCTTTTTGGACGATTTAGCCCCTAAAATGCAGGAGGCTTTTCGTGCCATGGATAAGCTTGAGGCTGGAGATCTGGCAAATCCTGATGAAAAAAGAATGGTTGGCCACTACTGGCTTAGGGACGCGAAGCGAAGCCCAACTTCAGAAATCGCCAGTGCAATCGAGTCAGCACTTGCTCAGGTAAAGCAGTTTGCGTCTGATATCCACAGTGGCAAGCTTCATCCAAAGCAGCATAAGAAATTTCAACATCTCCTTGTTGTTGGTATTGGAGGTTCAGCGCTTGGACCTCAATTCTTAAGCCATGCACTCGCATCGCCCCGTGATCCACTCGACCTCTATTTCTTTGATAATACCGACCCAGATGGTATGGCGCGCGTTTTAGAAAAGATACCTGATCTTTCCGCAACCATTGTTGTGGTCATTTCGAAATCAGGTGGTACTAAGGAAACTCGCAATGGACAGCTTGTTGCGAAAGCAGCTTTCCTCGAGGTTGGATTACCGCTCTCTGAACATTTCGTCGCTATTACTGGTGATGGTAGCGAGCTGTTTCAAACAGCAAAAGCAGAACAGTGGTTAAAGATCTTCCCTATGTGGGACTGGGTTGGAGGCAGAACTAGTCAGCTTAGTACGGTTGGTCTTGTGCCTGCAGCATTGCAAGGATTTGATATTGAGGCGCTCTTGCATGGAGCTCAGCGTATGGATGAGCTCACGCGAGTGCATGATTGGCGTCAGAATCCCGCAATGATACTTGCACTGTGTTGGTATCGACTTGGAAGTGGGAAAGGCGCGAAGGATATGGTGATCTTACCCTATAAGGATCGCCTTGAGCTCTTTAGCCGGTACTTGCAGCAGCTGGTCATGGAGAGTTTGGGCAAAGAAAAAGATCTTGATGGTAAAGATGTCTATCAAGGTATCGCAGTGTACGGCAATAAAGGGTCAACTGATCAGCATGCCTATGTGCAGCAGCTTCGTGAGGGAGTGCCAAACTTTTTTGCAGTATTCATTCAAGTGCTTCGAGCATCTCGTGTGCAATCTCTTGCTACAAATCTTGAAGTAGAGCATGGAATTACAAGCGCTGATTATCTTTCGGGATTTTATCAAGGCACTCGTACAGCCCTGTTTGAAAAGGGTCGAGAGAGTATTTCGCTGACAATCGACGAAGTATCAGAGGAAACTATCGGCATGCTGATAGCGCTTTTTGAAAGAGCGGTTGGTCTGTATGCATCACTCATACATGTGAATGCATATCATCAACCAGGTGTTGAGGCTGGAAAGAAAGCCGCAGCATCTGTGCTTGAGCTTCAAAAAAAGATAGTCGCAGTACTTGAAAATGGCAGAGAGCAAACTGTCGAAGCAATTGCAGCCAGTGTGGCAGCAGATCCAGAAGCAGTATTTCATATAGTGCACGCGCTTGCTGAAAATAATCGCATCAAACGTCATGCAGGTGCAAGGTTCTTTGAGAGTCGTTACTCACGTTAAGCCGCTGGCATAAAGAATTATGACGCAAGAGTCCTACCTCGTCCTTTCAATTTTTGCTGTAGCCGTAGGGCTTTTTTATTCGGGAAGAGTCGGGCTTGATGCAGCAGCGCTTTTCTCTATGCTTTTGCTAGTTGTATTTGGTCTACTGAGTCCCGACCAAGCACTGCAAGGATTCTCTTCCGAAGCAGTTATTTTAATGGCAACAAGCTACTTTCTAAGCGGTGCATTACGTCTGTCAGGCCTGGGTGACCGCTTTGGAAAATATATGGCTCACATGTCAAAGGGCAGTGAAGCGCGCGCTGTTGCACTTACTGTTACCATTGGTGCACTTATTTCAAGTGTTATGAGCAATGTTGCTGCAACAGCTGCAATGTTGCCAGCAGTTGCTAGCCTTGCCCGCCATGCAAGGATAAGTCCTGGAAAACTTTTTATACCACTTTCGTTTGGTGTGTTGCTTGGCGGCACTGTGACGTTGATTGGTACTTCGTCGAATATGCTTGGTGCTGAAGTGTTGCGACAAAATAATCTTCGATCGTTTAGCCTTCTTGAATTTTTTCCTCTTGGTATCTTGTTATCGTGTACGGGGATTTTATATTTCGTCTTTATAGGACGACATCTGCTCGTCGGCAAATCATTGACCGAGCGTCTGACTGGTACTGCCCTTGCAGAAGTATACCGATTAAAAGAACGTCTCTTCTGTCTGCAGTTGCCGCATATATCAAAATTACATGGCAAGATGCTCAAAGATTTGAAGTGGGGAGAAGTGCTTGATCTTGAAGTGCTTGCGATTAACCGCCAACACAAATTACGGTTTTCCCTATCGGCTGAAGATGTATTGCACAATGATGATACGCTCTTGGTTCGCGGACGAAGCCATGAGCTTCAAACAATGCTTCGCATCAGTAATGCAGAGATGCAAACGCTTGAACAAACGCTCTCTGATGAGGAAGCAGCAGCGCTTACTGCCAGAAGAATTGTTGTTACTCGTAAAAATAATTCACGCGGTAAAAAAATTAAAGAGATAGCATTTCGTGCAACGTATGGATTCTACATCCTTTCGATTGAACGTGAGGGCACACTCATTACTGAAGCGATGTCAGAGCAGCAACTGCTCGAAGGTGATAGCGCAGTTTGTATTGGTATGGCTGCGAACTTACCGCTCTTGGAAGCGACGTTTGAAGGTGAGTCAGTTGCGCTTCATGATCTTTCTCGAGAAATTGTATTTGCACTTAAAATACCTGCTGATTCAAGACTCTCTCATGTTGCAATTCGAGATAGTGGATTGAGTGAACTGATTGATTTAACAGTGATTAGTATCAAACGTCATGGTCATGTCTTATCGTCGGTTACAGGGGATGAATTCATTGAAGCAGGGGATACCATCGTTGTCGCTGGACAATCAAAAGTTCTTGATGCATTGACAGCATTGACAGAGATAGACATTAAAGAAGATACGACCGAATTTGATTTTGATGCCTCAGATCTCTTGCTCCAAGAAGTAGTGTTGTCTCCTCGTTCAAAGTTGATTAACCGAACCATTGAAGCCGTGCGGTTTACGAAAGTGTACGGGGTGAAAGTGTTAGGAATTTGGCGAAATGGTGAGCCAAAGCGTACTAAGTTTAGTCGCACACCACTTCAATTTGGTGATGCACTTTTACTGCAAGGTAGTCATGAAAATCTTGCATTGCTGGCGCGTGATACTGATTTTGTTTTTCTCTCTGATCAATTTCAGACACCAACTCGACCAGAGAAGGCGAAGTGGGCGATTTTTGCTCTGTGTTGCCTTGTGCTTCTCTCGGGATTGCACCTGTTCTCACCTGGTATCAGTGCGCTCATTGCTACAGCTATTGTCGTTTTTAGTGGAGCCATTCGTATGGATGAAGCGTACCGCGAAGTTGACTGGCGACTCATCGTGATGCTTGCGTGCCTCTTGCCGTTTCAACATGTATTTTCTCACTATGGTATTACCACCGCTATCGCATCGCAGATAACACTCCTCACGAATAACCATGGGCATCTCTATCTTATCGCATTACCCGTATTAGCAAGTTGTGTTTTGGCGCAGCTTTTAGATTCAACGCTTGCCGTAATTGTCGTTGGTCCAATTGCTGTCCAGCTTGCGTTAAGCCATGGAATCTTACCGCAGCCAATGGTGATGGCTGTTTCTGTTGCAGCGTCACTTGGTTTTTTAAGCCCGTTTAGTCACCGAGCGCATATGCTTGTGCTTGGACCAGGTGGATATGTGCTGAAGGATTTTTTCAAAGTTGGCATCTGGCTAACGATCGCAACACTTTTTATAACCATTGGATATACAGCATTAGGGCTCTAACAAATGTTCCATAAGTTTTTTCATCATGAAGCTTCCAGTGCACTGCTCCTTGTTGTCGCAACGATCGGTGCTTTGATTTGTGCTAATACATCACTTGCGCCGACCTACATTGCCACAACGCACGCAGCACATTTTGTTGTGAATGATGTGTTGATGGTGATTTTCTTTTTCGTTGTTGGGCTTGAAATACGTCGTGAAATTCAGGGGGGTGAGCTTTCTAGTATTGCTCAAAGCATTATCCCTATTGGTGCTGCAGTAGGTGGTATGATTGTGCCAGCACTTATTTATTATGGCATCACCTTTGCGACGCCAGAGCGTAGTGGGTGGGGTATCCCGATGGCAACTGATATTGCCTTTGCACTTGGAATCTTAAGCTTACTTGGATCGATTATCCCACATGGGCTTAAGATATTTCTTACATCACTGGCCATCGTTGATGATATTGGCGCCATCGCTGTGATTGCACTTTTTTATGGAGAACAAGTCTCGTTTATCGCACTTGCTGCTGTCGTAGCGTTAGCCTTTGTGATGCATGCGGCACGCAACTATTGTGAGCGCTCGCATCTTCTTTTTGGACTCTTTTCGATCCTCGTTTGGTACTGCACGTTATTGTCTGGCGTGCATGCTACTGTTGCGGGAATCGTGCTCGCATTTCTAGTGCCGCAAGCTCATACGCTTCGATACGAGCACTCGCTACATCCCTATGTCGCATTCTTTATTATGCCGCTGTTCGCATTAGTGAATGCAGGCGTTCCTATTTCATTTGAGACGATACACATGGCAATGCAGCTTGAAACATTTTGGGGAATTGTTGTTGGACTTGTTGTTGGAAAACCGCTTGGCATTATGCTTAGTGTCGTGTTTCTTGTGACCGCGTGCCGATGTGTGCTTCCACAACATGTTACGTTGAAGCATATAGTTGGAGCATCAATGCTTGCGGGTATTGGTTTTACTATGTCTATTTTTATAGCTGGCCTTGCATTAGATAGCCGTCTTGATGCTGCAAAGGGAGCAATTCTTCTTGCGTCAACGATCTCCGCTGTTGCAGGTTTTGTTGTCCTTCAAGTAGTCGCAAAGAAGAAGACTTTGATGGAAAGAGAGCTTGTTCTGGAAGTCGAAGGGTAGGCATGTCCTGAAAGAAATGTATTGGAAGCCCAGTAAATACTGGCTAAAACGATAAACGTAAAAAAAATGTAAAAAAATCAGTTGGAATCGTTGACAGGAGGCTCTCGTCTCATGTACTCTTGCCATCCGCTTTGTTGCTGCGCAAAAAGAAATTCGAAGGAGTTTCAAATTCGAAAGAGTTTTAACGCTGCGAGAAACAGCAACGAAAACAGCTAGTTATTCCTCCTCTGGTGAAAGCTTCGAGGATAGGTGAACCGATAGTCTAGAAGAATTTTACTTCTATGATTAATTCGATATACTAGCTTTTTCCGCAAAGTTCAGTGAGGTCCCTTTTTAAGGTTCCCCATGATGACCATAAGTCAAGCAATTGAACTTATGTAAGTAGGAAGCGGAGACACAATTCGGTAATGGGTAGAAGTCACAACTAAGATTGTTTAAGACGATGTAGTAGTTGTTTAGGTTTTCGAAAGATAGCTTAAACATATACAAGTCAAGCCGAGCAGTATTTTTTGGTTCAACGGCTAACGCTGTTGAGACAATAATGCTTCTCGTCGGTTTAAACGTTAAGTGAATTAAACTAAGGTGGCAAGATGGAATTTATTCCGTTTTGTACCCCTTTAGTCAATTTTCTTTATAATCAATATCCGAGCGTTTCGTCTTGAAAGAGACGAGACAATTATTAATCCAGTTTCAAAAAATTTATGTGAATACATAGCAATTATTATTCAATTTGAGAGTTTGATTCTGGCTCAGAGTGAACGCTGGCGGCGTGCCTCAGACATGCAAGTCGCACGTGAAAGTGGGTTCGCCCACAAGTAAAGTGGCGCACGGGTGAGTAATATTTAGGTAACATACCTTTTCGCTGGGGATAACTACGGGAAACTGTAGCTAATACCGAATGATTCGATGAAGTCTGCGGATGACATCGACAAAGCCGTAAGGCGCGGAAGGATTGGCCTGAACCTGATTAGCTAGTTGGTGAGGTAATGGCTCACCAAGGCTACGATCGGTAGCTGGTCTAAGAGGATGATCAGCCACACTGGTACTGGAACACGGACCAGACTCCTACGGGAGGCAGCAGTTAGGAATTTTGCGCAATGGGGGAAACCCTGACGCAGCAACGCCGCGTGAAGGATGAAGGCCTTCGGGTTGTAAACTTCTTTCGACAGGGAAAAAACAAATGATGGTACCTGGAGAAGAAGCACCGGCTAACTACGTGCCAGCAGCCGCGGTAATACGTAGGGTGCAAGCGTTACTCGGATTTATTGGGCGTAAAGCGCATGTAGGTGGTTTTATAAGTCTGATGTGAAAGCCCTGGACTCAATTCAGGAACTGCATTGGATACTGTAAGACTAGAGTATGGGAGAGGTAGGCGGAATTCCTGGTGTAGAGGTGAAATTCGTAGATATCAGGAGGAACAACAGAAGCGAAGGCGGCTTACTGGACCATAACTGACACTGAGATGCGACAGTGTGGGGAGCAAACAGGATTAGATACCCTGGTAGTCCACACCGTAAACGATGGATACTAGATGTCGGAAGTTCTTACCCTTTCGGTGTCGTAGCTAACGCGTTAAGTATCCCGCCTGGGGAGTACGGTCGCAAGATTAAAACTCAAAGAAATTGACGGGGGCCCGCACAAGCGGTGGATTATGTGGTTTAATTCGATGCAACGCGCAAAACCTTACCTAGGCTTGACATCCCGCGCATAGCTATGAAAGTAGTGAAATTCCTTCGGGAACGCGGAGACAGGTGCTGCATGGCTGTCGTCAGCTCGTGTCGTGAGATGTTGGGTTAAGTCCCGCAACGAGCGCAACCCTTGTTGTTAGTTGCCAGCATTAAGTTGGGCACTCTAGCAAGACCGCTTGCCGATAAGGCAGAGGAAGGTGGGGATGACGTCAAGTCCGCATGGCCCTTACGCCTAGGGCTACACACGTAATACAATGGTCGGTACAGAGCGCTGCAATACCGCAAGGTGGAGCTAATCGCAGAAAACCGATCTCAGTTCGGATTGCTCTCTGCAACTCGAGAGCATGAAGTTGGAATCGCTAGTAATCGCGGATAAGTATGCCGCGGTGAATACGTTCCCGGGCCTTGTACACACCGCCCGTCACGCCATGGGAGTTGGTGTTGCCTGAAAAGAATGAGCTAACCGCAAGGAGGCAGTTCTTAATGGTGATACCGATGACTGGGGTGAAGTCGTAACAAGGTAGCACTACCGGAAGGTGGGGCTGGATCACCTCCTTTTAATGGAGCAAATCTTAGAATCAACGCCGAAAGGCGATAGGTAGACGATGTGAGCAATGTTTCTGGTTCAACAGTTAACGCTGTTGAGACAAAATAACTCTTTCCGTTGAGCCGGTCGATTCTAACAGCGTCCTTGAGACGCAAGTTTGCAACAAGGTAAGGCTGATTAATAACTTGTTCGATATTGATAACGTTTAAGACCCTTAAACACTCTGTTCGGTGCGAAAGCACTGGGCATCACTGGATAAACTCTCAGAAGCAATTCTGTTACCAGT
>JBILLA010000001.1:0-5000 GCA_044376365.1 Bdellovibrionota bacterium | reverse complement strand
CGGACATGCAATAAAAATAACGAGAGATAAAATATCAAGAACGCTTTGACGCTTTAGGGCTCCGACAAGTATAAAAATGCCTGTAAAAACATAGACGTGAATAAGCGTTACGAGCATGACTGCGAGCGTACTTCCAAAGTTAAAAATATATCGTGCGATACAAACAGCAAGTAGTATCGAGCCGAGTGTAATCATTTTACCAGTGAGTTTGTCTGCACGTATGAGCACAAGAGCCCAAATAAAAAGTGATATAATTAAGACATCCCATACTGGTATCGGCACCATCAGCGAAAGTATCGTCGCACAGACAAGAAACCAATAATCACGATCCCCGGTTGTAAAGTAATGACGATCATGCAGCCATGATATTTCAGTTAAATAGTGTGCTGGTCCTAAAACTGCATAAGAAAAAAGAAGTAGCTCGAAGGGAGCCCAGAATGCAATCAATGCCGAAAGGATCATAAAGATGCAATTGATAGCTGCAAGAAGTCCGGGAAACATAAAAACCTTTACTGTGCCTTAGTTGAGCGCTTAAAGGAGGTCGCGTCGATAACCTATTACTCTCCCCATATTGTGTGCACGAGTTGGAAAGCACTTCAACGGGTGAATGTACTAAAAGAGGAATAGGGCGGTCGATATTTAGTAATTATTTTAGATAGTTAGCCTATTTTTTCTTAGGATACTACCCTTCTTAATGCTTCATAACTATTCTGTAAAAATCGACTGTGACAATAAGAGTTTCCTATGAGCAAACAAGCATCAGTATCCAAGCCTGTTGAAAATATTTCTGAAACAGAAACACTTGCAAAACGCTATGTGAATAGTGGTGTCTTAAATAGAACTGAAGCAGAGGCAACATTAAGATTACCTAAAGATCAACAAGTGACTCGACTCAAAGGTGTAGAACAACAGATCGAGTCTGTTCGACGTACTGCTGTAGAAGCGTCAAAGCATGGCATTATAAATCATAGTGAATTTATGGAGCTTTATCACAGTGCTAATGCTGCGGCAGAGCCTGGGAAGGCACCAGTACGATACTCAGTAGAGGAACGTATCGGCCGTGCCAAAGCACTCGTGAGTATTATTTCTGAGTATAAATCCAAAATCCTAACGCTTGAGGATGCACGAGATAAATACGAAACACGTGAGGTTGCTCAAAACAAATACGATCAATACAAATTTACCAATCAACCAGCGCCTGCTGCTGTGGTACCTCAAGCAGTGCCTCCGGTAGCAGCGACCCAAGAAGATCCAAAGCCACAACCGCAACAGGCATCAAACACACCACAAGATGCTGGTACAATTCCTGCATCGCCTCCTGTCACGCCGCCAACTATAGATGCACGCATCGGGAATGTTCTTGTCTTTTTGAGAGCAGACGGTGATGTGTATGGCTCTTTTAAACCAGATACCATTGGTAAGAAAAGTGAAACTTCATATCTTGTAAGTGATGCACCAGCCGCTCAGAAATTCAGACAAGACGTCATTAAACCAATTCTTGAACAAGATGCCTTTATTCAAGGCGCTTTTCAGGGTCGCAGTATTACTGTGCATTTTTGTAAAGATACAAGGAGAGCCTTACCGAAGGAGGTATCTATACCAAAAGCGCCGCAGGCATTTGTCATCGTTAACCCCGAGGAGGACGATGCAGGTAATGAATTGCCTCCGATGAATTCAAAATCAATCAAGCTATACTTAAATCCCGCAATTCTTGAGGACCCTGCAAAGGCTCTTAAAGCCATTACCTATGAACTGACAAGAACAGCAATGCTCTTTAAGGATTCTTCAATGACTGAAACTGAGGCACTGCAACATGTCAAAGAGACGCTCAAGAAGATTCTTCCAACAGTACAGGATGCAAAAATACAAAAAAATCTTGAGGGCTATCTTAAGTGATTTTTTTAGCGGACTGAATCGTAGGTAATCCAGCCCATCTCTCCAAAGCCTGCTATCCAACGTACTTTTTTGATTGTCGCACGCCAGTACGCAAAGCTGTTCTCGATTTCAGGAGGTATCACTTTGAGTGTGTGATGTTCCCAAGCTTCGCGCACCTTTGGAACTTCTTGCTGCTCAATAATCTGACAGTGTAGCAGAAGCGTTAAGCGTGATTGTGAAAGTGGATTTTGGCTTTCTATTCCTGCAATAAAAAGACTGGCATTGCCGTTTAAGGAGAGATTTTTATGATGTTCTGCAATATGTGCTGTTTTAAAAATCAGGGATGTCGGTGACTCATAGCAGTACTGCATCAGAGAACAGAAGGGGAAGTTTGGATCTTCACTAAAAAAGGAACCAAGAATACCGAACTGTTGTTCCTGGAGGAGGAGAGTAAGTTTTGCTGGGAGTGTTTGTGACATAGCTTTCTGCGAGTTGATTGCTTAAAATAGCCATTATGAGTGTATCAGTAATCCTCATCGAGCCAAAGGATAGTATTAACATCGGATCAGTTGCCCGTGTGATGGATAATCTATCTTTTACTGATCTTACCTTGGTTGCTCCACGTCAGTATGATCGTGAACAAGCGCAGCGCTCGGCCTGTTGGGCAACGCCAGTGCTTGATCGAGCACGTTTTTGTCATCAGTTTGATGAAGCTGTGCAGGGAAGTGAACTTGTTGTAGGTTTTTCATCACGTCACAGTGGTGCCATACAGCATGCTCGCTCACTTGAATCATGGTGTGAGTACGTTAAAACGTTGCAACCACAGCCACATAATATAAGTTTCGTTTTTGGACCTGAAGAATCAGGGCTTTCTAATGATCTGCTGCTACGCTGTCATGATATTGTCTATATCGAAACAAGCGATGCAAATCCCAGTATGAATCTCTCACACGCAGTAGCTGTGGCGCTGTATCGGGCACGGAGTTTGCTCAATCTTCCTGTTGTTGAGGTAATAGAAGATGAGCAATATGCTGAATTTGAGCAGTATAAGTCATTGGAATTATTGATAGAAAAAAGTTTAGAGCACACAGGCTTCTTTCATGAGCATACCCCTAGTGATATCCCTAAGCTGGTTTTTAACGTATGTAAGCGAGCTAAACTCTCACGCCGTGAAATGGCTGTGATGCAGGGGATATTTGGAAGCATTAAGAGGTCATCATGTTAGCGGGATTCTTTACAAAACAAACACCTGATGCCAAGCACCATGTGCGGGAGCGTCATCTCATGAAATTTGGAGATGCCATCAGCACATTAAGCACGGTCACCAATGTCATGATTCATGGGATTGCTAAGGCGACGCATGCGCCAACTAAAACATTCCTTTCTGACCTTCTTAAAGAGAGCTGTGAGTCTTTGGTTGGTAAAAAGAAATTTGCATCGATTAAATCTGAATATGCTGATGAAGTGCGGTTTGTCGGTACGGTCAAACGAGTGCTCAGAGATCACTTCGATAGAGCAGAAAACAAAGATTGGAAAAAAGCAGATGCTAGTAAAGATCCAGAAGAAAAACTCTTTGGCCGTATTGATACTATCTGCAAAAAAATAGATAGCACTGCTCGTGCCGCTGCGAATAAGATTCTTGACGCTCATAAAAATAATCGAGACCTAAAGTTGCAGTCAGTTGTTGATGCGCTTCACGAAAGGCGTATCATTTCTGATAAACAAGTTGGCAAAGAGAAAAAAAGTTTTTTTGCTAGTCTTTCATTGCCTCGTATTAATCTTATCCCAAAAAAGAAATCTGCTGCACAGGCAACAGCGGTTCCTACTGAACATAAATCATTTGAAGTCCGCTCGATTGAAATTCTTGAGCGCTCATTGCAAGAGCTTCACAGCGATAAGTCCCATGAAGTGCGTAATGCTGAGATGCGTATTATGGGAGTCTGTGATGCGCTGCCCTGGCATAAGCAAGATCTTATTCTAAAAGCTCTTGAGCAGCTTGATGCTGATTCAAAACTGCGCACGTTAGTTGCTCAGCATAAAGATAAGCTTGATAGGAATGAAATTACCCTTAAAAAGCTCCTGACATGGCATATGGCTGGTGATGGGCCAGTCAAGCACTTTGCATTTGGTCCGCAATCCTAATACGCTCTCTCTGTGACTACTCAAAAGAAAGATACACTCTTTTCATTGCAGCATGCTAATAAAAAAGCTGGCTCGTTTGAATTTGATCAACGAGTGGTCGATGTATTTGATGATATGGTCAGTCGTAGTGTTCCTGGCTATCAAACGATTCAACTGCTTGTTGCTGATCTAGCACTTGAGTTTGGTCATCAAAAGCAGATCCTTGATCTTGGGTGCTCTACAGGTACGACCATAGCAGCCATTCTTGAGCGTGGTCGTCAAACAGGTCTCTTTCCAAAAACATGCATCGGGATGGATACCTCCTTTGAGATGATTGCAAAAGCAAAAGAGAAACTCTCGTCACAGAGTATTGCTTTGCCTGATGCAGACGTGAGCACTGATTTTATGGTTGCTGATTTTACAGAGCGAGGTGTTCTGCAAAAAGGTGGCAGTGATGTTGTGCTTTTAATACTTTCTCTGCAATTTATTCGTCCGATTCAACGACAAAGTGTCATCGAGCAGATCTATGCTGCGCTTAATCCAGGCGGCGCGCTGATCGTGGTCGAAAAAACTGTTGAAGCAGATAAGATACTCAATGGCTTTTTCGTTGATTACTACCATCGTTTCAAAAAAGAAATGGGGTACTCTGATCTTGAAATCTCTAATAAGCGTGAAGCACTTGAAAATGTGCTTATTCCGTATCAACGAGATGAGAACATCGATCTGCTCACACGTGCCGGCTTTGCTCATGTTTCAACCTTTTTCCAGTGGTTTAACTTTGCTGGATTTTTAGCGCTGAAATAATTCCTCGGAGCTTTGTCTTGTATCACTGGAACCTTTGGTTTCGAAAGCTGTTACGGCCACAGTCGTTTGGTGCGCCATAGTTTGCCACGCTTGGTATATTCCACTCGGTCATGCATGCGATTGGGCATCCCTGACCAAAATTCAAAACGTGTTGGGATGAGTCGATACCCAGTCCAGCTTTCTGGACAAACAGGATCTTG
>JBILLA010000035.1:0-17018 GCA_044376365.1 Bdellovibrionota bacterium | reverse complement strand
TAGAGTCTCGACTGGTGGGGTTTTTTATATTCGACAGCTAAAAACTGGCCATTTTGTATAAGCCTGCATCAGGGGGTATACTTATCTGATGCAGGATCTTCGTCTCGCCAAAAAACAGAGCCCCGACCATCGAACGGTTGTATCCGTTGGCTCACATCTTGTTGGCGAAGGATTCTGTGTTATGGCTGGACCTTGCTCTGTTGAATCAGAGCTGCAAACTCTTGAAACAGCCAAAATTGTTAAAAAGTTCGGTGGCAACATCCTCCGTGGCGGTGCGTTTAAACCACGTACTTCTCCCTATTCATTCCAGGGACTGGGCCTTGAAGGACTCAAAATTCTTGCTGCAGCGCGCAAAGAAACTGGTCTTCCTATCGTTACAGAAGTAGTCGATCCACGGGATGTATCTTGGGTCAGTGAGTATGCCGATCTCTTGCAAGTCGGTGCACGGAACATCCAAAATTTCTCTCTCCTTAAAGAAGTTGGCAAAGCTCAAAAGCCTATTCTCTTAAAGCGCGGCATGCACTCAACTATTGAAGAGTGGCTCTACTCTGCTGAGTACATCCTTGCAGAAGGCAACCCAAATGTAATTCTATGTGAACGTGGCATACGAACATTCGAAACTCACACACGAAATACACTAGACTTAAGTGCAGTTGCTGCAGTAAAAACCCTCACCCATCTTCCCGTCATCGTCGATCCAACTCATGGCACAGGGCGTCGCGATCTTATTGAGCCTCTTTCGCTCGGTGCAGTTGCTGTAGGTGCTGATGGCATCATGATTGAAGTGCATTGGCAGCCTGATGAAGCACTGTGTGATAAAGATCAAGCATTACCCCCTGAAGAGTACGCAGTACTCATGAAAAAAGTTCACTCGCTTTACCAGCACATGCAATTGCTATGAAGCTCTTTGCCGTCACTGGAAATCCAATTCTCTTTTCAAAAAGTCCCCTTATTTTCTCGACTGCATTTCAACAAGATGCAAAGCACGATCATGCCTACATACGAATTGCTGCAAATACTGCTGCCGAAGCTCTCTGTCTTGCTACAGAGCTTGGTGTCAGCGGCTTAAATATCACTGCACCATTTAAAGAAGATTTCTGTAATTACTGCCAATCACTTAGCGCTGATGCTGCAACTATCGGCGCAGTCAATACGCTTATCAGCCAGCAAACTGATAATACGACAACATGGACAGGCCATAATACTGATCCTGATGGCGTGCTCTTTGCACTGCAAAAACATCGCGACTTTCAACAGCATACGAACCATCGCGCAGTCATTCTTGGCAACGGCGGCGCTGCTCGCGCATGCATTGCTGCATGCGAACGGACAGAAATACCTTATACGCTCCTCGCACGAACTAACTCGCTTGGCGCGATACTATTCGATGCACAAGAAGCAGAAAACATTTTTCAACAAGCAACGATCGTTATTTCAACAATCCCGCCACACGTTGCGCTGCCTGATACGTTTACATTTCATCCCGACGCACTTGTGCTAGATGCTACATACAAAACAAAGTCTCTTCTTATCGAGCGTGCAGAGCAGCACGGTATTGCTGTTGCATCAGGCCTTGATTGGCTACTTGGTCAAGCAATCAAAAACTATACTCTGTTTACTCATCAGAACATTGCACCGCATACCATACACGATGTAAGGCAAGCTCTAGCAGCACAATCAATACAAGCCGAAAAATCAATCTACCTTATTGGACTTATGGGAGCGGGTAAATCCGCAACGCTCAGTGCGCTTGCATCGCTTGGCTATACAACAATTGATACCGATGCTGAAATTGAACGCTCGACAGGCCAATCAATCGCTCAGATTTTTGCTACCAAAGGTGAGCAAGCTTTTCGAGAAATAGAGTTTCAGGTACTGAAAGATGCTCGAGCTGATTTTATTGCATGTGGCGGAGGCATTATTACTCATGCACCAAGCCGCGCCTACCTCAAGACTCAAGGTACCTGCTTCTGGCTCTGGGCAGCACTTGATGTTCTTGAGCAAAGGCTCTCTCACGACACTTCTCGTCCGCTCTTACAGCAACGACCACTCAAAGCATCGCTCAAAGATCTTTTAATAGAACGTATCGAACTCTACGTGCAGACTGCTGATATCGTCATTCGTAGTGATACGCGAACACCACTCGAACTTGCACAGAAAATAGTCTATGAAATTAATTCAACCCGGTAATATTTTTGGCTTTACGACTGCACCCGCTTCTAAAAGTATGATGCAGCGATATGTCGCGCTTGCCTCTCTTGCATCGAGTCCAACAATAATTCACAACCCATCAGACTGTGACGATAGTCTTGCATCACTGAAGGTCGCTGAAGGTCTTGGCGCTACGGTCACAACCAACTCTTCAGGTTCCATCACTATAACTCCATCCACACCAACCTTTCCTGCTCAACTTTACTGCCAAGAATCAGGTACATCATTTCGCATCTTCTCTGCACTTGCTGCCCTTTTTGATAAGCCTATCACTATGACGGGCAGCGGCACTCTCTTGCGTCGTCCGATGCAGATGATTGTTGATAGCCTCACTGACGCAGGCGCACAGGTTGTCTCTCAACAAGGCTTTCTACCACTCACGATTACTGGACCATTCAAAAAGAATCACTTTACTGTGGATGGATCGATTACTTCACAGTATCTCTCTGGACTTCTGATTGCTCTTCCACATGGCACTCAAGATGCAACAATAGAAGTGAACCATATCGTTAGTCGCCCCTATATTCAGATGACACTAAGCGCACTACAAAGCTTCGGCCTCGTTGTATCGCACAATCAGGAACTCACTCATTTTTCGATACCGGGCAATCAAAAACCACGCGGACAACAGGTCACTATTGAGGGCGACTGGTCTTCCGCAAGCTTTCTTTTAGTTGCAGCTGCCATGACAGGTGAAATGACAGTAGCTGGTCTCGATCGTGAATCAGCGCAAGCTGATAAAGCCATTATGACAGCACTGCAAGCTTCTGGCGCTCTGTACTCTTGGAATCAAGAAGCAGTAACCGTGACAAAACCTGATACTCCACTCAAAGCATTTGAGTTTGATGCGACTGACTGTCCAGATCTTTTTCCACCACTCGTTGCACTTGCGGCCGCATGCAAGGGCATAAGTAGAATTCGTGGCACACATCGGTTGATTGCAAAAGAATCAAACCGAGCCGCTGCACTTATCGCTGAATTTCAAAAATTCGGCTACCGAATTCATGAAGAACATCACTCGCTCATTATAGAAGGTATGCCCCCCCAAGACCCAACCACCCCTATTGATCCACATGGCGACCATCGAATTGCTATGGCAGCTGCCATTACAGCGCTTCGCTGCCCAGCGGCAGTCAAGATAAGTGCTCCAGATGTGGTTAAAAAAAGCTTTCCAAATTTCTTTGAGGTCTTAGAGAAAAACAGTCAAAATAGGGGTTAAATGAACACATTCGGTCGGCAGTTCCTTATTTCTATCTTTGGTGAATCGCATGGTGTCGGCGTAGGTATAACAATCGATGGATGTCCCCCCGGTATAGATCTTTCAATTGAAGATTTCGAACAAGACCTTGCACGAAGACGCTCTGGTGCACTAGGAACAACACCACGTGCTGAACCAGATATTCCTGAATTATTCTCAGGCGTCTTTCAAGGAAAAACGACTGGCGCACCACTCACGATCCTCTTTCGCAACAAAGATACAGATTCATCTTCATATGAACAGATGAAAGACACTCCACGACCTGGCCATGCCGACTTTGTATCCCAACATAAATTTTTTGGATTTCAAGATTACCGCGGAGGTGGTCACTTCTCTGGGCGACTCACAACATCGCTTGTAGCAGCTGGAGTTGTTGCAAAAAAGATTATCCATCCCATCAGCATTACTTCAAAACTTATTTCGGTTGGCGGCAGTACTGACATTGAAGCAACAATTAAGGATGCAATGGAGTCAGGTGACTCCGTTGGAGGGCTCATTGAAACTACTGCTCAGCATATACCTCTAGGGTTAGGAGAACCTTTCTTTGATAGCGTAGAAAGCTGCATTGCACACCTTGCATTCGCTATACCTGCAATCAAAGGTATAGAGTTCGGATCTGGGTTTCATGCTGCCGCACTTCGAGGCAGCCAACATAATGACGAGTACCAAGACGTACATGGTCATACAATAAGTAATAATGCTGGAGGCATTAGCGGCGGTATTGCCAACGGCAACCCTCTAACCTTTCGCTTAGCCGTTAAACCTACGTCAAGCATCAAGCAAGAAAAACAGACTATTAACTTAAAAACAGGAGAAGCAACGCAACTCTCTGTTCGTGGTCGCCATGATGCTTGCATAGCGCTACGTGTTCCTCCCGTCGCAGAAGCAATCACTGCAATTGCCCTTGCTGATTTTTTATTGCTCCGCAGAGCCCAAGAATATTCCAAGAAATAATGCTAGCAATACGATATCCATGAGTAACGATCTCGAAAAAATTAGAGCCGAAATAGATGCGATCGATAGCGAGATTCTGCGCCTTGTCGGCAAGCGATTTGAGTATGCGGTACGCACTCGTCGATTAAAAGAATCACTTATTGATACAGACCGAGAGCAAGCTATCCTTGAGCAGGCTCGACGCAATGCTCGGTGGCTAGTTTCACGTGAATTTGCCGAAACACTTTCTCAGTACATTATGAGTGAGAGTAAAAAGCTCCAGCAATCAGCTCAAATGCTCACTGGTTTTTTTGGCGTACACGGTAGCCTTGCGGAAGCTGCACTTGCTCATTCGAAACAAGTTGCGATTCCAGTCCCCTATGAATCCCATGAAGAGCTTTTTAATCATCTTCATAACGGCACCATCGACAATGCCATCATTCCTTTTGAGCGAGTGAGCGATGCACGCCTTGAAAAATCACTCTCACTACTCCTTGATTCTGAACTAACGGTTACCGGTGATATTACTATCGCTCCATCTTATGCGCTGATGGCGCTCCCAGAATCAAATTACCGTGATATTAAAATTGTGTATGGTCATCCTGAAGTACTTAGCAGAGCTTCAAGTTTCCTTAAGCGCATGAAACTTGAAGGACATCCTTACCATGAATCAGCAGCGGCTGCACTTATGCTTCGCCAAGACCGACCCCTTGCTGCAGGGGTTATTGCTCCGATGCTCTGCGCGGATGTATACAATTTGCATATTATAAAAGACCTTATCGATGATAAACTTTTTGATACTGCTCGTTTTTTACGTATCGGTAAAACTCCCTGTGCGACAGGATCAAAAACAATGCTGTACTTCTCTATACATCACAGCTCAGGAAATCTTTCCTCTGTGTTAGAACTGTTCTCACAGCATAAGATAAATCTTCTCAAGATCGAATCGTTACCAACTCGAGATGCCTTAACGATTCCTTTCCTCCTTGAATTTGAAGGCTCTCCTCTCAGCGATGCCGGTCGCAACGTTCTCGATGAATTTTCAAAACACTCAATTCCATTTCGAGTACTGGGAACATATGACTCGCTATGATAGCAGCTCATTACTTTTCCAATAATCGCTCGCTCCGTATCGGCATACAGGGTGGGCCTGGAAGCTTTAATGAAGCCGCGGTTCACATGAAGCTGAACCAAGAAAGCCATAGTAACTTTTCACTGACCTACCTCTACACAACCGAACGCACGCTCGAAGCGCTCACTGATAAAATAATCGACCTTGCTCATTTTGCTCTCTATAACAGCGAGGCAGGCCCCGTTGATGAAACGCTCGCTTGCCTTGGTTCGTATAGATATCAAGTCATTGACTCTTTCACCATGAGAATCGAACACCATCTATTGGCACGGAGCGGTTGTAAAATTGAAGAAATACGAGAGGTTATGGCCCATCCACAGGCCCTCATGCAGTGCCGCCAGACCCTTGAGCAGCGACATCCCCGACTCAAAAAAACGGTCGGCTCTGCCGATTTTATAGACCCTTCCCGCATTGCTCAGGGTATAATCAACCAAGAATTGGACTCTGCTATTGCCGTGATTGGAAGTACAACCCTCGCCAAACTCTATAACCTCGAAGTGCTTGATTCCTGCATCCAAGATAGTATGAATAACGACACAACGTTCCTTTGGGTTGCTAGAAAAGATGCTTAAAACAGAACAAAAGAAGGTCATGAATGACGCAAACCAAGACACAATGTCCATGAATCACGAGGCAATACTCGAACTAGATGCCATCAATCAAATCATTCGAAAAGTGAGAGCCCAAACTCTCTTTGATGGCATGGCTCGAGAACTCACGCCACTGATCTCGAAAGCACTCTCTATTATCAATCCAAACAAAAATGAATATCATCCTGATGAATCAATACGCGCAACTGGCTCACTTGTCATAGGAACAAATCTCAATAATTTTGAAATCAAGCCCTCAGAGCCCTGGGGCTTTGCTCGTCAACTTGATTACTTCATTGGCCTTTGCCAATCTGGACTCTATTGCCTCGAGCCAAAAAAAATTCTCGAGCTCGCTCGGCAGGCTCAACATCAAAGCGATCCAATTAGTACATTTGCAAAGCTTCTCTGTGAACATGCTCCATTTCAGCTTTCTGCTGAAAACAAAGCTCTCATTGAACGATTAATACCCGAGGAATTCGCGCACTATCCAGACGAACCCACAACGAACAGCGATCAAAAGCGTTTTTTTAAACTTGCACGCATCTTGTACCTCATTGAGTCCTATGAATTACCCGAGGACTCGACAACAGAAATAATAGCCTCCACATTCAACGCAACGTTTCCTAAGCTCATTGATACCTTTCTTGAACAAGCCCAATACCCAGCAGATTTCACACCTCGCACAAAGCAAGAAGAAGAAGCGTTTTTCATCACGCTCAATCGCTATATGGATGCTCAGTATATCGAGCCGCACTTCCTTCCAGCCGTTCGTCGCTTTATCCCTCATGCTGCGCGTCTGATCGACTTTCGAGTTATTGACCGCAGTCAAACCCAAACACTCAGCACCGATCATCTAGAAGAAGACGATCGACACCATTCCATATTAAAAAAACTCTATGATGAATTAAAACAAGGTGCATCTTCGCTCGTAGGGGGGCGTGACTATACTCGTTTTCGATTTGCAGAGAGCATCCTCAAACGTGCCGCGTATGGGCATATCCCCATTGCAATCGTTGACGGCACAAAAGACGAAGCAGAGTCTCTCATGCTCAACACGACACTCAAAGACGCGACAGACATTCTTGCGATTGATATTTGTGGGCAATATGGAGATTTTTCAAAAACACTCTATAAATATACGGATAGCACAGGAGAGAAGAAGCTCCTCTTTACTATTGCTCAACCAGGAGAGTACCGAGTGCTTTCGAACGCATCAGCTCTCTTATTATATGGACCGAAAAAAGATCAAGATGGCTTTAGCAATAAGGCCCCGAAACATATCTCAGCTGAGTCAATATCGTGCTTCTACCGAACAACTTCTATCAACACCATTATTCGAGACGAGGTTAAAGACGCACTCAACTATGCTGAAGAGACCAAGCCACAGCACATTAATTCAGTTGATACCATTTTAACGCTACCAGCAACAAGCGCATCAACAATTCTCGAAGGTCTCAAAGAAGCAGGTCTGATTCTTGATTCATCAATGATACAGCTTCCTACACTAGGTAAAACGTACTCAGCTTGGGTTTACGACAAACAGAAAAATCGTACGATACAGCTCCTCATCCCGTCAGTTGGAGGATCGGGGCTTTACGGTGATACTGCAGGAGTATTTGTCGCTGAATACCTTCGCCTTGCTGCGAAAGACAAAAAGGGCATCTTTTCTAAATGTATTAAATTTTTAGCTACGGCTGGTAAAATCAAAACTCTTGGCTTTGATGCAAAAGAAGGAGATCTTGTGTCGCCAACTGGGAAGTTTGTTGCCTACAATTTATCTTCTCAGATCGAAATTCCCCTTCGCAAACACGATGCACTTGCAATCACCAAATACATCGATCATGCATGGGCACCATGCCCTGCAATAGAGACGAATCATGGTTTTCAAGTTCTTCTTGGACAGCAACAACTAAAGCTTGGTATGATTGATGTTGAAGGATTACCAATCGCATCAGCCATTCAAGAATACAACCTTCACCATCCGGATAAATCTGCGGAATTTAGTCCTATCTATATCGTTTCTGATACGATTGATCCTGATCGATTCATTCCTAAAAATGGACATGATTACTCATCGTATGCATTTGGTTGTCGGGCAGGCATGGCGCTCCACCTCTCGCAAGAACAGCTTGAGGCACTGTATCACTGGGTACTGAATCACTAAATTGCTTTAAAATTACCTCTCATCAAATTTAGAGATAAAATTAAATCATATTATTTACTTCGCATAGCCTCACTTCTAAAGCAAGGTAGGGATATTTTATTTAAGAATTTCTGTATACTCTTTCCCACCTCACTAAAAACGGCATTTCCTGTATTCTTGTGTTTTGCCTTGTAATTTAATTAGTGGTTTGGTTCGTAGTCTGGTTGGTTGCTTGGTTCTTCAATTAAGCCGGATCGTGGCCTGCTCAATTATGCACGGGGGTGGAAGGAAACTTTTCCTGCAATTTTACTAATAATCTTATGTGCTACAGAGACACACATGGGAGAAGGTACATGATAAGTGCCAGCATTACAAAAGAAGAACTCCCGAATCAAGCACACTCTATCAAATAGCACTCCACGCAAAATAAAAACTTGAGTACTGCTGGGAAGAGAGATTCCAATCCGAATTTGGGATGCTGCATGATGAAGTACTTTCTGTGCTTGATGAGTATCTAAACTGCGGACTATTCGAACACGGGGCGGCTCGAGTTTACTGCGATACTTGTAAACACTCACTCCTCCAGAGTTGACTGAAGATCTTCATGATGAAACAACCCACAAACCCTCCTCTTCTTGAGCACGGTGCATAAAACAAATATACGAGCTTGATCCTCTGGAGCGTCCAAAGTGCAAATCTAAAATGCGTATCCTCTCTTTTCTGCTCAATACTTTAGAGATTAAGAAAATCATACATTCTCTGGGAATTCCAAATGACACTACTCATCCCCCTATTCCAGATACCCCTCAACTTCAAATAGCTTATGCCATTACAGTACATAGGTCTTAAGGAGCAGAAATGCCATGTGTGGTCTTGGCACTTAACGAAAGTCATTTTACACTACTAGAGCGTCAGTTGCTGTACACTGCAGTTACTCGAGCAAAAAACTGCTGGTTATTGTTGGATCAAAACAAGCCCTTAGTATGGTAGCTAAAAGAGCAATGTCACTGCAAAGAAATACAGGATTAAAAACGAAATTAAAAGGTTAATAGATTAAATGGTTTTTTCCTCTTTTATATTTATATTTTATTTTTTGCCGATTGCTCTTCTTGCATATGCAATTTCGCCTAGGCTTTTAAAAAACTTATCTCTTGCTGCTGCAAGTATACTTTTTTACAGCTGGGGCGAACCAAAATTTGCACTAATTTTTCTTGGGTTTTGTTTGTTTAATTATTTATCTGCTAGGTTTATTAGTTTTTTTCACGAACAATCCGACGGACTTACAAAAGCAAAAATTGCCATTTGGAGCTCTGTTACATTTAACGTATCAGCCCTAGTCTACTTTAAATACGCAAACTTTTTTGTTGGAGAGTTTAATCGAACTATTAGTTTATTCGGGGCATCACCTGTTTTGTGGGAAAAAGTAATTCTTCCTATTGGAATTTCGTTTACTACGTTTCAATCAATTTCATATTTAGTAGATGTTTACCGTAAAAAATGTTCTGTAGAAAAAAATCTTATTGATTATCTTTTATATGCTTTTTTATTTCCTCACTTAATCGCTGGACCAATTGTTCGTTATGCCGAAATTCAATCCGAACTCAAAAGTAGATCTACAAGACTTAACGATTTATATGAAGGAATCTTAAGATTTTCAAAAGGGCTGGCAAAAAAAGTTCTTATAGCTGATGTCATTGGGCACACTGCAGATACTATATTTGGATCTCCTGTTGGGTCTATTGCTGTATCGCAAGCATGGGTTGGAATGGCTGCATACACAGGGCAACTTTACTTTGATTTCTCTGGTTATTCTGATATGGCAATTGGAATTGCTAGAATGTTTGGTTTTCATTTTCCAGAAAACTTCGATAGACCATACCTTGCAAATAGTTTTTCAGATTTTTGGCGAAGATGGCACACATCTTTTGGTAGATGGATGAGAGACTATCTATATTATCCATTAGGTGGAAATAGATGTTCTGCTTTTAGAAGTTATTTTAACTTATGGGTTGTATTTTTATTTTCAGGATTCTGGCACGGCGCCCAATGGACTTTTATTCTTTGGGGTGCCTATCACGGACTTTTCATGACAATGGAAAGGTTGTTTTTAGATAGATGGACTAAAAATATACCAAATGCAATTAAAGTTTTGTTTACCTTGTTTTTGGTAATGCTAAGTCGTGTGTTATTCCGAGCTAACGATTTGCCACATGCTTTAAGTTATTACAAACAAATGTTTGCTTCGACTGCTCCACAGATGCCAAAACTTTGGGGATATTTAACCAGTCCTTATGAAATAACAATGCTTTTCTTAGCATATCTTATTTGTCTTTATCCGCTGATTCCTGGCTGGCAAAAAGTTTCTGACAGTGTAATTCAAAAATTCTCAGACAATAGCAAAGAATTAGTTCGAGCATTTACTTGGACATTTCTTTTAATCCTATCAGTCGTTGCACTTGCTGGTAGAGATTTTTCACCGTTTATATATTTTCAGTTTTGATTATTAGGTTTATATGGTGAGCATTTCCGACAGTACTAACAAAACTTCTAAAACTAGAACCTTACAGATATTTGTCGTTGGACTTTCACTCTTTTTTTTATTTTTCCCGTTAATCCACGACGTACTCCCAGTTTTTAAAGAACTCGCACCTTATGGTGTTGCACAAGTTGAAAATCGACTTAAGTTTTCTAAAAAAGCTTTTATGCAGAGTAAATTTCAAAAAAAAGCAGATGAACTTGCAAAAAAACAAAGCGGCTTCTGGAAACCTTTTACTGAATTAGGAAACGAAATACTTCTTCATTTATTTAATCAAATAACGGCTTTCCATAATAATAGTGTATTTATGGGTCAAGATGATCAGTTAGTACAGACTATTCATCTAAGTGCATTTAATCGCGCTTATGATAAAAGTTTATTTGAAAACAAGACAAAAGAACGCCTTACAAACATTAAATTATTACAGGACTATCAAGCTTCAAGAGGGAAATCTTTAATAACGTTGATTTCGCCTAATGTAATGGAAGTCTATCCTGAAACTGTGCCAGATAGGTACATTTCCAGCACAAGACTTCAAAGCCAAAGCTCTTATGAGCAGATGAAAGTAATGCTTGATCAACACGGGATTAATTATATTGATGGACCCAAAATTCTTATTGATGCAAAAAAAGATTATCCATTTAGAATGTTTGGAAGGACTGCATCTCATTGGAATGATGTAGCATCTTGTCTTGTCTTATTAGAACTAAACAAAACTCTACAATCTAAAAAAACAGCATCTTTCCCTTCTTTTAGTTGCACCCCATGGAATTACCAAATGCCTCCAAGAGGAAAAGACTTAGACCTACTCAACATAGCAAATCTATTATTTCCTTCCCTTCAATATGAACCACTGCCCTATGTTGAAGTCTTAGATGCGGACATTCAAGCGCGTAACAAACTAAAACTTCCCGAAGTAACTATGTCAGGTACAAGTTATCTATTTGCTTTTGCTGATGCCATGAAAAGGCATAACTTGTCTTCAAATTTTGTTCATTATTTTTACTATCGCCAGCGTCGCTCCAAGGATATGAAAGGATTTGGGCCCCTAAGAAAAAAAGAAATGGATTGGCAAGAAATTCTAAATAGAGACATTACTATTATTGATGCTCAGATGAGACAACCTACTTCGATTGGTTATGGTTTTGTTGAAGATGCTATGAGGTTTATAAATAACAAATAAATTTTTGGTAGTTTTTTTTACCGCAGGTGTCACAAAGGTATGCAGGGGAAAATTAGCTAATTTATTTATTAATCCTGATAGATGTAATCTTCTGCGATACCCTGCGTGCCTTAGCGATAAAAAACAAATGCATATTCTGCGGTGATTTCTTTGATCCATTTCCTCCTACGACTTCTTTGTTTTCCGCCATCGTATATGCTTACAAGCGTACGAGCCTTGAGCTAATAGCAGTATTAATAGAATTGAATGTTTGTTTTCAAGCCTTCAGTTCCGGCATTGCAAATTCAGCAATTAGGCCCCTGTAAAGCGAGGAAATAAATGAAGTAATTGATCTCTCAAAAAACAACAGTCATGATTACGGATCATATACATTTGGTTGTCGAGTAGGTATGGCGCTGCACCTCTCGCAAGAACAGCTTGAGGCACTGTATCACTGGGTACTGAATCATTGAACAAGCCTAACCCACTGTAATTACTCATCCTTTAGGGCTACATACTACCGCACAAGTACACCACAAAAGTGCATAACTATATCCACGACGATACAGCCTATGACTTTTGAAATTAAACAGACAGGAACGAATCCTCATGATATCGCCAATAAGATTATTGTTGCGCTGCAGCTAGACATTTCACCCGAGCGTCTTGCCTCACATATTCCATCACCAAAGCATGCGGCTTCTCTTAGTTCCATAATAAAAAAAATACAGCAGTTTAAAGAAAACCTTCTTACAGAAGACCAAGACAAAGCTTCAAGACTGCTTATAGAGCTCATTGAACGAGCATCTGAGCAAAACTATTCTCCAAAAAGAACAGACATCCCGGTTCATGAATATCAAAAAACTATCGAACACTTTATAGATGCAGCATCATTAATTTTTCATGAACCGAATTATATCGCACGTCATAATGCTTTATCATTTATTGGATTTATCAAAAGCAAACATTACCAAGATCGAAATACGGCGTTCTATCCCTCCTATAAAGACGCTATAAAAAATTTTGGTCATGAGAACCCTGAGCGATTTAAATTTATTAGTGCTATCTACAGCACTATTAACGAACATAGAGCATGGCTTCAACCAGACGATGCAGCGCTTAGCCGCTCACTTGATTTTATTTTTTCAGTTAATGTATACGGCAGAACGATTCGAGAAGGATTTAATACCTTTTCAAATCAGCATTATGGTATTGGAGATTTTGTGACCCTATGCCAAGCAACAAAAGTCTCGCCTATTGCGCTGAATCGACTCATCTGGATTGCACGCAGCGTTCCCTCTCTTGACCCTACGCTCTTTTCAAAGAACAGATATGATGCTCTTTTTTTTGATGAACACTTCTTAGCTATTCGTAAAGCAATACATTACCAAGTGCCACACGCACACGAGCTTCTTGGGTGTATTATTGCTCATTACAACGAACGTACTGAGGATACTCGAAGAGCACTCGACAGGATAATTAAGAATCAGCCTGCATCTATTCAAGCGCCATTGATAGCATCTTTAACGGATGAAAGGATTGATCTCTTGAACAAAACGCACAGCACCGGAGGCGATATGACGGGCATTCAGATGGCTCGTCAACTCTTCGAACAGACAAAGCCGGTGAAAGAGACACCACCAATAACCACTGACGAGATTCTCAATACTGCAATGCAACAGATGCATACGTATGGCACACAGATACCTTTGCACGAGCTTCAAAGCTCTGTTACTGCTATTAATAGCGTCTTATCAGGCCTTATAATTAACGAGACTCATGGCATAAATCCTTCGCTTATTGGCGGTTTGCTATGGACTGAGCGTGCAATTGTTCAACGACTTCAGACGATCTCCTTTGAAGAGCAAGAAGCACTGCCCTTCTCAGAGCTTTTCACTGAAATTCTTCACTATCATTATCTCACAAGCTCTGCAGAGCCATATTCAAAAGAAGCCATGGAGCACCGTTTTGCTTCGATTGCACTCTACCGTAGTTCACCAGAGCGCATGAAAGAAGCTTGTCATCAAATGCTCCTTAATGCAGCAAATCTTGCAAAAGTATACCGCAAGGAGGGCGAACCATTCTGGGCAGATTCTGTAATTTCTGGAAACTTAGTAGATGTATTTGTTGACCTACTCTCGCCACGAGAAGCACACACTACCATAGGTCAGCGAATACGTCGTGAACGTATAGGACAGCAGCATCCAGTCGACTAGATGTGCGTACTGGGCAACGTGCATTACTACCGAAACCCTAATGCATCAAGAGTAGCATGACGTAACTTTTCTACATCTGCAGCGCGAAAAACTTCGATAGGAAGCCCACGTTCTTGCACCTGTCGTGTGACGCCCCAATTTGTTGTAGTTGTTCCGACATGGAGCTGTAGAGGTTCAAAATCACCATGACGACCAGTCATAGCAAGAGGCACGACAAGATCACAAAATGTATAGTGAGGCTCATCCTGCACCTTCTGCTGCTCTGTAGTTATGGTATCGGTTCCATAGATATCAAAGAAACGACGAATCATCTGCTGTAAGTAATGAGACTGTTCATCAATGGGCTTGGCACTGAGGAGTACTGATTGAGGCAAGAGTATATCTAAACATGCATCCCATGTAATAACTCGAAAAGGTATTCGAGACTCAGCAGCAGCTTGCACTACTTTATGCAGCGATAACGGATCAAGATAGACATTATATTCGGCTTCCAGCTCGCCTAAAGCTGTTGCTGGGCCGATATTACCTGGCACATCCAGCGCCATTCCCATGAAATGAATACTTTTCATCTTTTGCATGACAGAAGGAAAAGCATCGATCAGTTGTGCAAAGGTTGTACAAGGCCCCGTAATGACATAATCAACTTGACCCTCAAGGCTTTCGATACGATTAGCAAGCTCATGAAGCTTTTTGACCTGCCTTATTTGATCTGAAAGCGCTGGGAGCTCAATATTACATATCCCATTTTCACCAAAATATGTTGGTAACGCGCCATGTGGGTGCATCGTGATAGGATCGCTTGCACCCTGAAAAACTTCATGTTCAGCAGCACCTGGTGCTAAATCTAAAAAACGAGAGGTATTTTCAATGACACGATCAAGACGAGTACAACCATATGTTGAAACCGTGCCATGTAAGACATCCGCTTGTGCAAACATGCGAAGCGCAGCAAGGTCATCAGGTGCGCCGTCATTATCGAGAACCACATTATGACCTGACAGTGAAAGCATAGCAGTGTATTTACGTTAAATAAGTATCTATTTCATCTTATAGAAATCGAGTACTGGGCGATTAGTTGCTGCAACAGTTCGCTCTCCTCGCTCTAAAGTTTCTTTTTCAATCCATGCCACTTTCGTTAAACGAACGTAAGAGATAAGACGCTCTTTCAGTAGCTTTAAATAAGTGCTGTGAAGATTATATTCTTTGCGCTTAGGATCAATGAACGATTTTGGATAGCATACTACAACAGCACCAGGCAGATGCTCATCCATGTTAAAGATGAGGTCTTGTGTGCCATGCTCAAGCGCACCGTGATTGACTCTGAGGCGACTACTAAATGTATCATCTTCTCGTCCGAATTGTTTGAGGTAGAGTCCGTCCGGGAAAGTCTCTAAAGCATGAACTCCACGCTCTTTTAAAAAATGAAACGGATCTGAGCTATCTGCATGACAAGCACGAATATTAAACGTCTTAGAGATTGTCGGTGCAGAACCAATATAGAATTCATTACTGTACTCAATTCCGTGCTCAGCAGCCCATCCTTTTACGATTGCATCAAGACCAGCAATCCATTTTTTTACATCTTTAGGGCAAACGCGTTCTTGATACCAATCGATGTTAGTCTTTGGTGTAAAGCTTAGTAAAGATGTGACATAGGTATTATACCCACGAGGTAGCCCCCCAGTTTTTTTAGGAACAAAAAATTCCTGGAATTTCTTTGGGTAATAGGCTCGGATAAATTCTTCATCAGTTTTGCGAACAAAATCATGCGGTGAAACCGCATCATCCACTTGACTGAGAATCATTCTGAAAAATCCGCCACTCAAAGCAGCAGCTTCTCCAGATACCTTACGACGAGCATAATCAAACTGACCCTTGATAATGCGGTAGATAGAACTTGTCGATGATGTAACTAAATCAACATCGCCATCAATCGATGCCCAGGTTGAACGAAGGCACTCATCCTTAGAAAGGAGCGTTTTGCCAACCTTAACATTTTTCCACTTATAACTATGCTGTGGCTCTCGAATCTCTCGAAGATAAATAGGAATGGCAAGTGGGGGTACATCCAAACGATAGCGTCGACGTAACTCAACCAGAAAATCAACTGGCTGTTTGTAGGAGCCAAAATCTATTTCTTTACGGACCAAGTAATAGTCACGCTCAGCGTGGATTCTTGTTCGAATCGCTTCTGGTAGTTCTGCTATCTGCTGTTGAGACAAACATGCCGCAGCACGGGGGAGGACAAAACTTCCGTTCTCACAGGCTTTAAGCGCAATCATTTCAGCACGAGAAGCATGTCCTTGATCAGTAGGGATATAAGAAACATTGTCGAGGCAGTTATGTACGTAACGAGCAACGCCGCGATACTGCTCTACGCAGCGATAGAGCTGACTTGATGGAGATGTCTGCAATATCGACGTAATATCGTGCTCATCAACGCCACCAACGGCATCTTTCCAATAATGAAGTGTATCACGAAGCTGACTGAGCTCTTTTGGATCACGAGTCTTAACAAACGCATCTGCAAACTCTGGAGGGAATGTTGCACCCATCACTTCTTCTTCTGACAGATGAAACTTATTAAAAAGACCTGCTTTTGCAAATTTTCTAATCAGAAGGAGTAAAATTGCATCATGATCAGCAGGAATTCCTTTTGCTACAAGTGCATCTTCTCCTGTGTGTGAAAATACATAGACGGCAGCATCATGCAGTAACGCTGAAAGACACTGCAAGAATGCTGCTTTGACAGTTGGTTTACCACCAACGTCTGCAGGTCTGTCCGCCAAAGCATGATACTTTACTTGCGCTGCTGAGTTAAAGCACGTATCAAGCAG
>JBILLA010000175.1:0-5486 GCA_044376365.1 Bdellovibrionota bacterium | reverse complement strand
TTTTGGTGTCAGATACTGAGCAAGCACATGGCTTAATCGATAGAGGAATGCCAGAGCATCAGAGGTTTTACGTTCTGTGGCATAAAACTCAGACTGACGGAGCGCCGCCTGAATTTGCTTCGCAGCAACTTCAACGACTTCGAGATCTTGTGAGGAGAACCGAGTAGCACGTCGCGCAAAGAGAGCAATCACACCCTTAGTCCCATCATCGCCAGTCAACGGAACAATTAACGCAGAACGCATAAAGGAGAGCGCCGTTGGCTTTAATCGATCTCCATCGAGGTGCTTATCGCCGGAGACAATCATTCCTTTATTGTTCGTGATAACCGTGCGATACAATGCTTCACGTGGCAAGGTCTGCTGCAGCGCGGCAAGGTCTTCCTGCGAGAAACCTTCTGTTGCAGCAATTTCTAGCCCACCACTCGCTTCATCAAGTAATAAGCAAAACGATGCTTCTGCCGTTGATGCTTTTGTGACTGCGCGCAGACCAGTCAATAAGAGTGTTCCAGGATCCATCGACACACTAAGACTTTGAGAAATATCGTAGAGTGCAGCAAGGCGCTTCTGCTCAGCTTGGAGCGCTACTTGAACCGCATGCTTCTCAGAAATATCGACAGCAAATCCTTCCCATCCAGTAAAAACGTTTTCCTGATTAAAGATAGGCACACCACGAATCAAGAGACGACGAACGGCACCAGTTGATTTATTAATAACACGGATCTCTTCTTTGAGATCCACTTGGTGAGATTCTCCTGCTCGAACAAGGCGCATCAGGATACGAAGATCTTTTGGTGGAACAAAACGCTCCCAGACTCCAAGATCACTGACCAACTCACCTGCAGAAACACCGAAAATACTCTCCGTGTCACCAATAACGTCTGTAACAACTCCCTTCTCATTCGTACGAACAATAATAATATTGCCGTACTCAAGTAACCGACGATACTGCAACCGTGCTTCAAGCAGACGCTCTCGATACAGCTCGTCATTGAGCGTTGTCGCAACAGTAGGGATATCTTCTGGAACTTCAAGTGCAGGAGCCTGCTGTGAAAGCTCAAACTGCTCAAGGTACATGCGCGAATACTCAGCAACGATATCAAGAAGGAATATCTCTTCTTTACGAAAGCGATGGTAGTTAGTGCGAAAATGCACTTCAATCCAACCGATAGTCTTATCTTGTGAACGTATAGGAACAAACGCAAATGATTGGGTTTGACGATCTTCAAGTGCTTCAAGCAAGCTCAGCGGTGCACGTGAAAGGTGCGTGTCATTAATGTAAATGGATTCTTTAATTATTTTGCCAGTAAAGCTAACAGCACTTCCACTATACTGCACGGGCAATACACTCTCATCACCTTGCTCGCCCCAGCCTTGCGCATAGCGCTGCCCATCTTTGAAAAAGGTCACATGAATCAGGTCACCACCAACTTCTTTAGCCAGGACGGTTGCGCCTGTTTTGAGGATAGCATCATAGGAATCGGCACTTTTAAAAAGCCGATGCAGCTCTGCTATAAATTTTGCCGCTCCGTCTACTAACATCTCGATCAACTATAATAACCTTTGCTCTTTTCACTCGCATCTCGAGTGGTTCATTTGCAAAAGCACGTTGCAGGCTCTGCCGCTTAGCTTTCAGGTGCGGATCGCCTTCACTTTCCTTGTGCTCATCCATGAGCTCTTTCATATCCATCCGCATACTCTCAAGGTAGCTTCGTCGTTGTAGCCACCAGTCAAGAACACCAAGAAGCACTAAAACGAACACCACAACCAAGCACGAGCCACGCGTCATACCATTTGCTATCACCATACACAGCCCACCCATACCGATGGCAAAGTACAAGACCTGCTGCCACGATTGGGTTAGCGCATGCTGAAGCTTTGAGATGCCACGAGTGAAACATGATCCATCTTGCTGCTGATATATGGCACCAAGATAGATTTTGCCACCGAGCTGAAGCACCTCAACCGATACAAAAACCACTGTCACTATTGTTATGAACGAACCAGCGCCCGTGAGCGCTAAGAAAATGATAGGAAGAAAAAAACTCTCAGCCGAATCCACGGCTGAAGATAAACAGTAGTTTAGCGCAGCTTTGAAGAACTCCAAAAGATAATTCGAACCGAAATATAGTAAACAATATCCAACAGTTAGACCAATATGCCCCGTTAGAATCGCAGATTTGGCCACCCGCCCCTCGCGCCTGGCCTTCAGTAGTCGTTTTGGGGAGGCTGGGAAGGGCTTAGAGGACATGACCCTGCCCTACGATAAAAACAAGGAACAGGAGCTTTATGAGCATACTGAGGTCACTGAGGGAGAGCTGCTGAAGCGATCGAGAAAGCCCGCCAAGATAACAGTCAACAAAAATAAACAAAGCGAATATCCATCCATATGAGAGCATAAAGTCCTGGTAGCTACTGAGCAGCGCGGGGACCTCTCGCCACAAGCCGTTCACCATTTCTCGAAACGGAACCTTAGAGAGCAGCTTTACCTGAACAAAAGACGACAAGATCTGCTCAATACCGTCGGTGCGAACAAGAATATAGTAACAGTAAAGCCATCCTGCGATGGAAGATGCCGTCGATTCAGCCCACTCACTAAACGGATGAAGGCTACTACCGATGGAAACACCCCGAGAAAGATCAATACTCTCAGCAAGGTTAGACCATGCAAGTTGCATCATCAGGAGCGGCGCACCTGCAACAATACCACTCAAGACCAAGAGTAATGCGTGAAATAAAAAAGGAAACTCAAGAGGTACATTCACTTCATAGCAGCAAAGCGCACAGACTATACAAAGACTCATTCGAACGATGACAGACAGTGAGCCAAGAATTGGTATGATGAGAAAAAAACCGCTACAAAAAAGAAGAAACTCAATCATGACCTACCAAGCATTTCAAAGGTTGATATCGTAAACGCTTGGAGGAGCTCTGTTATAGTTGTCCCTGCAAAACACAGTAAGACGATAATGGCGATTAATTTTACCAAAAAGAGTAACGATTGTTCCTGAATTTGAGTAATGGTTTGCAGAAATGCAACTACCAACGAGCAGCACGTCGTACAAAGCAGTGGTAAGACACAAACAAAGGTAAAGATACGCGCGCTTTCAAGAATGAGCTGTTCCATATCCTATTGGTACGAAAGAATGAGTGCTTTCATCAGAAGAGTCCAACAATCGGCAGAGAAAAAAAGGAAGAGCTTCAGTGGCAGTCCAATCGTTAAGGGGTTCACCATATGCATACCAAGACCAGCAAGGGTATTACAGACGATAAGATCAACAAGAAGAAATGGAAGTAAGAGCATCACTCCCATGCGAAATGCATCTTTGAGCTCTGTTAAAAGAAAGGCTGGAAGCATCACTGCCCATGCATGCAACTGCTGAGGATCATCAATAGGCAGCGTTCCCTCGTATGCAAGAAGACGCTGGCGTAATCCCTGAAAAAACAAAACTGCTTCAGGTTTTGTATGAGCACGAAGGAACTCAAAGTATGGCGTTGCAACTGATGCAATTTTTTTTGCCTCATGAACATCAGAAAAAACTTTATCAAAAGCGGGTTGCTCTTGGTGCGCACGCTCGATTACTTTGGTGACAGTTGGTTCAAGAATAAAGAGCGTCATGAGAATGCTCAGAAAGCTGACGATAAGACCACCAGGCACTGCCTGTGTACCGAGAGCATTTTTAATAAAGCTAAGCACGATGTGAATCTTCAAGTAGGACGTGCATCCCATAAGAACAAGCGGCACACACGTGAGGAGTACTGAAACAATGAGGAGCTTTATCGGATCGTACATACTAGTGCTGCTCCTGTTTCACCGTCAGGCTTGCAACATTTACCCCGACTGCTTCAAGCTCTGACTCTAGTGAACGACGATGCTGTTTAATTCGCGTGAATGATTCCTGTGCATTACACGCCAGCGAAACGGCGACCGTACCGGAGCTTAACTGGGCGGCATAGACTGAAACCTCTTTTTGATCACTGCCAACAAACCGTGCCTCGACAGCATGAGGAAGCACGTGCTCAAACTGCACGGATGATCGCGTGGGAGTGCTCGAGGGAGCGGCGGCAGAGACTCCATGTTGCTCCATAATTGCCCAAGGAGCATGGTGTATGATGAACGTTTCTGCTGTTTCTTCTTGGCGAATATCTTCTTTTGCTTCCTCAAGCTGGCGTACCTCTATTCGAATAGAGGAATCGACATAGTCTTGCTTCTTGTCGATGCTTCGAAGTTGCTTTTCAGCTGCTGCTCGATGTAACGAGACCAAATCAAATCGAGTTTTTTGAATACCGACAGATTGCGTTGCTTGCGCTTGCTTTGATGCAATAACAGCGACAAGAGCCCCCTGCTTTGCATTATCCAAACTATTGCGCAGTGCGCTCAGCGCTTTTGTTTCCTGTTCGAGCTTCGCCTTCACACGACCAAACTCTTGACCAAGCGTACAGAGCTCTTTCCCAGCAAGACGATGCTCAATACGAAGCTTTTTTTGCACCATCGGAAGCACGCGCGAAGCACTCATGCTCCCCCCTGCTGTATTTTCTTCATGGTTGAGGAGGCCGCTTCTGCACACTTACTGACCATTTCAATCTGAACCTGATATCGATGGCAAATCATCTGCGTTTGAAGAATAGACTGGGGCGTGACTTCCTGTTTTCCTGACAGCAGCTTTTCTATGCTCTTTTGAACTTCTTGGAATGATATTGGCCTCTCTTGGGGGATTTTATGCGTTAGGAGGGGGGCTATTTTGGGTGAATCCTGAGAAAGAGTTGGGGCAAAGTGAATTTGTGCTTTCATACCTTTATCTTCGAGCAGCAGGTTGATAAAGTTTCCCTGCATATGGATAAAAAAAATCTCATCACCCAAATCCTCACCGAAGCATCTGATCTGAAGGCAAAGTTGTGCCGTGATGCGCAATTTATTCAAGCACTTGAGCAGATTGCATCGGTGCTTATTGCAACGAAACAAAACGGTGGGACTATATACCTCTGCGGCAATGGTGGATCCGCTGCCGATGCAATGCACTTTACCGAGGAACTGGTTGCACGCTACAAACGAGAACGTCCTGGCATTAAAGCCATGCACTTTATCGATGGCCCAACATTGACCTGCTGGGGGAACGACTATGCATTCAACACGGTATTTGCCCGCCAAGCTGAAACATTCTGTTCACGCAATGATGTCCTTATAGGATTCTCTACGTCGGGAAACTCTGAAAATGTAATCTTAGCCTTTGCTGCCGCAAAAGAGCGCGGCTGTAAAACGATTGCGTTCCTAGGGAAAGACGGTGGTCGACTCAAGCACAGCGCTGACTACCAAATCATCGTCCCTCACCAAGCAACAGAACGTATTCAAGAAATTCACATCGTCCTTGTTCATATCCTCTGTGAAATTATTGAAACGCACGACGCATGAGCGAATTCTCATCTGATCCGAAACAGGCAACGACTCCTCAAAAATCAATTGCAGACCCGATTGCATCGCTCGATGGTGC
>JBILLA010000174.1:0-5532 GCA_044376365.1 Bdellovibrionota bacterium | reverse complement strand
TTCAGCAGCAGCGAAGTTTTCACGTGCAACCGAAAGGTTGTTAATCGAAACACGAAGTCTTGCTTCTGCAGCACCCAAGTTACCACGGGTACTTGCAAGCGAAGAGATAGCACCGTTGATTGCATCAAGTGCAACACGCGATGCTGACTGCCCCTGGTCGATGCTTACCCCCGTTAAAGAGTACGACATGGCAGAAGAGTTTGCCGCGGCAAGACCAAGTGAGTTTAGTGTTCCAGAGACGTTGGTAATGCTGATTTGTGAGGTTGACTGTGAGTTAAAGCCCACCTGCAAGACCACCGATTGACCACCAGACAAGAGCTTTACGCCGTTGAATGATGTCACTGTTGCAATACGCTCAATCTCTGAACCAAGTGCTGAGAATTCGTTCTGAAGCGCAGAACGCTGTGTCGTAGAGAACGTGCCGTTTGCTGACTGCGTTGCAAGCTCTGCCAGACGAGACAGAACGTTACCAATTTCGTTTAATGCACCATCCGCAATTGCTACTGTTGAGATACCATCGTTTGCGTTTCGGATAGCTACACCACCAATACGCTGATCAGCTTTTAAAGAGTCGGCAATCGCAAGACCCGCAGCATCATCTGCTGCTTTGTTAATACGCTGTCCTGAGCTTAATCGTTGAAATGTATTGTTCAACGATTCGTTGGCAATACCGAGTCGACGCTGTGCTGACAGGGACGCGATATTCGAGTTAATGGTTACTGGCATGTTTATTCCTCCTTGAAGTTACTACTACCTCTCAACCCATCCTTGGACTTTGAGGTACTACTGTTTAGTTAACTTGTATCGCTGGTTCATAACTTGCGAGAGGAACCACAACACATGTCTTCTGCTTAGATAGAGACATCGGAGATGCTGAGTTATAAGTAAAGGGGAAAATGGTAGTTTTTGCCGAGTAGGGTAAAAATCCGATTTATTCGTATATAAGCTTTGAAAAAGGTGTTAGGAGGCATATTTTGCCTATCTCACTTCTTCTATATGGTGATGGGATGAATGCATTCATTTTTTTGCAGCTTAAGCATTAGAAATAGTCTCTAATCTTATATAATTGAAAGCTTACAGCTCATGTCGTATGACATGGAGTCTATCGTTGTGCAGTCGATTTGTTTTTTGGAGCTAGGGATAAGAGGCATTACAAGCAATGGTTTCGATTTCATCATACACGACTACATATAATTGTATCGAACGTCAGTATCCTCTAGAGCTATGCATAGAGAGTTTACTTGGTTTTAGTGATCAAGTATCAATTGTTGATGGTGGTAGCACCGATGGAACCCTTGAGCTTCTCGAAAAACTAACTCGGCGCGATTCGCGTGTATCGTTCTATGTATCTCCTGTAGATTTTACTCATCCGCGTTGGGCGATATATATGGATGGGTATCTAAAAGCCAAAGCGCGTGCTCGCTGCACAGGAGATTTTTGTTGGCAAACTGATACTGATGAAATTGTTGCGCCGCATGATTTTCCTCGTATTCGAAAGTTACCAGAGCTTCTTGCGCCTCTTTTTGAAGAAGTGCCTATTGTGTACCTACCGATGGTTGAGTTTTGGGGTAGCTTTGAACGTATACGCGCTGATTTTTTTACCTGGAAGCAGCGTTTAAGTAAAAACGATCCTCGCATAACTCATGGAATTCCTCATGACGTACGAGTGCTGGATGATACTGGTCATGAATATCCACGGCCATTCGATTCTGATTCGTGTAACTACATTTACCGTGATACGAAAGAGTCTGTTCGTTCCATTGTGCCTGTTGAGGTGCCCAATTTCTCTATGCCTCCCGAAGTGTTTAAGCCGTTTTTTGAAGAATCACTTTCTTTGTTGCCTTCAGTCCTGCATGTATCATGGCTGAATCTCAAGCGTAAAATAGAGCATTATCGTGATTTTTGGCCCAAGTTCCATCAGTCAATGTACAACCTTGCACAGTTTGATGCCCCAGAAAATAACGTCATGTTTTCAAAAGCATGGCGTGATGTGACTGATAAGGACATTGCTGCAAAAGCACAAGAGTTGAATGAGCTTGGGCCACGCTCATTCCATCACAAAATGAATCCTCACCAAAAAGGCGCGACGGTTTCATTTGCAGGAAAAATCCCAGACTCACTACGAGTGTGGGCGGCTCAAAACTACTGAGAGTGTAACTCCACCGAATCCTGATGCATTCATAAGACATGAGTGAATGGATCTATCGTTGCGCGTCATGTGAGCATGAAACGTTTGTTGCATGAATGATCCAGATGGATTTCGTGGTAATTGCTGTGTGTTGAAGCAATCAAGTGCATAGAGTACTGAGAGCGCAGCCGAGGCGCCAAAGGTATGGCCAGTCTCATGCTTGGTTGAAAAGACGGCAGGCACGTCACTTGCAAAAAGAGTGGTGAGTGCTTGTTGTTCTGCGCCGTCCCCAACAACCGTTCCAGCTGCATGAGCAATAACAAGATCAGGACGAGTGATTGATGCCTCTGTAAGGGCTTGTTGCATGGCCGCAAGATATCCAGTGCCTTCATCAGTCATGCCAGTTAGTGTGCTGGTTAGTTCCTGCGAGAATCCGATACCATCGATGCATGCCACTGGCGTATGCTGTGTTTCTTCGAGACTTTCTTCTGTTTCAAGCAGGAAACAGCCTGCACCTTCGCCGAGGACTAAGCTATTTTTGTGTTCAGTAATACAGGTAAAAGGACGGCAGGGGTGAGGATCTGCTTGATACGGTGAATATATTTTGAGCGCTTTCATTTGCCCTATGGTAAATGCAGTTAGTGGTGCTTCGGCGCCAACAACAATCGCGCGCTTTGTTTTTTTTGCAAGCAGTAAACTTTGCGCAATTAAGAGAGCTTCAAAGAAAGATGCGCATGCCATCGAAGTACCAATCGTAATTGGATTACTCTTTGTTGTGTGGAGCATGCGGGCTAGCGTGCTTGCAATGCCACCAGCAGTAGTCAGAGGTGATGTTAATGGCGCAACTCGGTGTTCACTATGAAAAGTTTTTATCGCCTGTTCAAGCGTGCTGGTAGCTCCTCGGGCAGATGCTGCTATGACAGAGCAGTCAAGTGGTAAGCTATCATCTTTACAAGCATGGAGTGCGCTTGCGAGTGCCAGCTTGGAGACTCTATCGAGTGTCGTCATCGCCCCAGACTGTTTAAAGGCCCTCGTAAGGCTAGTGGTGATATGTTCCTCTGTTGTCTGATCAAGACGAAACACTGGCGTTCCGTCATCAAGTGATGTTGCTGATCCGTGATAGCCCCCATACTTCGTGATGTATATTTTTGTGCGTGACATGATGCTACGGAAGGCGATCTATTGCTGCGGTGACAGCTTCATAGACTGTTAAAAGTTCAGGCTCTGAGATGCAGTAGGGAGGGAGTATGTAAATAAGATCTCCAAGTGGTCGAATCATGACACCATGCTGTAAGCAGTAATTCATAACGACATCACGCACGGGGTTGAGGTATGAAGAGTTTGTATCAGTTTTTACATTGAATGCGCACACGGTACCAAAACTTCGACTTGAGTGAACTTTAGGGTGATGCTTAATAATTTCACTAAATGCGCGTTGGTGATTGCTTAAAAACCCTATCTGTTGCCAACATTCGTCAGTATTGAGCAGATCAAAGCTTGCAACGGCAGCCGCACAGGCAAGGGGATTTCCAGTAAATGAATGCCCATGGAAGAAGCCTTTGTCTCTACTTGTCGAATCAAAGGCTCGAAATATCTTTTCAGAGCAACTCGTGATAGCGAGGGGGAGTGTGCCACCAGTGAGTCCCTTTGAAAGACAGATAAGATCAGGAGCTTCGTTTAGATGATCACTGGCAAACCATTTGCCAGTTCTTCCGAAGCCAGTCATGACTTCATCTGCTATGCATGGAATGTCATATTGATGGGCAAGTTGAATCAATGTATCCAGAGTTGCAGGCTCATACATCAACATGCCGCCTGCACCTTGAATGAGTGGTTCGAAGATAAAAGCAGCGACATCATTCGTTTCAGCGATTGCTTGCAGTGCATCACGAGCACCTTGCGGATCGAGCGCAGGCGAAGGGATAAAGCATACTTCGAATAGATACTCAGTAAATGGTTTGACGAATATTGATCGTTCTCCTGTAGCCATAGCACCAAAGGTATCGCCGTGATATCCATGCTCGAGAGCAATAATTTTTGTTTTCTTGATACCAAGATTTTTCCAATACTGGATACATATTTTGAGTGCAACTTCGATAGCAGTAGAGCCGTTATCAGAGAAAAACAGCTTGTGTTGATTCGCTGGAAGTTTTGTCATTAACTTTTCAGCAAGCAGCGCTGCCGGTTCATGAGTAAAGCCAGCAAAAATAATGTGATGTATTTTTTCAGCCTGTTGCTGAATAGCATGGGTAATAGCAGGGTGAGCATGCCCGTGAAGATTGACCCACCAAGATGCAATTGCATCAATAATAGCTCGGCCATCTTCTGTATAGAGGTGAACACCTTTGGCATGTGTTATTGGAATCGCAGGAAGAGATTCGGGAAGCTCAAAGGGATGCCAGATAAACTGTTTGTCGAGTGATGCTATACGGGACATGAGGGTATGAGAAACGCATTATACGCCAAAAAACGCACGAAATGAATGGTTTCCAGGGGGCTTTTTCATATATCTGAGAGCCTATAGCTGATAGCTGAAAGCCGCTTTCAGCTATTCAAAAACTCCTGCATCCGTCCTATTTCCTCTTGGATAAAGGCAGTGTCGAGTGTGTGAGCCTGGGGAATACGATGTGTGCGCAATGATGGATGACGCTCGCAGATTACTGACTCAGTTCCAATATTTTCATCACCATTAAAGATAAGTCCTGCAATTGGGATATTGCGAGCTTGGAGTGCTTCAAGAGTAAGTAGTGTGTGATTAATACTTCCTAAGTAGTGGCGTGAGACAACAAATGTTGGAATGCCAAGATGAGCAATAAGGTCAGCGACAAGAAAATTTCTTGTAATCGGTACCATTAATCCACCCGCGCCTTCGACGATAAGATGATTGGAGGTCTCAGGCAGCGTCAACAAACCGGTATCAATGATGGTTTGACTTTGCTCGGCACTCCAATGAGGAGAGAGTGGGAATGGTAAGCGATATGCTTCAGAATGAAATGTACCATTGTATGAAGGCAGGCACTCAAGCACTCCTCGCTGTACTTTCATCGTATCAGAATTTGTAAGATCTCCAGCTTGAATAGGTTTCCAATAATCTGCATTGAGTGCAGCCGTCATAATAGTACTGACGACGGTTTTTCCGACATCAGTACCAATGCCAGTCATGAAAAATTTATAGGGCTGCTTGTGAGAGTTCATAAAAGACCGCTTGAATTTCAGGTGGTGTATTAAATGTGTGCAGGCAAATCCGAAGTCGTTCGGATCCTGCAGCGACAGTCGGAGAAAGGATAGCTCGTGCATCGATCTTTGCCTTTCGTAGGATTTCAGAAGCTTGTTTTGCGCGTTGATTCGAGCCAAGTATGATGCCTTGAATCGCCGAGAGCGAGTCGAGCGTTGTGAATTGTGGA